>JBCBBB010000126.1:0-8482 GCA_038532095.1 Pseudomonadota bacterium
TCAAAGCCCCGCCGGGCGAGGCGAAAGAAGACTGGTGGATCCTCACCGAACTGGCGGTTGGTGTTGGTCACCGTGCCGGACTTCTCGGCCCAGGCGGAGGCGGGCAGGATCACGTCGGCATAGTTCGCGGTTTCGGTCAGGAAAATGTCTTGCACCACCAGATGGTCGAGTTTCGCCAACGCGGCGCGGGCGTGGTCGACATCGGGGTCGGACATGGCCGGGTTTTCACCGAGGATGTACATGCCCTTGATGTCGCCGTCGTGGATCGCGTGCATGATCTCGACGACCGTCAGGCCTTTTTCTTTGGAGAAATCTTCGCTTTCCCACACTTGCGTGAAGGCGGAGCGCACGCCGTCGTCGGTGACGCTTTGATAATCCGGCAGGAACATCGGGATCAGGCCCGCGTCGGATGCGCCTTGCACGTTGTTCTGGCCCCGCAGCGGGTGCAGGCCGCTGCCCGGGCGACCCACTTGGCCCGTCATCAGCGCGAGGCTGATCAGGCAGCGGGAGTTGTCGGTGCCGTGGATGTGCTGGCTGACGCCCATGCCCCAGAAGATCATCGCCGCTTTCGCACCGGCAAAGGTGCGGGCCACGTCGCGCAGCACGTCTGGCTCGATGCCGCAGATCGGGGCCATCTTTTCGGGCGGGAAGTCGGCGAGATGGTTTTTCATCGCGTCCCAGTTTTCTGTGAAGGCCTCGATATACTGTTGGTCGTAGAGGCCCTCTTCCACGATCACATGCATGATCGCGTTCAGCATTGATACATCGCCGCCCGGTTTGAATTGCAGCATGTGGCTTGCGTGGCGCTTGAGGCCCTGACCGCGCGGGTCCATCACGATCAGCTTGCCGCCGCGCTTGGCGAATTGCTTGAAGTAAGTCGCGGCGACGGGGTGGTTTTCAGTGGGGTTGGCGCCGATGACGATGGCGACGTCGGCGTTTTCGATCTCGTTGAAGGTGGCCGTGACGGCGCCGGAGCCGACGTTCTCCAGAAGCGCGGCGACCGAAGACGCGTGGCAAAGGCGCGTGCAGTGATCGACGTTGTTGTGCTTGAAGCCCTGCCGGATGAGCTTCTGAAAGAGGTAGGCTTCTTCGTTTGAGCATTTGGCCGAGCCGAAACCAGCGATCTCGCGGCCCCGGCCTTTCATGCCGTTGGCGGCGAGCTCCAGTGCTTCGTCCCATGTCGCTTCCCGGAAGTGGGTGGACAGATTGCCGGGATCGACATTTAACCCCTTGGCGGGCGCATCCTCACGCCGGATCAGAGGTTTGGTCAGGCGATGCGGATGATCGACATAGTCGAAACCGAAACGGCCTTTGACGCAGAGGCGGTTTTCGTTGGCCGGGCCGTCGACGCCGTCGACGTAGAGGATTTTGTCGTCTTTCACCTTGAACGACAACTGACAGCCGACGCCGCAATAGGGGCAGACCGATTTGACTTCGCGGTCGTAGTCCTTGCTGTTGCCTTGTTGGGTTTCGTCAAGAACCGTGGCGGGCATCAACGCGCCGGTTGGGCAGGCTTGAACGCATTCACCGCAGGCCACACAGGATGAAGCGCCCATCGGATCATCCTGATCGAAAACGATTTTCGCGTCATGCCCGCGCCCGGCGAACCCGATCACGTCATTGACCTGCACTTCGCGGCAGGCGCGGACGCAGAGGTTGCAATGGATACAGGCATCGAGGTTCACACTCATCGCCACATGGCTGTTGTCGAGCAGCGGAACGCGGGTTTCCTCGATGGCCGGGAAGCGGCTTGTCTCGACTCCATTGGCCGCGGCCATGTCCCAGAAATGGCTGGAGCCGTCGTGTTTCACGTCGGGTTGATCAGCGACCAACAGCTCAGCCACGAGTTTCCGTGATTTTTCAGCGCGTTCCGTCGCGGTCTTTACAACCATGCCGTCGGCCACAGGCCGGATGCAGGAGGCGACCAGCGTGCGTTCGCCCTCCACTTCAACCATGCAGGCCCGGCAGTTGCCGTCCGGGCGATAGCCGGGCGCGGGCTTGTGGCAGAGATGCGGGATGATCAGGCCACGGCCATGCGCAGCCTCCCAGATCGTGGTGCCTTCGGGAACAGTGACGTCTTCGCCATCGAGCGAAAAGGTGACGGTGGTCTCAATCACATCTTTCATCAGCAATATTCCGGAATAATGCGTTGATAGGTGGCGCAAAGGGGTGACTTGAACCACCACACATCGGTCGCTCCGATGGAGTAGTCATCCACGTACCACTGCCCTTCAATCCGTCGGAAAAACGCGTGGATCGCCGTGCCGTCGTACCAGTCTTCCGGCTCGCCCCGTTCCGCGATGGCGGTACTGTCCCAGGTGATAGGAGCACCTCCGGGGCGTTGCGGCTGGAGCGATCCGAAGGCCAGGTCGCCGTCGTGGCGCAACTCGTTCACGATGAATTCAAGGGGCGGGTTCAGTTCGGTTGCCGAGACGGAGCGGATCGCGGTCAGGATGTCACTTCGGAGTTCGGAGCCGCGCGGTGGTTCGCTCCATGCATTTGCTGAAGTCACGAATGAGAGCGCCGCCAAAGCAGCGCCTGCCGTAGTTTGCGCCCCCTTCATATCTCATCCCCAAAATGCTTCATCGTCAGTCGGATCGGGTTCGGGGCCGCCTGCCCCAGACCGCAGATCGAGGCATCGCCCATCACCTGGCAGAGGTCTTCCAGCAGGTCTTGATCCCAAGTCTCGGATTGCATCAACTTGACGGCTTTCTCGCAGCCGACGCGGCACGGCGTGCATTGGCCGCAGCTTTCATCCTCGAAGAATTTCAACATGTTGAGCGCGGCATCGCGGGCCTTGTCGTGATCCGACAGAACAATGACTGCCGCCGACCCGATGAAGCTCCCGTGCGGCTGGAGCGTGTCGAAATCGAGGGGGATGTCATCCATCGAGGCGGGCAGCAGCCCCGAGGAGGGACCACCCGGCTGATACGCCTTGAAGACATGGCCGTTCTCCATGCCCCCTGCCGCCTCGATGATGTCGCGGATGGTCGATCCCGCGGGCAAGAGATAGACGCCGGGCTTGGCCACCCGGCCCGAGACCGAGTAGCTGCGGAGGCCAATGCGGCCATTTTTTTCGGTGCTGTTGAGGCATTCCGGGCCTTCGCGGCAGACCTTGGCGACCCAGTAGAGCGTCTCGACATTGTGGACCAGCGTCGGGCGGTTGAAGACGCCCACTTGCGCGACAAAGGGCGGGCGGTGGCGCGGCAGGCCGCGCTTGCCTTCGATGCTTTCGATCATCGCGCTTTCTTCGCCGCAGATGTAAGCGCCCGCACCACGGCGGAGGTCGATATAGCCCGGTGCGACGATGCCCGCCGCTTCCAGCGCGGCGATTTCCGTTGCCAGAATGTGCAAAACAGCCGGGTATTCGTCGCGCATGTAGATGAAGCAGGTTTCCGCCTCGACGGCCCAGGCGGCGATCAGCATGCCTTCGAGGAAGAGGTGCGGCGTGCGTTCCAGATAGTAGCGGTCCTTGAACGTGCCTGGCTCACCCTCGTCGCCGTTGACGGCCAGATAGCGCGGCCCCTCATTCGCGCGCACGAAGCCCCATTTCTTGCCGGACGGGAAGCCCGCACCGCCGAGGCCGCGCAGGCCACTTTCCAGGACCTTGTCCTGAACCGCTTCCCAATCGCCATTGGCGCGCAGATGGGCCAGCGTCTGATAGCCGCCTTCTGCCTGATAGGCGCTCAACGTCTCGTAGTCCGGAATATCCGCGTGGGTGTGGCCCGACGCAATTGCCGCCTGCACCTTTTCCGGTGTGGCGTGGTCGATGTGATGGTGACCCAGTTCCAGAACTGGGGCGGTGTCGCAACGGCCCATGCACGGGGCACGCAGCACGCGAACTTCTGCCGGATCGAGGCCATCCTCCAGTGCCTTTTTTAACGCCTGTGCCCCGGCCAGTTCGCAGGACAGGGAATCGCACACCCGGATGGTGAGCGCCGGTGGAACCGCCTCGCCTTCTTGCACAACGTCGAAATGCGCGTAGAAGGTCGCGACCTCATAAACTTCGGCTTGTGCCAGTCGCATCTCGTCGGCCAATGCGGCGATATGAGCAGCCGAGAGATGGCCGTGCTTGTCCTGGATCAGGTGCAGATGTTCGATCAGCAGGTCGCTGCGACGCGGGCGGTCGCCCAGCAGCGCGCGGACCTCCGCCAAAGCGGCGTCCTCAACCTGGCGTCCTTTGGGCGTGTGACGGCTTTTGCCGGTGCCCTTTTTCTTCCAGACGCCCTTCTGATCGTCGAGCGGTGCCATGGCTCGCCTCCCTGCTAGCTGACGCAGGGGTGCCATCAGAAATTCGTATCGTCAATTTCGATTTTTGGATGATTTGATAGCTATTGCTTATGATGTCGTATTTGTCCGCACAGTGTCGCGTAAGGCTTGTACGGCGGGGGTCAGCTGCGGTCTTTGGGGCAAGACGAGGCCTACGGATTTCTCGACAACAGGCTCGACCAGCGGCAGAAGCGAGACGCCGACGAACACGCCGAGACGGTCGATCAGAACATGCGGCAAGATGGCGGCGCCCATGCCTTCGACAGCCATGGCAACCATGGCGGTGAACCCGTCTGTCTCGGCAACGATCTGCGTTTCCGCCCCGACCTCCGCAAAGATCTGGTCGATGATCCGGCGGTTCTGCATTTCCTTTTCCAGCAGGATCAGCGGGTATTGTGCCGCCTCCAGCCAGGTGATTTCCCCGCCCGGTTGTTCGCCGAGGGAGGCGGGCAACATCAGAACGTAACGCTCGCCGTAAAGCGGGTCGACCTGCAACAGGCTGGTCGCTACGCCTTCGGTATAGGTCAGCGCGGCGTCGAACCGGCCGTCCTCCAGCCCCTGAAGCAGATCGATGGAGTTGGTCGTGTCGATCTGCACGCTGATCCCGGGATGCGCGGCGCGGAGCCAGACGGCGACCTGCGCGGCATAGGTGTTAGCGGTCGGAATCGTGCCCAGCTTCAACCGCCCGATAACCTCGCCCTTGGCCGCACGCACCTGTTCTTCAAGCGCACGGGTGCTGTCGAGAATGGCGCGCCCGTGGCTCAGCACCACTTCGCCTTCCGCCGTCAGCCCCTGGAACCGGTTACCGCGGCGGACGATCTGGGTTTCCAGACGATCCTCGAGGTTGCGGATGCGCATCGAGAACGCCGGTTGCGACATGCCGCAGGCCTCCGCCGCGCGCGCAAAATGCTTGTGGCGTGCAAGCGCGGACAGGCATTCTAGATCCCTTAAATCGAGCATGACGCTCCTTATCGTCAGCGGTCGCGCCAACAAGACGCCAAATCGGCAGGCGGCGCAACTCGACAGAACCGCGTCCGACGCGCTAAGAGCAAAACCATGAGTTTCGCGCATTACCCTTCCCTCAAGGATCGCACCGTTCTTGTGACCGGCGGCGCCAGCGGGATCGGTGCTGACATCGTGCGCGCCTTTGCCGGGCAAGGCGCCCGCGTGGGGTTTCTCGATATCCAGAGAGAGGCCGGTGCAGCGCTTGCACTTGAGACGAACACGGCGTTTGAAAGCGTTGATATCACGGATGTATCCGCGTTGAAGGGCAGCATCTCTGCGCTGGAAAACCGCCTTGGTCCGGTGCATGCCCTGATCAACAATGCAGCCAATGATCAGCGTCAGGACGTGGCCGATATCGCCGATCACGACTGGGACAAGAGCCAGAACATCAACCTGCGCGCCCAGTTCTTCGCGGCGCAGGCGGTCCGCGCGGGGATGGCGACGCAAGGCGGCGGGTCGATCATCAATATCTCGTCCGTGGTCTGGCGCCTCGCGGGTGGGGACATGGTGCCCTATGCCACGGCCAAGGCCGGGGTCTTGGGTCTCACCAAATCGCTGGCCCATGCGTTTGGGGCGGACAACATCCGGGTGAACGCGATTGAACCCGGGGCCATCTTCACCGAACGCCAGCGTGCGCTTTGGTACCCGACTGAGGAAGACGTGAACGCGCTGGTGTCTCAGCAACTTCTAAAGCAGGTCATGGACGGTGGTGAAATCGCGCGGATGGCGCTGTTTCTGGCGTCAGACGATGCGCGGATGATCACCAAGCAGAGCTTCATTGTGGATGCCGGGCTGATCTAGAGCGTCCGGCCTTTAACCTGAGACGTCGAGCATCGCTTTGTGCGTATCCCCGAAGGGAGAGGCAGAGAAAAGCTGTTCAGGGGTTAGGCCGGGTGCTTTCGCGGGTGAACATTTCCGGATGCGCCGCTTGCAACTCCGCCAGATCCTGCACCTCGGTCGCAAGATGCGCGGCCATTGCGGCTGCCGCGCCTTTCGCATCCCCCGCAGCAATCCGGTCGAGAATGTCGCTATGCTCCTGCGTCGTGATCTGCCGTGTCTGGTCAGTGACGCTGCGCAGGTGGGCGCATCGCTCCAACGGTGCCAATAGCGGCACGACGTTGCGGAAGAGGGCTTCCATCCCAACCGCCGCGAAAAGCGCCCGATGAAAGGCGAGGTCCGCTGCATCGAACGCGCCGCTTGCAGCCGAAGCGCGCAGCGCCGTGAGATCGATACTCCCACGCGCCGCAAGCTGTTCAACAACGCGTTCTTCCAGGCAGCGGCGGAGAAACTGCGCCTGATGCACGCCCGCGATATCGATGCCGGTCACATGTGTTCCGGCTTGCGGTCTGACATGGACCAACCCTTCCTGCTCCAGTCGCAGAAGCGCTTCACGGACCGGAGTTTGGCTGGTGCTGTAGCGTTCGGCCAGGGATTGCCGCGACAACCGTTCGCCGGGCAAAAGCGTGCGATCAACGATCGCCTGCCTCAAGGCGAGATAGACGACCTCCGACGCGCTGGTTGCAGCGATGCTCTCCATGGTCTGATCCATAAACCAACCGCGCCGCTCTTCCTAGAACCGGCGTTCCATGCTCAAGTGCAGGCGAACGATGGGAGGTGGTGTCATGGGAGATCGGAAGAAGCCGGAGGATCTGCGCTCGGCGCGCTGGTTTGCACCGGACGATCTGCGCTCGATGGGGCATCGGAGCCGCGCCATGCAGATGGGCTGGTCGGAAGAGGATTGGGGCAAGAAACCCATCATCGCGATCCTGAACACGTGGTCGGACCTTTCGCCCTGCCATCACCATTTGCGCGACCGGGCCGAGTGGGTGAAGCGCGGCGTTTTACAGGCGGGCGGCACGCCGGTTGAGTTGCCGGTGCCGGATTTTGCCGAACAGTTCCTGAAGCCCACGTCGATGCTCTACCGCAACCTCGGCGCGATGGAGGTGGAGGAAGCGCTCCGGTCCCATCCGGTGGATGGGGCGGTGCTGATGGGCGGTTGCGACAAGTCCACACCGGCGCTTATCATGGGGGCCCTGTCGATGGGGCTGCCGTTCATCTTCCTGCCCGCAGGCGCGATGCTGCGGGGGAATTATGCGGGCGCGAAGCTCGGTTCCGGCACCGATGTCTGGAAGTACTGGGATGAGCGGCGTGCGGGCAATACAACTAAAGATCAGTGGCTTGGCGTGCAAGGTGGCATTGCACGGAGTTATGGTACCTGCATGACGATGGGCACGGCGTCGACCATGATGTCGATTGCCGAAGGGTTCGGCCTGACACTGCCCGGCGCCTCCGCCATCCCTGCCCCGGATGCGGCGCATAAACGGATGTCGGCGGCTTGCGGACGGCGGATTGTGAACATGGTGTGGGAGGATCTGACCCCCAACAAGATCGTGACGGAGGCCGCCACGCGCAATGCGACGACCGTGGCGATGGCAACGGGATGTTCGACCAACGCGATCATCCACCTGATCGCCATGGCGCGGCGGGCGGGTGTAGACTGGGGCCTTGACGATCTTGACGCCATTGGGCGCGAGACGCCTGTCATTGCGAACATCCGTCCGTCCGGGTCGGAGTATCTGATGGAGGATTTCTTCTATGCGGGCGGATTGCCTGCCTTGATGCGGGAGCTGGGCGACAAGCTTGACCTCTCCGCCCGGACCGTCTCCGGCAAGACCCTGGGCGACGACATAGCGGGGGCGGAGAATTTCAACTCCGATGTCATCCGGCCCCTGAGCAACCCGGTCTATCATGAGGGCTCGCTGGCCGTTTTGCGCGGCAACTTGGCGCCCGACGGCGCGGTCATCAAGCCGGCGGCCTGCGACCCCAAGTTCCACGTGCACGAAGGCCCGACCATCGTAGCCGACAGCTATGGGGAGATGAAAGCGATCATCGATGACGAAGACTATCCGATGACGCCCGATCACGTGCTGGTCTTGCGCAATGCCGGGCCGCAGGGCGGGCCGGGCATGCCGGAATGGGGGATGATCCCGATGCCGAAGGCGCTTTTGAAGCACGGGCATCGCGACATGGTGCGCCTGTCGGACGCGCGTATGTCGGGCACGTCCTACGGGGCCTGCGTGCTGCATGTTGCGCCGGAGGCCTATATCGGCGGGCCGCTGGCGTTGATCCAAACCGGCGATGTGATCCGGTTGGACGTGCCGAACCGTGTCTTAGAAGTGAAGATTTCCGACAGTGAAATGGCCGAGCG
>JBCBBB010000127.1:0-8438 GCA_038532095.1 Pseudomonadota bacterium
CTTCCGGGCGAATGATATGTGCTTCGGACGCGGTCGTCATCGCCACTGCTAGATGGCTCAGCGCGGTCGCGAAGTCGGCGACGTTCTGGTCGGTCCGAAACACGGCACCCATGGCATCGGAGAGCGTTTGCTTCGACCCGTTTTCGGCTGTCTCTGCCACCATCTATCGCGGGTCTTCGATCACGAGGATCTCTCCCGGTCTGAGCGCCCCGTCTGCGTTCGGTACTTCGACCAGCACGCGGATGGTGCGGCTGGCCGGATCGACGCGGGGGTCGAGCGCCCGTAGCCGCGCGTCAACCGTCTGGCCGGTCTCCAGACGGGCTGAAACACTGTCGCGCCCTGAAAAGGACCGCGCCCATTCAACCGGCACGAAGGCTGATGCCTGAAGCGTGTCGAGGGCACCGATCTCGACCAGCACGGTCGCCGTATCCACGATTGTGCCCGGATCAACGGCGACGTTCAGCACCGTCGCATCGAATGGCGCGCGCACGGTGAACTCTGAGAGCGTCGCCAGTTCCAGCCCCAGTTCGGCCTCACGGCGGCGAAGCTCATCACGGGCGACGGTCACATCGGCCTTCGCAACAGACACGGCTTGCGCCGCAGATTCAACTTCCCAGGACTGCGCCGCACCGCGTTCGCGCGCCGACGTGATCCGTTCCAGCCGAAACTCAGCCTGGTTCAGCAACTCTTCCGCCCGTGTCAGCGATCCCTGAGCGCCTGCCGTCACCTCGGCCAGTTTGACCCGTGCGCGCTGGACACCGGCGTCAACCTCGGCCACGACATCGCCTGCGGCCACCGTTGTTCCCTCCGGCTCGACAATGCGTGTCACACGTCCGTTGACGGTGCTTCGCAGCTCGACCGACCGAAGCGGTTCGAGCACGGCTGTCACATCGACCGCCATCGCTTGCACCGGCAGGCAAAGCAAAGCCGCAAGGACAAAAAGTCTGCCCATGTCAGGCCCCAAACTCGGTGAAGTTTGCCAGTGACATCTGATGCGCCGCATAAAGCGAGGTTACACCGCGCCGCACGAGCCCGCCGAGGGTCGCATCATCAAGGGCACGCAGCTTTTCTTCCGAGATCAAAGCGAAACCGTCCACCTTCCGCTTGCGGTCGCCCTGCGAAATGGTGACTTCGGATGGCCCGATCAGGCCAAGCTCCTGCGCTTCCCGCATGACCGCGCGCGTCCGCTCGGTCGAGGCGACATAGCGCTGGCAGAAGTCGAGAGCGCGTTTTGCGGCGTCAGCCGGCTGGCCCTCCGCGTCGAACAGGGGCTGACCCTCCTCCCCCTCGCCCAACAGCGTGGAAGACATGTCAGCGCAGAGAATATGCCGCTCGCTCTCCGCGCTTTCGCGCACAAGACCAAACGGATACCGGCGCACATAGGCGGGTATATAGGCGCCTTTCGTCCATTGACCGTCAGCATCGACATGAGCGTTCTGGCCCCGCTCGAACCCGACCAATGCGACAGGTGTTGCAGGCTCACCCGGTGCCAGAACAATCGGATAGTGGCGCATCGCGACCGGAAATTCGTCCACCGTCAACGGAATGACGTTCGCGGTCGCCGCGAAGCTGTAATCCTTCCTGTCCAGGACCCGCACCGCTTGATGCCTCTCGGGTGCCAGCGGAACCAGAGTTCTGTAAAGCAGTGGAAGCTTGTCGCTTGAGGGTGCCCGATCCGCGGGATCCACCGCGCGTCGCCTGACCATGATGTCTGACCTTTCTTTTTATACTTCTTCTTCGAACGGAAGGCGTTCCTGCAACAACCGACGAACCTCAATGCGCAGTCTTTCGACAATCGATCGCGGCGGCAAGGGGACACGAGCGACAATCGCTGCACCATTGCGAATCGGCGTCGCGCATGGCGGGAAACCGTCTTGCGGGACGGCCTCGATTGTGATCACGCCTTCGCGCGCGACGACATCGCTCCAGTTTCGGTCGGGGCGCGCGGGGAAGGTGCAATCAGGCTGGTCGGTCAGTCTGACCTGAATATCTTCGGACATCTCTGCCTCAAGGCGATCCTGTTGAATGCGAAGCTCCAGAAACGGCTTTGTCGGAACTGTCGCGGCGGCAACAGCGGCGTCAGTGGCGATCGATACCCATTGCCCATCGAACCGTTCGCCAGAGAGGAGTGTCATCCCGGCGGCATCGGGTATGTCCGGTGACAGCCGCGCAATACGCGCGTCGAGTTCCGCGATGCGGTTTTGCAGACTGGTGCGGTCGCCCTCCAGTGCTGCAAGTTCGGCGGCTGCAAGACCGCGCGTGCGGGCCATGTTCGAGACGATCTCAAGCCGCGTGGCAAGCGCAGCCCTGTCGACCAGAACGTCGGGTTGGGCGAAGACCACACGGGTCCCATCGTCCAGAACGGTTACGCGCGCTGGCTCGGACGGGCGCAGGAATTCGGTGCGATAGACGAAGGCCTGACCGTCCACCACCAGACGCGCCCGGAACGGCACGAAGGCGAGGACGAGCAGCAGGCCGAAGACAAGGGCGGTCGCGCCAATCCGCATGGGTGTCACCTTTGTCAGAATTGGCTTCATTGTGCCAAAAAAGGGCCGGATAACCAACAGCGTTGCGGCGGCGGCGGCGATAAGAGCCGAAAGCCGTGGATCGAACCGGTACGCGATCCAGAAGACCCCGGCAAAGATCGTCCATCGATAGGCGTAGGAAACCAGCCAATAGGACAGTTCCAGGGAACCGGGCCGCGCAGCCTCCGCCCCGAAGGCGCGCCACACCACCGCGCGGGCCGCCTGGCTTGCCCGTCCGGCCAGGTTCGGCTGCCTGAGAAGGTCAGTCAGGATGTAGTACCCGTCCAGTTTAACCGCCGGGTTCAAGTTAAACAGAAGCGTCAGTGCGCCGGAAAGGACGGCAACCTGAAGGATGGCGGGCTCCAGCGCGCCGAGGTCCAGGGCGGCCCAGGCCAGAACAAGCACAGCGACACTCAGGGTTTCGAAGTAAATTCCGGCAGCCCCGATCGCCGCGCGCCGCCAACGGGACGAGATGCGCCAGGCGCTGGTGACGTCGGTATAGGGAAAGGGTGTTGCGGCGAAGATCATCATGCCGACGCGGATCGGTCCGGGGTCGAACCCCTCGCGCAGGCACATGGTCCGGTAGGCCACGATATGCCCCAACTCATGCACCGCTTTGAGGCCCACAAACAGCAGAGCCGCCGGAACCCAACTGATGGCGCCACCACGCGCAAGCTGGGCAAGGCTCGCTGTGACCTGCCCGGAGTTGTTTAGAAACACCGCCAGGGCGAGCAGCACCAGAGCGCCCCAGACCAACGCCATCGGCACCGAAAACATCAAGTGTCCGACCCAGGACAGACGGCGCGCCAGGCGCGCGGCATTTGCAAGATCGAAACGCAGCGAGATGAGCTTGCCTTCCAGGGGTTGCTTGGCGTCGGCGGCCGCGACGTCGAGGTCCGCGCCCGCGATCAGCCCGTTGCGTGCGAAGGTCTCGACCAACCGAGCCGCATGCGGCGGCGATGTATTCGAGCGTCGGATCGCGTTCTGCACGCTTCCGTCGGCCCGCAGGCTTTCGAGGAACTGCAAGGCGCGCGCGTCCGCTGAGAAATGCCGCCCCGTCGCTTCGTTGGTAACAACGTAGCGTGCCTCGTGCCCGTGTGAGACGCCAAGGTCGGTGATCACGACTGCGCTGGAAACGCGAATGTTCCGCATCCTGCCCGCTCTTCTGTTTGTTGCGGGCAAGCTTAGACGGGGAGGGAACGTGTTTCCACAACGGAAGGGCGTCCGCCGCGGAGTGGGTTCAAACTTTGATCCGTTCGGCGATGCTCAGAGCATAATCAAGCGCGACCCCAAGGTAACGCACGGGCTGTCTCTCACACAATTTCAGAACCGTTCCGCGCGCAGCACTTCGGCGTCGGTGATCGAGACGACGCCGATATGGGGTTTGACCACGGCGAAGGCGGCGTCGAGCAGTTCATCCAGACGTTCGGGTTTTATCAGGCACACCACCGAGGACATCCCACTGCCGCGAGACACCTGGCCTGACCGGCTCCATTCGCCGGAGCGGCCCGAGCCACCTTTGACGGGCAAAACCGTGTAGCCGGTGACACCTGCTTTCCGCATGGCGTCGGTCAGACGGGATTCAAGCGCGGATTCGATGATGATCTCAACGCGTTTGGCTTTGTGCGTTTCCATTTGGATCAGCCTCCGACGAGGGCGGTCGAGAGCGCGGTGTAAAGCGGGATCCCGACGGTGAGGTTGAAGGGGAAGGTCACGCCAAGGGAAAGCGTGAGATAGATCGAGGGTTTGGCTTCCGGCAGCGCCACGCGCATGGCGGCGGGCACGGCAATGTAGCTGGCCGAAGCCGAAAGCGTCATCAAAAGCGCGGCGCCGCCGGGCGACAGACCGACCAGCAACGCGCCGATCAGGCCGAAGGCGCTGCCGATCAGGGGCATGAGCATGCCGAAGGCGACGGGTCCGAGGCCAAGCTCGCCCCGGCTTTCGCGCAGGCCGCGCCCGGCGACCAGCCCCATATCGAGCAGGAAAAGGCAGAGCACGCCCTGGAAGGGCGCAATGATGAACGGGGCGATCGTGTCCAACCCGTCTTCGCCGGTCACGGCACCGATCAGGAACGACCCGACCAGCAGCACGATGGAGCCGTTCAGCAGAATTTCGCGGTAAAGCCCGGCGTCCACCGTGCCCGAACTTTGGCCGCCTGTGCGGGCGACGATGAAAAGGGCGGACAGGATGGCGGGGGCTTCCATCACCGCGGCGGCTGCAACCATGTAGCCCTCGGACGCAATGCCCTGGGCTTGCAAGACCGAGGTCGCCGCGACAAAGGTCACGATGGAGATGGACCCGTAATGGGCCGCCACGGCGGCCTTATCGATCGTGTCGAACCGGGACATCACACTAAGGAGCGCGTAACCGATAAAGGGCAGGCCGAAGGACAAGATGGTCGCGACAACCAATGTCAGGACCAGCGTCGTATCGACACCATGCGCGGCAACGCCCGCGCCGCCTTTGAAACCGATGGCGAAGAGCAGGTAGATCGACATGCCCTTGGCCACGGCCTCAGGGATCGTCAGATCGGAACGGGCAAGGGCCGCAGTGAGACCAAGCACGAACGACAGGATGATCGGAGAGATCAGGTTGCCTGCGGCGAGTTCCAGAATTTCCGTCATTTCCGCGGCCCCTTCAGCAGGCTCTTATTCTACTATTCTACGCACAGGTCCGGATCCGCGTCCGCCCAACGGGTTGAGGACAGGCCCACTAGGCTGGTGCCATACGTGGTCACCATTCCGCGCGGCCATTGGCCTTCGTCGACGCGTTTCTTCGACTTGGTCGGCTCCTTGTAAAACCAGTGATCTGCCAAACCTGGGAATGGTCAGTCCTAAAAGCGGGCAAGGGACGGTTCTGATCCATCGCATCTTCTTCGAATTTGAAACGATTGCTTTGCTTACAAGCGGGTTTCGTCAACGTTTTCTTTCCGCTGATGGCAGTACACCGCTCTTGGGTCGAGGGAAAGGGTACGTGATGAATTTGGATAATGTGGTCATGCTTTGCCCTCAGGAAAGCGTGTCTCTGGAGCCGCTTCCCGCGATGCGGGATGATGGCGACCCGTCGTTTTCACTGGCTGAGGATGCGGTTGAAGAAATGGTGGTCTGTCTGGCTGCGATCGAAGCGGCCTGGGCAACAGGCGAGTTCCGCCGGTTGGGCGGATTGCTTGAAACGTTGGCAGAACAAGCGGAGCGCGCGGGCTTGCCGGACGTGGTTCACGTCGCGGCTGAGGTGAGTGGTCTTCTGGAACGGCGCGACGATGTTGCGCTGGCAGCTGTGATTGCGCGCCTGATCCGGGTCGGTGAAACCTCGCTCGCGACACTCTTGGAGATCAGTTACCTGCAAATTTGAGCTTGCGCCCCGGTGAAACCATGCGAGCTTTGCAGCATGGATGACAGGAAACCGGGAACCTGCGAATGACGACCATGGCTTTTGCCACCGGGAACGAAACGGCGCGGCCGCTTGTTCTGATCGCCAAGGATGCGTTGGAAGAGGGTTTGTCGACCCTGACCCCACATCAGCGCGACTGGGCCGAACACTGTGGTTTCAAAGGTAATGTCGGTGAAGTTGTCCTGCTTCCCGGGCCCGACGGCACGATTGACGCGGCGCTGGGTGGTATTGGAGGAGCGAAGGACCGCAGGCGTGGCCGATTTCTTGCCGCCAGTTTACGTGCCAGGTTGCCAGAAGGTGTCTGGCGATTTGAGACTGCGCTTTCTGGCGAAGCGCTGGATGAGGCGGCGTTGGCCTGGTTGCTGGCAGGTTACCGGTTCGACCGGTATGCCAAGAACCCGGCACCCAAGGCAGAGTTGGTGGCGCCTGATGGCGTTGATGCAGCCCGACTGGAAGCGATCGCAGCCGGAGAAGCGCTGGCGCGTGATCTGATCAATATACCGGCGTCGGATATGGGTCCGGAGGAGTTGGAAGCCGCTGCACAGAGCCTTGCGCAGGAGCACGGTGCGTCCATCACCGTGACGACCGGTGACGATCTGCTGTCAGAGAGTTTTCCGATGATCCACACGGTGGGTCGCGCCTCGCCGCGCGCGCCCCGTTTGATCGAGATGACATGGGGGACAGGCGGTCCGCGCCTTACACTTGTGGGCAAGGGCGTGTGTTTCGATACTGGGGGCCTGAACCTGAAACCGGGCGCATCTATGGGTCTGATGAAAAAGGACATGGGCGGCGCGGCCAACGTTCTGGGTCTCTCCAAGATGATCATGGCGTCCGGAATGGATGTGCAACTGCGCGTTCTGATCCCGGCTGTGGAAAACTCTGTTGCAGGGTCGGCGTTCCGGCCGGGCGATATCCTGACATCCCGCAAGGGGCTGACGGTCGAGATCAACAACACGGATGCAGAAGGGCGGCTGGTGCTTGCGGACGCCCTGGCTCTTGCCGATGAAATACCGCCGGACCTGATGATCTCCATGGCAACTCTGACCGGCGCGGCGCGCGTGGCGGTCGGACCTGATCTTGCGCCGTTTTACACGGATCATGATGCAGACGCCGCGGCGCTGGCGTCCTCTGCGGTCGCTGTGCGCGATCCGGTGTGGCGACTGCCGTTCTGGGACCCGTATGAAGAGATGATCCAACCCGGGATTGCCGATCTGGACAATGCGCCGAAGGGCGGATTTGCGGGTTCGATCACGGCGGCCCTGTTCCTGCGCCGGTTTGTGACGGAGACACCGCGTTACATGCATTTTGACATTTACGGTTGGACACCCAGCGCCAAACCCGGGCGGCCGAAAGGCGGCGTTGGGCAAGGCATCCGCGCGCTCTTCGACGCCCTGCCTGGCATGCTCGATGCGAGTTAGCGCAACCGCGAATGTCTGGCTCAGGCCAGCGCCGGACGCACCGCCAGACCGGCAGGTTCTGGTCGGAGACGCGTTTGAGGTCGAGGAAACCGGCGACGATTGGGTCTTTGGTGAAGCGCTGAAAGACGGCTATTGGGGCTGCATCCTGAAAGCGGCGACCGCACCCGAGATCACGCCAACGCATTGGGTTTCGGTCAGGACGACCTGGGGGTACGCCGCGCCAGATATCAAGAGTGCCCCGGTCATCGACTTGCACATGAGTGCGCGGCTGGAAGTTGTCGCGGAGCACGGCACGTGGGTCGAAGCAAAGCACGCCGGTGAGACGATCTTCGTGCCCGCAAGCCAAGTGAAACAGTGGGATGATCGAGCGATCAATCCCGTGAGCGTCGCGCGGCAGTTTTTGGGGGTGCCCTATGTCTGGGCGGGAAACACCGGGTTTGGATTGGATTGCTCGGGGCTGGTGCAGGTGGCCTATCACGCCTGCGGTTGGGCCTGCGCGGCAGACAGTCAGGACCAGAAGGATATGCCCGGAACCACGCCGGAGCAGGTGGTGTCCGGCGATCTGATGTTCTGGAAGGATCACGTGGCGATCGAGACCGGCGAAGGCACGCTGATCCATGCCAATGCGCATCATATGGCTGTGACAGAAGAACCGCGGCATGTGGTGATGTCCCGGATTGCCGGGACGGAGACGGGGCCTGTGACGGCGCGGTTGAGGCCGGAGCGGCGACCGCTTTGAGTGTTAACTTTGGTTAATCAAAAAAGCGTAAAGCCACCGTCCTCCCACCCCTAGGGTGGTGTGGGAAGTTTGAAGAATTGATGAACAATCAGTCTCTGTTGCAGCAGATTTGATACTGAGGGTCTCGTGGCAGGCGCCGCGGCGACGGAGACCGGAGCGGACGTTGCCCGACGACCTATATGTTCAATCCGGAGCGACGATTGTTAGACCCGCAATGACGAGAAAAAGACCGACCCATCTATACACAAATCGCAAGAACATGTTGATGAATGAGTAGCTATGCTTGTGCTTGCGACAATGGAAGCGATTGATCGGATTAACTTTTTTGGTAGATCGCTCCAAAGCAGTCCAGATGGATTTCGTACT
>JBCBBB010000128.1:0-8357 GCA_038532095.1 Pseudomonadota bacterium
CGCGATGAACTTGGCCGCTCCTATGCCACTGGCAAGCGGAAGGATGCGGTCGCCCGCGTCTGGATCAAGCCGGGCTCCGGCAAGGTCACCGTGAACGGCAAGGAGATGGACGTCTACTTCGCGCGTCCCGTGTTGCAGATGATCCTGCGTCAGCCGTTCCAGGTCGCCGGTGTCGACGGTCAGTTTGACGTAATGGCCACGGTCAAGGGCGGTGGTCTTTCCGGTCAGGCCGGTGCGGTCAAGCACGGCATCTCGAAAGCGTTGCAGCTCTATGACCCGTCGCTGCGCGGCGCGCTGAAGGCGGCAGGCTTCCTGACCCGCGACAGCCGCGTGGTCGAGCGGAAGAAATACGGTAAGGCGAAAGCACGGAAGAGCTTCCAGTTCTCCAAGCGCTGATCGCTTTGGCCCTTTTTTGGCGAAGGCTCCCGCAGTGCGGGGGCCTTTTTCTTTTGGACCCGTTGCCGAATTGCGCGCCTGCGGCGCACGCCATTTTTTGATTTGCGTATTTTGGAAGAGATGAAGCGCTTGAGCAGAGATCGTTAAATCTGAAGTAAAATCCGTTGCCTCTCAATCAGCAAGATACTGATTTGGAACGCTGATTTTGATGCGCCGTGTCGCAGATGAAAGCGATTTCGCTCTAACCAGCCAGAAGGGCCGCGTTCCCGCCTGAGGCTGTTGTGTCGACGCAAAGGTGGCGTTCATGCAGCACATGCGCCGCGTCGGGCTGCCCCGTGATCAGCGGTATCAAGGGCCCGGGTCGCCGGGCAAGGGCTTCGGCATAGGCGCAGGCCCGGTCTTTATCGCCCCACCAGATCACGGCTGAGACCCCATCGTCCTCCGACAGGTCGTCCGGCGTGAGGCCTGTATCGCGCGCGATCGCTGTGCCGCCCAAGGCCCTGACGGACGCAGCCTGCTCGGCGCGGTCTTCCGCGTCCGGGCCAAGGCAAAGCACCGGGCCGCGCGGCACAAAGGTCAACCGGTTGAGTTCGCCGGTTGGGCCGGGAAGCAGCATCGTCTCTCCGGCTGGGGTGTTTGACCCGGTCGCGTTGGAATAGAACCGCGGCAGGTAGAGCGGCCCGCCCGCTTTCGGTCCGGTGCCCGACAACCCTTCGCCGCCAAACGGTTGTGAGCCGACGATGGCGCCAATCTGGTTGCGGTTGACGTAAGCATTCCCGGCGCGGATCGCGTCCGTCACATCTTGCACACGGGTATCGATCCGGGTGTGCAGTCCGAACGTCAGACCATAGCCGGTGGCGTTGATGGCCGCGACGACGGTGTCCACCTCCTCCGCGGCAAAGGTGGCGACATGCAGGACGGGGCCAAAGATCTCTTCCTCCAGATCGCCAATGCCGCCCACGGACAAAAGCGTCGGCGGGATGAACGTGCCTTGTGTCGGCGTATCTACCTGATGCAGGATTTTCCCCTTGTGATCAGAGAGGTAGCGCGCGATCTTTCGGTGCGCACCGGTATCGATCACAGGGCCCACATCTGTGGCGCGGTCTTTCGGGTCGCCCACCACAAGCGCGTCCATCGCCCCTTTGATCATCGTTATGATATCCTCGGCGCACTCCTCTTGCAGGTAGAGGCAGCGGAGTGCGGAGCAGCGTTGTCCGGCGGATTGAAAGGCGGAGGCGATGATGTCGCGCACGGCTTGTTCCGGCAGCGCCGTGCTGTCGACGATCATCGCGTTCAGTCCGCCCGTCTCGGCGATCAGCGGCGCGCCCGGATCGAGGTGGCGGGCCATGCTGCCTGCAATCCGCCGCGCGGTGTCCGTGGAGCCGGTGAAGACCACGCCTTTGATGCGCGGGTCGCGGGTCAGCGCCGCCCCCACCGTTGCACCCGGACCGGGCAGAAGCTGCAAGGCGCTTTGAGGAACGCCCGCCGCGTGCAGCAATTTGACCGCTGCTGCGGCAATCAGGGGCGTTTGCTCCGCCGGTTTGGCGAGCACCGCATTGCCCGCCATAAGCGCGGCGGCAATCTGACCGGTGAAGATCGCCAGCGGAAAGTTCCACGGGCTGATGGCGGTTATGATGCCACGCGGCGGCAGGTCTCGCGTCTCGCCCTCCGCCGCATAGTAGCGCAGGAAATCCACCGCCTCCCGCAATTCGCCGACACAATCGAGCAGTGTTTTCCCGGCCTCTTCCATCAACAAGCCGAAGAGCGGCCCGGACTGAACCTCGTAAAGATCGGCAGCGCGACGCAGCACGCCGGCTCTTTCTTCGGGCGATGCGGCCCATGGATTGGCGTCGTTGAGTGCGCGTTGAACCGTGTCTTCATCCGCCTCCATCACCGTGCCGATCTGCGCACCGGTGGCCGGGTTGTGTATTGCGCGCGTTGCGCCGGTTGCCTGACCAACGGTCAACGGCTCTGCCTCTCTGGGTATGTCCTGACGGGCCTGTTCGATCTGGGCAAGCTCCGCATCATCGAACAGATCCCATCCCCGCGCGTTTTGCCGATGGGGCGCGAAAAGCGCGTCGGGTTTGACAAGGGCGCCCGAGGGCGCTGCGACGTCAAGCGCCTCGAACGGGTCGCGGGCAATCTCTTCGGCGGGCACGGTTTCATCGACGATCTGATGCACGAAAGACGAGTTGGCCCCGTTCTCCAGTAGGCGCCGCACCAGATAGGCCAGCAAGTCGCGATGCGCGCCGACCGGCGCATAGATGCGGCAGGGCGCACCCGTCTCGGCTTTCACAATATCATGCAGCCGCTCGCCCATGCCGTGCAGGCGCTGGAACTCGAACGGACGCCCATCGGCCAGTTCCACCACGGCGGCGACGGTATGCGCGTTGTGCGTGGCAAACTGCGGGAAAAGCCGGTCGCCCATCGAAAAGAGCTTTTGCGCCAGACAGATGTAAGCCACGTCTGTCGCAGGCTTCGTGGTGTAAAGCGTGAAGTCCGGCGGCCCCGCGACCTGCGCCAGTTTCATCTCCGTATCCCAGTAGGCGCCCTTGACCAGCCGGATGTTGATCTTGCGGTCGTACCGCTCTGCCATGGCATGAAGCGCATCGAGCACCGGAGCGGCGCGCTTGCCATAGGCCTGAACGACAACGCCAAACCCATCCCACCCTGCCAACTCAGGATCCGCCAGAACGGCGTCGATGACCTTCAGCGACAAAACCAGCCGGTCCTGTTCTTCGGCATCGATATGAAACGCGATGCCCGCCGCGCGCGCCTGCCGAGCCAGACCTGTGACCACGGGCACCAGTTCGGTCATCACGCGGCGCTCCTGTAATACCTCATACCGGGGGTGCAGGGCCGAGAGCTTCACCGAAATGCCGGGCGCATCCATGATCCGTCCGGCGTTGGAAGAGGCTCCGATGGCTGCAATCGCCTGCGCATAGGATGCGGCATAGCGATCGGCATCGGCCTGCGTCCGCGCCGCTTCGCCCAGCATGTCATAGGAATAGGTGAAGCCGCGGGCCTCATCTTCCTCAGCGGCGGTCAACGCCTTTTCAATCGTCTCACCCAGCACGAACTGACGGCCCATTTCCTGCATTGCGCGTTTCACAGCCGCGCGGATCACCGGTTCGCCCAGCCGCTTGATCGCGCCCCGCAATGTGCCCGCGATGCCCGGCTTCGCATCCTCCAGAACCTTGCCCGTCAGCATCAGCGCCCAGGTTGAAGCATTGACGAGGGACGACGACGCCGTGCCCACATGCGCGTTCCAATCCGACGGCACGATCTTGTCTTCGATCAGCGCGTCCATGGTGAACGGGTCCGGCACACGCAGCATCGCCTCGGCAAGGCACATCAGGGCGACGCCTTCCTTGGTCGACAGGCCATATTCCGCCAGAAAGTGCTCCATCAGCGATGGCTTCGCTGTCGTGCGGATGCGCGTGACTAAGTCGGTTGCACGTCGCGTGATGGCCGCACGCGTGTCAGGCGAGATTTGCGCGCCCGCAATGAGCTGCTCCAACAGAGCGTGCTCATCGGCAAATTTGGCCGCCAGACCAAGGCTGGGGAACGCGACAGAGGGCATGGCAGAAACTCCGCAATCCAAACCATTTTGTGCAGAGTATCGCGCGTTGCGTAGGGATTGGGTCCATTGTTTGATAAGTGCTAGGCAATCTGACTAAAGATGGCGGGAAAATTAGAATGACTGAGGCGCTCGACCCGATCAACCGGCGCATTCTGGAGGCGCTGCTGCGCAACGCGCGTATGCCGATCACCGAACTGGCCCGTGAGGTGGGCTTGTCCAAAACGCCGGTCGCCCTTCGGATCAAGGCGATGGAGGAGATGGGCCTGATCACCGGCTACCGCGCGATGCTGTCGCCGCTCAAGCTGGGCCTCACGCATGTGACCTATGTGACGGTGAACCTGTCAGACACAAGGCAAAAGGCGTTGGAGGCGTTCAACGCCGGGGTCCGCCGCATCGCGGAGGTTGAAGAATGCTACATGATCGCAGGCGGGTTCGATTACCAACTGAAGCTCCGCACCCGCGACATGCCGCATTTCCGCACCGTCATGGCCGAGCAGATCTCCACGCTCCCCCATGTGCATGCCACAAGCAGCTACGTTGCGATGGAGGCCGTGGTGGAAGCCAACTGGACAATGCTGGAGGGGTAGGGGCTGTGGCAAAGCGTTGGATGTCCGGGCTGCGGACAAAAAGGGCTTTCTCGGCGACTGCGCGAAGGGCTGCTTTGAAAAGTGCCTTTGGCCATAAACGCTCGATGGTGCCCCAACTCTTCCGCAAGAAACCTGCGCTGGCTTCATCACACTTGGCCGTCGTGCGCGGCTTGATCGATAAACTCCAGCAATCCTGACCAAACCGGAGTTTTCACTGCCTCCTCAGGTTACGAGGGTAACGTCATAGTTCTGCCGTCTTGAATGGATACTCTATCTCAACACATTGTTTGGAATGGAATTTTTCATGCGTACCCTTGTTGTAGCAGTTTGCTTGCTGGTCTTGCCGATAACGGCTCTTGCGGAACCTCTTGCGCTGCCGCCCGAGAAGGTGCGCGAGTATGCAAAGGCGCTTGATCGAAACCGAAGTCAGTTGATAAAGCAGCTCTTTTCGATGGCGCCTGACGGCCGACTTACGCCCGAGCTCATACAGTTGCACGAGGAAGAAATGATGGCGCGACTGCGCCACAAAACGCGTGGCGAATGGCTGGTTCGTGATCTGAACGGCGACCTGAGCCTGAGTCTCGACGAAATACACCGACTGCGCCCGATCCTGCGCCCGGACAGTGTGAGACATATAGAAACGCGCCTGCGTGAATTCGACTTGAACTCGGACGGGATCCTGACACTCGAGGAAATGGACGCCGAGAGCGCCACGCAATTTGCGCAACAGCGACCGCACGTGTTCGGTGACCTTCTGTCTATGGACGCCAACAACGATGGCATCATTACAACCGAAGACATCATTGCGACATTCGATGTCATCTCCAAGACGCCTGAGGCTCAGCTGTCTGCCCTGGAACACACAGGGTGCACTTTGCCAACGCCTTCCGATAACGCGGAGATCATACTGTTCAACGTCAAACGCGCCGAAGCTGTGTCGACGGTTGCAGTCTCGGGGCTTGATCAGGAGACGCGGGCAGGCTCTATCCGGATAGAGGCCGGAACCCGCCCAATCTATTTGATCGCCACGAGCAGATCACCGTTGGTCCTAAAGATAACGGGTGCGAAGGACCGCCTCGAACATGTCGTTGTAGCCAGCGAAAATGGATTGGGTGTCGTTGGCCTACCGGCTGAGCACGTGAGTTTTGTACCACAATTTGCTTGCTCTCTCGATGCGCGGCGTTGGAATAGCTCGGATGCACAAATGCAGGCAGATGCGCAGCTGAGCGCTTATCTCGGACGTACTCCCGATCAACACATCAACGAACAGCGGCTGGACACCACGGCGCTTCCGTCGGGCGATAGCAATGCAAAACAACCGGTCAAGCGTAAGGGCGTTACCATCATAACCGGCAATAGGCGTGTGCAGATGACCGAAAACGGATTGGTGGACCTAGGCACCGTGCCAGACGAGCCTGTTGACTTACTGTTTCAGGCTTTTCCGGCGGGCATCTCGTCGTCGATGCCCGAGGATGTCGTGACGCTCGCCGGTTCGGCAGAAGCTTATGATATCCTGCCAAGCTGGGCCGGGATCATGCAGTTGGTCGATGCCGGAGCGCTGCGCAAGATCGGACGCGAAAGATATGCCATCGAGGAACCAATCGCCCGTTTGCCTGCCGGTCTTGGCCCAAGGCCAAAGTTCTTGTTGCGTCGCGGAGTTCCAATGCCCATAGGGGCCAGTGACCGGAACGCCATCGAGTCAGAAGACACCGGCGAGTGCCTGACCAAGCGGTGTTGACTGTGCGTGACATGAGTGGATCGCACAGGACTGGAGCCATTCACCACATGGCGCGACACCGTTAGTTTTGGCCTCAAACCGGACCCAGGCCACTGCGACACGACCAATCCAATCTAAAAGGCCGTTCTACGGACGAAGCAGACGACGTTTGGCCAGCAACGAACGCATCCGGGCAGCGGCTTCAGAACCACTTGAAGCCAAGCCCCTTCCGCGATTTCAAAAGCGCCGCCTCTTCGGCAAACGCGCGCGTCGGCTGCCCTCTTCGCCCGCCAATTTCATAGCAGCGAAAGCCCCCATGCTCTTTCCAATCCGGGTCGAACCCGGGGAGGATCGAACGCGCATATGACCGTAACAGGTCCGCGCTCAACCGATCGCGGATGAGCCTTTTTTCATAGGTTTCCGTCTGTTCAAATGGGGCGGGTTTCCCCTTTTGAAAGAACCTCCAGCGCCCACCGTCCTCTCGATAGGCTTGCACCACCCGTCCTGAATGCGGGCCACCCAGGATCTCAAGATCCGCTCGGTTGGCGTTTGGCAGGTTGCTGGCCCTGAGCCAGTAGAACGTCGTTTCAGCAACGGCGCAGATAAGCCCCAAAGGAAGATGGCGGGCTTCCGGTTCCACAGGGTCAATGAGGCCTTCGCAAATAGAGACCCCAGGACAGGATGCAAGGTCATAAACCCGGACCGGAATAGAGGACCACGCCAGCATATCTTCGATCAAACCCCGGAGAAGCGGCGTATCGCGCGGTGATGGCAGGGGCTGCTGGGCCTCGCTCACAGACAGGTCCCGAACACAGGTTTCCTGCGCTGTGAAAGATCGCACCCCCCCGGCGGTCCGCACATTCTCGTCTCTGAGGTGATAGACCGCGCCTATCAATCGGACCATTTGCTGCGCAGGCGCCTCGAAGGCCGGTAAAGAAAAAGCATTCAAAATCGATCCGTTCTCACACTTTCCTGCAAAGTACCCGGAAAGCAGAACGCTGTCCAAATTCTCAGTGCGCTCCTAGCCGCCGCCCGGCCTTCAACTTGCCAACCATGCTCTCGCCCCTCCCGCATCGTTTGGCGCGGCGCGTTAGCGTAAGCCATTGCCAAATAGAAAGATAAACCAACGCCACACATGCCAGTTGCGACCCGAGACGTGCCGCGAGTGCTCGGCAAGACGCGCCATTCGGGCGCCAACCACCCAGCATAGACCAGACAAGGTCACCGCACGCCTTCGCGTCACGCACCACGTAACCCACCGGAGATCAACGGGTCCGGTGCCCAAGCCCCACAATACGGCTCTTCATCGGCTCAAAAATATGTTGGGGGAGTTTGAGGGGAGCGTTCATTGATTGCGCCATTGGTTCGAACAACAATGGACGCGGCCCCTCAACGGGGCGACGCCGAAGGCGGCGCAAAACCTCACGGCATTCTGACCCAATCGTTATTGGCCAGACCGTCGCTTTGTCGCCAAGTTTCCGCCACCCACTGGACGATGGAAAGGGATGTCATGACGGTTCTCTCGCGGCTGACCGTATCAGCACGTTTGCTCGCAATTTCGGCTCTGATGGCCTGTAGCGCGCCCGCGCTCCACGCGGAATCCGATGCGCCCGACTATGTGGTCGATCAATTCGGTGAACCGCCCGCCATGCCCGATGGCCCCCTCAGTGCCGAGGTTGAGGCCGCCGTCAAAGTCGCGTTTGTCGACAGCGTCGCCAACTCGGCCTGGGGCCCGGACCAGAACGTCGCGCTTGAAACCATCGCCGCCTCGCAGGACCCGCGCATTGTCTGGGCGATCAGCGACCTCATGCGGTTTGCCTCTGGCCCGGGTCTGAGCACATCCCTGTCGGAAGCGGCCGCGACGCTTCTGAAGATTGACCCGCCGCGCCAGAACCAATGGGGCGTTATCACCGATCACCTGATCGCCTGGGATGTGCCTGCGCCGCCCGGTTACCTCGCGGTCAAGCGCGGCATCTTCACCCGGATGGTGCCCGGTTGGGACCCGCTTTTCGTCGACGGGGAGATCGATTGGCGCCATGTCTCCTGGGGCGGTGTCCTGATCGATGACCGGCCC
>JBCBBB010000129.1:0-8290 GCA_038532095.1 Pseudomonadota bacterium
CCCTGAGTGAGGCCACCGAACAAGAGAACCTGCCGACGTCCTACGCGCTCGACATGACAGCGATCCCGCCAACTGGCGTGGTGCCGCAAGTCCTGAGGCCCACAGCTGTTGTTTATGAGAATCCGGACTTAGATCAGTGTCCCTACGGGATCACCGTCAAGTACGAGGGCGACACATTCATCGTCCCGTTTTTTCTTTTGTAACAAGAATCCACAACCGAGAACCGGGAGGTTGCTATGAGTGATCGACGAACTCTTCTTGCCGCAGGAACGACCGCGCTGATGGCGGCACCTTACCTTGCCCGCGCGAGCGCCAATTCTCAAACGCCCGTCGTCGACGGCAAAAGGGTTCGTCGACGTTTATCGTCCCTGCCGGCCGACGATCCGTTCTTCGAGGCCTACTCCCAGCGAGAAGGCGAGCTTGCTGAAAACGATCGCGGCCATGGCAATCGAGCAATATGGGTACGATCCATCTGCTTAGAAGAACGATGCTGTCAAAGCGTTGTGCGATGATCTGGATGGGCTTGGGATCGGGCTTGATCCGAAGACTATTCGCAAATGGCGCAAAGAGGCTTGCACGTTTATCGACCCTGAGAATTTCCCCAAGTAATTGGAATTATAAACGTTCCTACGGGAATGAGCGCCGTTCCCGCAAAAGTCAGACTACATGTTCCAAAAGGTCTCCGAACGGTAACGCATCTTCGGAGATAGGTATGGAGAGCTCCAACTTCCCCTGCACCGGCCTGGTCAGGCTTTCCCAAATCCTCGCCCCGATCGGGCCGATCCCCGTCTCGAAGTCAACCTGGCGGCAAGGCGTAAGAGACGGGCGTTTTCCGAAGCACATGAAACCCGGACCCCGCACCACGGTCTGGCTCGTTGAGGAAATCCGCGCCCTCTTTGAAGGTCATCAGGGGAAAGCAAACGGCGTATCGCGCTGATCCGAGACACCTTCGTTCAGCTCAGAATTACACTGTCCCGGAGCTTGCCCGCGCGCTCGGTTTCTCGATAGGCACGGTGCGGGTTTGGATCAGGCAGGGCCTGCCAGCGCTCACCGCGCAGCGACCGACTTTGATCGTGGGTAGCGAGGCCAAGGAATTTCTGATCGAGCGTAGGCAGGCGAAGGAGCGTCCCCTTCTATCGGATGAAGTCTACTGCCTGTCCTGCAAGGCACCTGGTAAGTTTTTCGAGAACATGGTGCAACTGGAAACGGTTCCGGGCAAACCAACCCGCATCACCGGCTTCTGCGCAACCTGCGAGGGGTCCGCTTCGCGCGTCATCGGAGCGGCCCAGATCGACCAACTGGACAGATACTTCGAGGTTACCGGCAACAAGGACGAGGCAGCCTAGTGGATCCCTCGAAACCCTATTGAAACCATCACTTCGAAAGGAGACATCATGCCTCGGAAGGTTAATGAAGAAAACGAACGCATCAAACGCTCCCACCTGACGTATCTCAGGGAAGCGAAACGCGCCGATGGCTCCACGGTGCAGCGATCGGCTGAGGCCATCCTGCGCTTCGAGGCCAGCACGGGCTACAAATTGTTCAAGCGCTTCCACATCGAGCAACCGCGAAACTTCAATGCGAAACTGAACGAGGAAATCAGTTCCGCAAATGGCAAGCCGTTATCAAAGGCGACGATTAGCGGCATTCTCAGGGCGAACAAGGCGTTCTTCCTCTGGCTCGCGGGACAACCTGGCTACAAGTTGCGTATCAGCTACTCCGATGCCGAATTCTCCAATCAAACCGCCAAAGATGCTCGCATAGCCCATGCCCAGCGCGAAACGCCTTATCCGACACTAGCGCAGTGCCGCCACGCCTTCGCTCCGCATTCCTTCCGAAAGACGATCGCGAAGTGGGGCGTCGGTCACTACACGACGCGGGTAGCGCTCAAAGACTTCTCTCAGAACACCGGGCAAGACAGTCTGCTGACGACCTACAGCGCATATTTGCCGGTGTCGCAAGAACAGCAGGCGGTGTTGATTAGGATGACTCGGTAGCGCAGAAAGGGGATGAAGAGCGGAAAGCGGTCAATCGCCGCAGACGCAAAGTAGCACTGGTTAGATGACGACAGCGGATAAGGTGGTGCTTGGAAAGGAGTGGACACGACATTCGGACAAATGCGCATTTATTTGTTTATCTGCGTGAGATCGAAATCAAACCATTGTCCAGTGACGACTTGGCGAAACGCCTTTGTCCTTGGAACTCAATTCTAGCTTGGCAGCTACCGTTTGCTGACAAGGCTTTTTTCATAAGCCATATTGGGGCTTTGACCGGCAATTGATTGGAAAGCCTGAACGGACTTCTTGACCGATCCGTTTCTGATGTCTCCGGGCCGCTTAGATGGGCCGGTGCTAGTGACCGGTGCGGCCTCTACATGGAGTTTCTGGCCTCGTTGAACTCGGGCCGGGTTGAACTGCCGCCGTGCGAAAGAACTGCGCGCCAGTTCGTCTCGCTAGAGCGCCGCACGAGTTGCGCTGGAGGAGACTGGGTAGATCACCCGCCGGAAAGTCATGACCATCGTGCAAACGCTGTAGCCGGAGTTGTCGCGCACACGGCAAAGAAGCTGCCAGTTGCTTAAGTATTCCTTAGCAAAAAAGTGCCGCGGAAATACCAAGGTGCTGCGTAGCTGCACTTCTTTGAACCAATCTCCCAAGCAGCACTACTGGCTGCAATGCTTTTTAAGCAAAATCACGCTACCCCGTTTCGTCATCTATTCCCAAACTAGCAACTCTCTGAAACTCCAAAAGGTTTAAGAAGCTGCACACCTTCTGACGGAAGCTTGTTAATGAACTGTAGCGGTTGTTGGCTTGCTCGTGCATCTTCTAAGCAAAAGCCTTGTGTAGGATCGAGGCTAAGTCTTGAGATCTTCATCCTTTGCAAGATGGGCCGGTATTTCGAGGCCATCAGCGAGCAGTTCTTCTTCATCCCAGTACGCGATGTAAATTCCGGGCGGTTCCTTGGCATCCGTCATTTTTTCAATGATGTCCGGCGCGCGTGTTATTCGGGTGTGGTGCTTTCTGGCCCAATCAAAATGGAGGGCTTTCAGGCGTTCGATCTGATCGGCGAATGCCGGATCGTCACCAAGGTCGTGGAGCTCTTCGGGATCGGCCTCCAGATCGAAGAGCATGGGTCGCATCTTCTCGACGTGAATGTATTTCCAGCGGCCGTCAAAGACCATGACGATCCGCGCGTCGCTCTGGTCAACATTGATCGCGCGTCGGGCGTCGCGGGTCGCATAGTCGTATTCCGAGATGCAATGATCGCGCCAGTCAGTGGGATGACCGTGGAGCAGCGGTGATAGCGAGCGGCCTTCGAGGATGTGCGGCTTGGCGGGGCCACCGAAGAACTCGAGGAAGGTCGGGGCGAGGTCGATCCCTTCGATCAGGTGATCCGTCGCGGTGCCGCGTGTGGCATCCGCATCGGATCGAGGGTCGTAGACGATCAGCGGAATGCGCGCCGAGCAATCATAGAACAGGTCTTTTTCGCCCAGCCAGTGGTCGCCCATATTATCGCCGTGGTCCGAGCAGAAGATGATCATCGTGTCGTCCATGCGCCCGCTTGTCTCCAGATAGTCGAAGAGCCGGCCCATATTGTCGTCGAGTTCCTTGATCAGCCCCATATAGACCGGGCCCACGATGTCGCGAACGTTGTTGCGGGAGAAACTCTTGCAGATGCGCGTCTCCGCCCATGTTTGCATCAGCGGATGGGAATGCTCGCCGTCGCGCCGGTTCACGGGCGGCAGATCGGTGGTGGAGTACATGTCGTTGTACGGGGCGGGGGCCAGATAGGGCCAATGCGGCTTGATGTAACTCAGATGGCAGAGCCATGGGGCGTCACCCTGCGCTCCCATGAATTCGATGCCGCGCGTGGTGAGCCAAGCCGTCTCGGAGTGCTCCTTTGGGACGCGGGCGGGCAGAGGGGCGGTTTCCAGAAGCCACCCGGACTTCGACTTGCCATCCGGTCCGATGGCAGTATTGGCCCATTCTTCCCAAGGGGTCTCGCCGCCCATGCCGTGGTCGCGCAGATACTGTTCATAGTCCTCTGCGTGGCGGTTCTTATCGTTGGCGGCGTTGGTGCCATCATCCCGCACGAACACTTCGAACCCGCATTCGCTGACAAGGGCGCCGATGGTGCTTTCCGGTTCAATGCCAAGGCGCTTCATGCCGTCTTCGTCGGCGCGCATATGGGTCTTGCCAACAAGGGTGCTGGTGACACCGATCTCGCGCAGGTGGTCTCCCAAAGTGGGCTCGCCCACCCGCAAGGGAAAGCCGTTCCAGGTGGCACCATGCGACCGGACATAGCGGCCGGTATAGAAGCTCATCCGGCTTGGCCCGCAAATCGGAGATTGAACATAGGTGCGATTGAACCGAACGCCCTTTGACGCAAGGCGGTCGAGGTTCGGCGTGTCGATATGTGTGGCGCCGTAGCAGCTGAGGTAATCCCATCTGAGCTGGTCGGCCATGATCCAGAGAACGTTCATGGATATCGTCCCTCAGTGCGGTGCAACGAAGAGACCTTCCGCCTCGAGCACCTTGATGTTCTCCGCCTCCCGGGCCATTGCCCGTTGGACGGCCGGGCGTTCATTCGACAATTCGTGATGGCGCCGGATGTTCGGGAAGTCGTCGCCGGGAAATCCGACGCCTGTGATGCGGCCCCAGGCCCAGTAGAGATACCCGTCCACGGCCGACCACGTGTCGCCGTACCACCAAGGGCCGTCCTCCAGCCGCTTGTTGATCATCGACATGATCGGCATCATCGCTTCGGTGCCTTTGGGTCTTACAATCTCGAACGAGAGTGCCTTGTCTTCAATAAATTTTATCGGCATCGCGATCCGGGTGATCGTGGGATGCACGGTGCCCGCGAAGAAGGCCAGATCCGCCGTCTGTTTTACGGTGTCGAGCGGGTTCTTCGTTTCGGGAAGCAAGTTGGCATCGGGGTAGGTCGTGTTCAACCATGTCAGGATGGCGACGTTTTCGGTTAACGGATCGCCATCGATCAACAGCGTGGGCACCTTGCCTTTGGGGTTCACCTTCAGAAATTCTGGCGAGTTCTGCTGGTTGGCCGCCGTGCGCACCAGTTCGGTTTCAAACGGTACGCCGATTTCTTCCAGCGCGATGGTCGGCACACGGGCGCATGTGTTGGGCGCCACGAAGAGTTTCAGATTTGGCATATTCCCCCAAAATTCTCGAGAAACCCACCATGTGGGCCAAAATATCTATTTTTTCCGAGTCAATAAGTGACAGGGCCTATCGATCCATGCAAGGCTTGGGACCACAAAAGAAGAACATCTATATCTAGGGAGGAACATAGATGTCGAAGAAACTGCTCGCCGCGGTTGTGGCGTCCTTGTGTGTCGGAGCGACGGCACATGCACAGAGCATCCTTTCTGCGGAAACCGCAGCACCGAATACCACACCGGGGATTTCCATCATCTCTCTGTCGGAGGCTGCTGCCAAGGAAGGCGTTGCGGACATTCAGGTGGCTGCGGGTCAAACGCTGACCAACTCGGTTCAGAACGTGGCGGAAGGCAAAACGGACATTGCCGCAGCGCCGTTTATTCTGCCGTTCCTGTTGTCGCGCGGCGTTGGGCCCTATGCCAGCCTTGGGGCCGAAGACGGCGCGGCGCTCGCTCAGAACATTGCAGCGCTTTACACTTACCGGGTCTCAGTGCAGGGGCTTTACGCCTATGACAGCTCTAACATCAGCGGATGGGACGGGTTGGAAGGCAAGACGATCTACAATGGCCCGCCGCGCGGTGCCGCGCTGACCAATGCCCGCCTGCTGATCAAGGTGAACACCGGCATGGAAGAGGGCTCGGGCTACGACGGCGTGCAGGTCAACTGGGGACAGGCCGTCAAGACGATCCAGGACGGGTCCGCCGACGCGTTCGTGTTGCCCATGTCCTTCCCGGACCCCCGCGTGACCGCGGCTTTGGCGTCGGGTGACATCACCATCTGGTCGGTCTCGAAAGAGGTCTTTGATGGCGAAGCGTTTCAAAATGTCGGCAAGCTGCCGGGGACTGTGCCGGTCGAGCTTCCGCTGTCGGACATGGGATACGGCGATGGCGTGACGGTTGTCTCGGAAGACGACATGTTCCGTGGACCGGGCACCGTGGGCGCTGACATTGTCAACGTGAACATGGATTTCGATCTCGCCAAGTCGCTGACGGCGGCCTTCATCGAGAATATCGAACCCATCTACCACACCAAGGCGCCGTTCATGGCGGGCACGTGGCATGGGGAAACCGACCCCGCCATTACCGACATGTGCGGGAATAACCCGATCAAGTATCATCCCGGCGCCGTCGCAGCCTGGGAGGAAGCCGGATACACGATACCGGACTGCGCCAAGTAATTGGGGCCAAAACTTACGATGCCGGGCGTTCAAGCGCCCGGCTAGTTTTCTGTTTCAGGGGTAGTCATGACAGGCGAGGCTGAGACCAACGTAAAGCCGCCGAGCTTTTCGCTTAAGGTGCTTTATTGGCTGTCCGTCGCCATGGTCGTGATCGGTCTTTTCAATTCCACACCGGGCATTCCGGGGTACGACACTCTGGTGGCGTCGGTCCTTGGGGTGGACGGCGCGCAGCTTCGGAAGTTCCCGTTCGAGTGGTTCTATCCCGCCTTCTTTGCGCTGATGATGCTGATCGTTGCGCTGAAGCATTCGATGTGGCGCGATTGGGCAGAAAAGTCGCCGCTGCGCCGGAAGTTCGGGTTGTTTATGGACCTCGCTCTGGTGGCGATGGCCTTCACGATCTCATTTACCTACCTCGTCGAGATCGAAGCGATCTGCCTGATCGATCAACTGAACGGCGACCGCGCACGCCTGATCGAAGAGAGCCTTGCGGCAGCGGCGGCATTCAACGAGAGCCTCGGGCTCTCGGCGCCGACCACGGTTGAGGACCCGCAATGCGTCAACACCACCGGCGGGTGGCTGGTACTGATCGTCGGCCTCGCGATCGTTGTTTTCCTGTCTTACAACATCAAGGTCTGGGGATTGCCTTTGGTGCTGGTCGCGATCCTGATGGCCGCCTACACGATCGGCACGGTGCTGGTCTGGTACGTCTACGGCGTCGAGGACATCAACAAGTACTTTGTCACCAAGCTGGCAGGCGAGCCGAGGATGCTGGCCGATGGTCGACCGCGCGTGCATGACGTGCTGGTGAACAACTCCTCCGGCCTCCTGGGCCGGTTCATGGACATCGTGCTGAACACGATTTTCCCCTACCTCGTGCTCGGTTCTCTCTTCGGCAGTTCGGCGGGCGGTAAGTCGCTGATCAAGCTCGCCTTCCGCTGGACGAGGCATTTGCGGGGCGGACCGGCGCACGCCGCCATCGTGTCATCGGCCATGTTTGGCACGATTTCGGGCGGGCCGATTGTGAATGTGCTGTCAACCGGGGTTCTGACGATCCCGATGATGGTAAAACGCGGGTTTTCCAAAGTCTTCGCGGGAGGTGTTGAAGCGGCGGCCTCCTCGGGTGGGTCGATCATGCCGCCGGTGATGGGTGTCGCCGCGTTCGTGCTGGCCTCACTGACAACGGTTCCCTATTCCAGCGTGATCATTGCAGCGATCATCCCGGCTGCCGCCTATTTCTTCTGTCTGTTCCTGTCGGCGGTGTTCCAATCGCGCAAACAGGGCATTGCGGCGATTGGCGAGATTACCGAGGACATGATCCTCGACCGGCAGGACTATCTGAACCTCGCCATGATCTTTGGGCCGATCCTTTTGATCCTCGCGCTGCTCTTGACCGCGAAAGACGCGGTGGGCTGCGGGCTGCTCGGAGGCGTGCTTGGGGCAGAGCGTGTCTTCACGGGAGCGGGCTGTCAGGTGCAGAGCCTGAGTTGGTTCCAACAGGCCGTGCAGAACGCCGCCGGGTCGGCAGGGGCGGCGGGTTGGTGGGCTGTGATGCTGTTGTTGGTTTTGCTCTTTGTCGACCCCGAGGTGCGTGCCAAGCCGCGCAAGATCGTCGACGCGATGTCGAATGCGGGCATCCTGATTTCGACGCTCTACCTGATGTTCCTGGCCGTCTCGATCATCGACTTCTGTCTGTCGTTTACCGGCTTGCCGGTGTTCCTATCTCTCGACGTTCTGGAGTGGTTGAACAGCCTGAACCTCGGCGGTGGCGGCTCGGTTGCATTCCAATTCATCGCGCTCTTGATGACGATGCTGCTCGCGGTGCTGCTGGGTATGGGGATGCCGGCCGTTCCGGCCTATATCAATGCGGCGCTCCTGATGGGGCCGGTGCTGGCGGGGCTGGGCCTGTCGCTCTTCACGGCGCATATGTTCATCTTCT
>JBCBBB010000130.1:0-8161 GCA_038532095.1 Pseudomonadota bacterium
AGGCAATCGGGTTGGCCTTGCCCTGCCCGGCGATGTCCGGGGCAGAGCCATGGACCGGTTCGTAAAGCGCCTTGGGGCGCCCATTGGTCATCGGTGCGCCAAGCGATGCGGACGGCAGCATGCCGAGCGAGCCTGTCAGCATCGCGGCCAGGTCCGACAGCAAGTCACCGAAAAGGTTGTCGGTGACGATCACGTCGAACTGTTTTGGCCAGCGTGTCAGCTGCATGGCGCCTGCGTCAGCGTACATATGGCTTAGTTCAACGTCGGAATACTCGGCCGCGTGAATCTCGGTGACGACATCGCGCCAAAGCACGCCCGATTCCATAACATTGGCCTTCTCCATCGAGCAAACCTTGTTGTCCCGTCGCCGCGCCAACTCAAAGGCCGACCGCGCGACGCGCGCAATCTCGCTCTCAGTGTAACGCTGCGTGTTGATGCCAACCCGCTCATTGCCCTCTGTGTGGATGCCGCGCGGTTCACCGAAGTAAACGCCGCTGGTCAGTTCCCGCACAATCATGATGTCGAGCCCGCCAACCACATCGGCCTTCAGCGAAGAAAAGTCCGCCAGAGCATCGAAGCACTGAGCGGGCCGCAGGTTGGCGTAAAGGTCCATTTCCTTCCGCAACCGAAGCAAGCCGCGCTCAGGCTTCAGGCTGAAGTCGAGCACGTCGTATTTCGGGCCGCCAACCGCGCCCAGAAGCACGGCGTCCACCTCTTGCGCCTTGGCCATCGTGGCGTCTGTCAGCGGGGTGCCATGCGCGTCATAGGCGGCACCCCCCACGAGGTCCTCGCTGACGTCGAAGGTCATGCCACGCTTCGCTCCGTACCAGTCGATGACCTTGCGGACCTCCGTCATAACCTCGGGGCCGATCCCGTCACCGGGCAGGATAAGAAGCGTCGCTGTGCTCATGGAAACTCTCCGGAAATCTTTCCTGCCGGGTATCGCGACGGATCAGCACCGTCAAGCGACTGACCAAGGCGGTTTCACTCCTTTCCCGTGATTTCGACATCCACCCAAACAAGTCGGTGGCGGGAGGCGTGGGCCACCGCAACGGCCAACGGGTCACTTTCCGGCGGCCAGAAGACACCGCCGCCCAAAACCCTCAGGTCCTGGGAAGGCATGACGTAATCCACACGCAGGTTTCCGGGATCCCCAGGCCCATCTGGCCAATCGACGGTGTCATTTGTCGCCTCGCCGGCGTGGTTGGTGTTCACTCCGCCGTCCCGTTCTGCGGCCTCGACAGCCCCAGCGCTGGCTTGACTGGGAGTGTGGAGCCGCGGATGCGCAAGAAGTGCATGCAGCGCGTCCGGCTTGCTTTCGCCATCCAGCGGATCAGCGTTGGCCGTGCCCATCAAAACAAACGGACCACCCGGAGCGGTTCCAAAACCGCCATCGATGTAATGCCGCCAGAACTGGGCTTCATCGTGGTTGCGCCGTCCGTTTCGGTCTTCTGGCCCGTCGAACACAGGGGCCGTGGCGCGCCAGATCAGCACGTTCAAGCTCTTGTTCGGTCCAATCTTTAGCGGCAGGTCCCAATGCACGGTTGTGCTCAAACGGTGCGGATCACGCCCATCCCCAAGGGCGAGCGTGTCGGGCAACTCAGACCACGGAAAGGTGCTGAAGTCCTGAAACGCCTCCGACAGGATTGGCACACGCGACAGCACCGCCATACCGCCCTGACCGGCAAAGGTGCCGTAGCCTTCCGCATCTTCCGGCTCTCCGAACCGTCCGTCGCCGTCCCGATCTATTCCGCTGTCGAGCCCCCGGTTGGGCCGTCGGGTGAAGCTGTAGGGATAGTCATCCAGCCGGTCTGCCAACATCCGAAGTGCAACGGCATGCAGATCATAATCGATATCCCCGATCACCAAGACATCCGGGTCGGCAGCCTCGACCACCTTCAGCCAGGCCTCGACCTGCGGATCACCCTTTAGAATGTCGCGAAGAAGCAGGCCCGGCCCGTCGCGCGACAATTCACTGTGGAAGTAAGCAAGGCGCAGACTGTCAGCCTGAGCGGCACCGGCCAGCAGCGCCGCGCTTAGATAGGCACAAGCCCTGCGTTGCCATCGGCTTCCGAGGCGAGCTTGCGTTTCTCGGTGATCAACAGGGCGATGCGGCCCATGGCGATCCCGCGCATGAAAAGCGAAGCTGGCAAGAAGGCCCATGCCGCCACCGTCCAGATCAAGGTCTGCGGGTTGTCCAGCGACACCGTGCCAAAAAGCGACGTGGCCGACTGGATGACCGCCGGTGTCAGGAATGGCAGCAAAAAGCCTAACGCAATGTTAAAACGTGCGTCCCGCTCCAGCCGTTCCACCACATCGCCACCCGCCGTCGGGTCGAATGTGGGCAGGTTCACCCAAACATTGAACCCGCCGTTTCGCGTCGGCCACTGCCGCAGGCGCTGAAAGATCACGAAGATCGCGAGTGTGGAAAGCGACACGATATAGGCCAGACCGGCACTGTCACGCACCAGTTGCACATGCCTCGGGTCGGCATCGTCCGGCAGCATAAGAACCACGAGCCGGACCGGTGAATACGGGAAGTCAATTGCGTTGCCCACCGTGGCCCCAACGGCCGAGACCGCCTGCGAAAGCGGCGTCGGAGCTTGCATGCCGATCACCAGTTCGGTCAGCAGGATCACCATGATGAAAAGCGATCCAAACCGGATGCGGTTGAACGGCGGCGCGTCACGAAACTCGACCAATCCCGGATAGGTCGAGGCGTATTCGAAAAACGTCAGCCCCGCTGCAAACAGCGCCACCAAGGTGACCACCGGCATCACATCCGTTGCCGTACCTGGCAACAAAAGCGACGGTGTCACGATCATCACGATGACAAGGAATGCACGCAAGAGCGCGCCGAATGCTCGCGGTATCACTGCCTCTGCCTCATCTCACGACGCACGTTGCCGTCGCGATTATTCTTGTCAAACAGCCGGTTCGTGCGGTCTGCCATAATTTTGCCCCATTCTTGCCTCGGCTTGGACATCACAGCAATAACTCCTGAAAGCTGAATGAATTTCTGGGCAATTTCGTGTTCCGAATGGTGCGACATTGCATCAATTCTTAAATGAAAAAGGGCCGTCCCAAGGGACGGCCCTATATCTTGTGGTGTTGCTTAGCTCAGACCCAAGGGCGCTCTGCGCTTGCTTTCGCTTCAAACGTGTCGATCGCGGCAGCAGCGTTCTCGATCGTCAGCCCGATGTCGTCGAGACCGTTCAAAAGACAGTGCTTTTTGAACGGATCCACATCAAACGCGACTTCACCGCCATCAGGACCGGTAATGGTTTGGCTCTCTAGATCCACGGTCAGAACTGCATTCGATCCGCGCTCCGCATCGTCCATCAGTTTCTCATGATCTTCCGGGCTGACGACAATCGGCAGAATGCCGTTCTTGAAGCAATTGTTATAAAAGATATCAGCAAAACTGGTGGAGATCACGCAGCGAATACCGAAATCCAACAAGGCCCAAGGCGCATGTTCGCGGCTCGACCCGCAGCCAAAGTTATCCCCGGCCACAAGAACCTGAGCATCCCGGTACTGCGCCTTGTTCAACACGAAATCCTCGATCTCATTGCCCTCGCGATCAAACCGCATCTCGTCAAACAGGTTCGCGCCAAGACCCGTCCGCTTGATCGTCTTCAGAAACTGCTTGGGGATGATCATATCGGTGTCGATATTGACCAACGGCATCGGCGCTGCGACGCCTGTGAGTTTGTCAAATTTTTCCATTTCAGTCTCCTCGAGCGGACATCAGCCACTCTTTCTCATTCCAGTTCGCGGCTCGCCCACCGAGCGGCTCTATATGCAAATTCGGGTCTTCGCTTGAGACGAAAGCGATCAGTCGCTCGCCATGAAGCAAGTGGTTTCGGGGTTGATACTCGATCACATCGAGCAAGGCATCGGCCTCCCGCCGCTGCGAGTCGCGATAAACAGTGAAGTTTCTCAGAACGATGGCCAATCTCTGTCGTTCCGGGTTGGGCTCGTATCTGAGTGCGTCGTTCAATGCGTCCAGATTCAGATGCTCGGGCTCATAGCCAAACCATTTCTTCCAACACAAAGCCTTCGAAATATCCCGAATAACAGAGTCGTCAGTTGAACAGTTGACCTCTTCAACAACGTATCCCTCAGACTTAACCAACGAGATGGCCTCCTCCAGAACTAGCGCCTTCCGGAAGATCGTGACTGCACCGTGCCGAATGAACGGCCAGTCCGCACAATCCTCTACAGGCTTGTCGCTCACATCATCTCCCGCACGTCGGTCAGTTTGCCGGTGATCGCTGCCGCTGCCGCCATGGCGGGCGACATCAGATGTGTCCGGCCCTTGAAGCCCTGTCGGCCTTCGAAGTTGCGGTTGGAGGTCGACGCACAGCGTTCCTCCGGCGCCAACTGGTCAGGGTTCATGGCAAGACACATCGAACACCCCGCAAGGCGCCATTCGAACCCGGCTTCTTTAAAGATGTCCGCAAGACCCTCTTCCTCTGCCTGAGCCCGCACAAGGCCCGAGCCAGGCACGACCATGGCGCGCTTCACGGCAATCTTCTTACCCTTCACGACCTCGGCCGCGGCGCGCAAGTCTTCGATCCGCCCGTTGGTGCAGGACCCGATAAAGACCGTATCGACTTCAATTTCGGAAAGCTTCTGACCCGGCTCCAGACCCATGTAGTTGATCGAGCGTTCCGCAGCGCCGACCTTGCCGCCTTCGAAGCTATCGGGCGACGGCACCTCGGCTGTGATCGGCAGAACGTCCTCAGGCGAGGTGCCCCAGGTCACAACCGGCGCGATATCCTCGCCCTTGATCGTCACAACCTTGTCCCAATGCGCGTCCTCATCCGAGAAAAGCGTCTTCCAATAGGCAAGCGCCGCTTCCCACAGCGCGCCCTTCGGTGCGTGTGGACGGCCCATCACGTATTCGAACGTTTTCTCATCTGGCGCGATCAGCCCGGCGCGTGCACCGCCTTCGATGGCCATGTTGCAGACGGTCATCCGGCCTTCCATCGACAAATCGCGGATCGCTTCACCGCAATACTCGATCACGTACCCGGTACCGCCCGCCGTGCCGGTCTTGCCGATCACAGACAGCGTGATGTCCTTCGCAGTCACACCGGGGCGCAGCTTGCCCGTGATCTCCACCTTCATGTTCTTTGACTTCTTTTGGATCAGCGTCTGCGTGGCCAGCACATGCTCGACCTCCGACGTACCGATCCCATGCGCCAACGCGCCAAACGCACCATGCGTCGCCGTGTGCGAGTCGCCGCACACAACCGTCATACCGGGCAATGTCCAACCCTGCTCCGGTCCGACGATATGCACGATGCCCTGGCGGATATCGGACACTGGATAATAGTGAATGCCGAATTCCTTCGCGTTCTTGTCGAGCGCGGCCACCTGGATGCGGCTGTCTTCCGGCATCTGGTCCGGGTTGTCCCGGCCCGCCGTGGTCGGCACATTGTGATCCGGTACAGCGATGGTCTTTTCCGGCGCACGAACGGTGCGGCCTGCCATGCGAAGACCCTCAAAGGCCTGCGGGCTGGTCACCTCATGCACAAGGTGGCGGTCAATATAAAGATGGCAGGTGCCATCCTCGGCTTCATGGGCGACGTGGTCGTCCCAGATCTTGTCATAGAGCGTGCGTGGTGCAGACATGTGAGAATTCCTTGAAGAAGCGGCCTAACCGGCCAGACAGAGATGATAGGCAAACAGCCGTCAAAGGCACGCAAGCACAGAGTGCTGCACACCGAAAAACCGCCACGGCAGACGCGCGCGATCATCCATGTCGAAAACAACTTTCATGGCCCGACTAAATACAGGGCTTTGCCCAAAGATTACAACCCCGCTGCCGGGCGACAGCGGGGCCGAACTCGTGAGAAACATGATTTCGAAATCGCGTTCTGGATAAGGAGCCAGACCTAATGAATGGTTAACTCCAGCGGCAGGGAACGCGATTTTTGGTGAACTGGCTCAATCGCCTTCGAATTCGCAAAGCACGTGAACATCCATACCGAGCTGTTCAAGCTTCGCCCGCCCGCCCAGATCAGGCAGATCAACAATAAACGCACATCCAACGATCTGGCCGCCCATCCGTTCGATCAGTTTGATCCCGGCCTCAGCCGTTCCACCCGTTGCAAGCAGATCATCGACCACCAGAACCTTTTCGCCTGCCTCGATGGCGTCGTCATGCACTTCCATGATCGCCTCACCATATTCGAGCTGATACTCCTCGGAAATCGTCGCCCCGGGCAGTTTGCCCTTTTTCCGGATCGGCACAAAGCCCACAGAAAGCTGATGCGCAATCGCGCCGCCGATGATGAAGCCGCGCGCTTCCAGACCGACCACCTTGTCGATCCGTTGCCCCGCATAAGGATCAAGCAGTTGATCAATGCAAATCCGAAAGCCGCGCGGGTCTGCGAAAAGGGTCGTCACGTCGCGAAACATGATCCCTTCGTGCGGGAAATCGACAATCGTGCGAATGTAATCTCTGACGGTCTTTCGTTTTTGCATGGGCTGTCCTGTGTCTCGGCCTGTCTTCATCAAGTCGGTCGCTCCGCCCGAAGGCAAGGCACCAATCGCCGCAGTGCGGCTCAGAGCATGCGCCCCGCAACCGCATCCAGTTTTGCCATCAGCGCGGGATCGCGATTGTCAGGCTGCGTGAGGATGGCAAACTCCAACGCCCGGTCGCAGCCATGCGGGCACGGCGCGCGCTCGGCGCCCAAGAGCTTCGGCAAACCTGCAACCAGCGCACGCCCCTTGTCAGCATTGCCCATAAGCGTCTTGATGATCTCTGTCACATCCACTTCGCCATGATCCGGATGCCAACTGTCATAATCCGTGATCATGGCAACAGAGGCGTAGCAAAGCTCAGCTTCCCGAGCGAGCTTGGCCTCGGGCATATTGGTCATCCCGATCACGTCACAGCCCCATACCTCACGATACATCTTTGATTCAGCCAGGGTCGAAAACTGGGGGCCCTCCATGGCCAGGTAAGTACCTCCCTGATGCACTTTGATCCCGGCCGCCTCGGCTGCCGTGAAACAGGCATCGCCAAGACGCGGACAGACAGGGTGAGCAACACTCACATGCGCCACGCAACCCGTTCCAAAGAAGGACTTCTCACGCGCAAAGGTGCGATCAATGAACTGGTCGACGATCACGAAGTCACCCGGGGCCATCTCCTCGCGGAACGACCCGCAGGCCGAGACGCTGATGACATCCGTCACGCCCAGTCGCTTCAGGGCATCGATGTTGGCGCGGTAAGGCACCGTGGTCGGCGAATGCACATGGCCACGCCCGTGGCGCGGCAAAAACACCATACGCACACCATCCAGCGCGCCCGTCAGCACCTGATCCGAGGGCGCGCCCCAAGGGCTCTCGACCGAGACCCACTCTGCCCCGTCCAAACCGTCAATGTCGTAGATGCCACTACCGCCGATAACGCCGATCACCGTGCCGCTCATGCCTTTGCCCTTCCAACTGCTTCGCACGGCAGTAGAGGCTTGAGGTTAGGGATTTGCAACTCAAGAGAACGCTGGAAAACGAAAACCCCCGCGCAGCGCGGGGGTCCCTCGTTCCGAAAGAGTCCCCCGGTGCCGCGGGCTGGGTGGGGGCTGTTAAAACCACGACACCGGGGGTAGCGTCTTTCGCTACAACCATTGAATGCCGACGAAGTTGGGCGACAACACGGGTGCGGTTGGCCAGCGCGGAGGTTTTTTTGTGGCGAAGATGCGGCGGGGGTTGATTCACGCATCTTTGGCGGGCAGGCTTTCACCCGATGTCCTATCAAGAAACCCAGAATTTCAATAAGACGCAGGTTGTGAGCGAGCAAACTGCGTTTGATCGCAGGGAGTTAGGTGTGATCCTCGGCCTTTACGGCCGCATGGTCTCAACCGGCGAATGGCGTGATTACGGGATGTCTTTTCTGAAGGATGTTGCGGTTTTCTCGATCTTTCGTCGGACGGCTGAGCATCCCATCTATAGAATCGAGAAACGCCCCAAACTGCGCGACAAACAAGGCATGTATGCCGTGATCGGCATGGACGGACGCATCCTGAAGCGCGGGCATGATCTGAAGACCGTCTTGCGGGTGCTGGAGCGGAAGCTTATCCGGGCTGTTGAGTGATTGCCGACCCTTGATGCACAGCTCGGAACCTACCTTGCCCTGCTCGGA
>JBCBBB010000131.1:0-7984 GCA_038532095.1 Pseudomonadota bacterium
GGGGTGAACCCCGCCCTACCGCGTTGTTCGTAGGGCGGGGTTCACCCCGCCTCTTCTTTATTCGGCCGCCATCGCCTTGGGCTCACCCACAGCGCCGCTTTCGATCACCTGCTGGAGCGCTTCGCCCTCGTAGCCTAGGACTTGCGTCAGAACCTCGACGGTATGCTCGCCCAAAAGCGGGGAGCGGGTCACCTCGGCGGGACTGTCGCTCAGCTTGATCGGGCAGCCGACGGACACGTAGCGTCCCCGCTCTGGATGGTCGCATTCGACAATGGTGCCGGTCTCGCGCAACCCGTCATCTTCAATCAGTTCCTTGGTCGACAGGATCGGGCCGACAGGGATGTTGAGCGGGTTGCAGATTTCCATGACTTCAAACTTGGTCTTCGTCATGGTCCACTGTTCGATCCGCTCGAAAATCTCGTTCAGCTTGTCGAGACGCTCAGGCGGCGTCGCGTAGCCGTCCGCCGTCTTCCACTCGGGCTTGCCGATCACGTCGCAGACGTTCTCCCAAACGGCGGCCTGCGTGATGAAATAGGTGTAGGCGTTCGGGTCAGTCTCCCAGCCCTTGCACTTGAGGATCCGGCCCGGCTGGCCACCGCCCGAGTCGTTGCCCGCGCGCGGTGTGGCTTCGCCGAAGGGGACGCCTTCGCCGAACTGACTGTATTCCTTGAGCGGGCCTGCTTCGAGGCGCTGCTGGTCGCGGAGCTTCACGCGTGTGAGGTTCAGAACGCCATCCTGCATGGCGGCGGAGACCTTCTGACCGCGCCCGGATTTCTCACGGTGATAGAGCGCGGTAACGATGCCGAGGCAGAGGTGGAGCCCAGTGCCGCTATCGCCAATCTGCGCGCCGGTGACCAGCGGCGGGCCATCGCGGAAGCCGGTGGTGGAGGCGGCGCCGCCCGCGCATTGCGCGACGTTCTCATAGACCTTGCAGTCTTCGTATTTGCCCGGGCCAAACCCCTTGATCGAGGCGAGGATCATGCGCGGGTTGATCTCCTGAATGCGTTCCCAGGTGAAGCCCATCCGGTCGAGCGCACCGGGCGCGAAGTTCTCCACCATCACGTCGCATTCTTCGATCAGCCGGGTCAGCACCTGTTTGCCGGTCTCGTTCTTCGAATTGAGCTCGATCGACCGCTTGTTGTGGTTGAGCATGGTGAAGTAGAGGCTGTCGGCCCCCGGCACATCCACCAGCTGTTTGCGCGTCGCGTCACCGACACCGGGACGCTCGACCTTGATCACATCGGCGCCGAACCACGCCAAGAGCTGCGTGCAGGTCGGACCGGATTGGACATGCGTGAAGTCCAGAACTTTGACACCTTCGAGAGCTTTCATAAGCCTTTATCCTCGCTAAATTTTCTTCGCCTGAGGATAGCGCGCCTGCGCCACCACGGAATTCGGATTGAGATTGCCGATATTGCCGCTTTCCTTGCCAGCAGCTGGATCGATTGCAGCATTAATCAAGGTTGGCTTTCCGCTGGCGAAGGCCGCGTAGACCGCGCGCTTCAGGTCATCGGGGTTGGTCACCGTCTCCCCTTCGCCGCCGAAGGCGTGCATCATCAGGTCGTAGCGCGCGTCCTTCACGAAGACGGTTGTGGCCGGGTCTTCGCCCCCGCCCCAGTTCTCCCCATCGCCGCGATAGATGCCGTTGTTGTTGAAGACGACGACGCAGACCGGCAGGTTGTAGCGGCAGATGGTTTCCACCTCCATGCCGCAGAAACCGAACGCTGAATCCCCTTCGACTGCCAGCACTTGCTTTCCGGTCTCGATGGCGGCTGCAATCGCGGCACCCATGCCGATGCCCATGACACCCCAGGTGCCCACATCGATGCGGTGGCGGGGCTTGTGGATGTTCACGATGGAGCGCGCCATGTCGAGCGTATTGGCGCCCTCGTTCACCAGGATCGTGTCCGCGTGGTCGTTGATCGCCGTTTTGATCACGCCCAGCGCGGCGTGATAGTCCATTGGGTCGTTGTTGTTTTGCAGCTTGGACGCCATGCGCTCCATATTGGCTTCGGCCTTGGTGCGCACCTGCTCCAGCCACGCTTCTGGGGGCGCGATCCCCTCGCCTTCCATCGCATCGATCAGCGCCTGCGCGCAGGACCCGGCATCGCCGACCAAAGGCGCGGCGATTTCCACGTTAGAGTCCATTTCCTCGGCGTCGATGTCGATCTGAATGAAGCGCTTGCCGCCCGGTTCACCCCACTGCTTGCCCTTGCCATGGCTGAGCAGCCAGTTGATGCGGGCGCCGACCATGATCACGGCATCGGAGTCCTTCAGTGCCAGCGAACGGGCAGCAGACGCGCATTGCGGATGTGTGTCGGGCAAGAGCCCCTTGGCCATCGACATTGGCAGGAAGGGATAGCCTGACTTTTCGACCAGTTCACGGATGACGTCATCCGATTGGTCATAGGCTGCGCCCTTGCCCAACACGATCAACGGCCGCTCGGCCGATTTCATCACGTCGATTGCGCGCGCAACAGCTTCGGGAGACGGCGTTTGACGCGGCGCCGGGTCAATCACTTTGACGAGGGATTTCCTGCCCTCTTCGGCATCCATGATCTGGCCGAGCATGGCCCCCGGGATATCGAGGTACACGCCGCCGGGCCGCCCGCTGACCGCCGAGCGAATGGCGCGGGCCACGGCGATGCCGATGTCTTCTGCGTAATTCAGACGGTAGGCGGCCTTGCAGAACGGCTTGGCCATGGCGAGCTGGTCCATCTCCTCATAATCGCCCTGAGCGAGGTCGACGATTTCGCGCTCGGAGGAGCCGGAGATCAGGATCATCGGCCAGCAGTTGGTTGTGGCATTCGCCAGAGCCGTCAGTCCGTTCATGAAACCGGGCGCGCTGACCGTCATGCAGACGCCGGGCTTCTTCGTCAGGAAACCGGCCACGCTTGCGGCGTAGCCTGCGTGCTGCTCGTGTCGAAAGGAAATGACCCGCATCCCCTGCGCCTGCGCGTAGCGCCCCAAGTCGGTGATCGGAATACCGGGGACGTTGTAGATCGTGTTGATGTCGTTCAGCTTCAAAGCGTCGATCAACAGGTGAAACCCATCGGTCAGCGTCTCAGGCGCGCTTTCCGCACGGGCCATCAGATCGGCTTCTTTCTCTGCTATCCCCATCCTGTCCTCCCAAACAAGCTGTGGCCGTTCATCCGTCATTCGCGGCCTTTGCCGCACGCGCTTCTTCCAGTTGCGTCCATGTTTGCCGTACGTGGTCATGCAATCGCATCGTGTGGGCGCGGACGCGTTCGGATGCCAGTTCGGCGTCCCGCGCCTCCAGCGCTTCGATGATTTCCGCGTGATCCACGACCGAGCGTTGCACCCGGTCACCTTCATTCATGGCGCGCAGGCGCACGGCCTGCATGTGCACGAAAAGCCCGTCCGCCATCGTTTTCAGAAGCGTGCAGCCGGAGATTTCGAGAATGTGCTGATGGAAGCGGATGTTGTCGTCGGAGTATTCCGAGATCCGCGTGTCCAGCGCGCCTTCGTTGTACTTGGCCGCGATCTTGCGCAGACCTGCGATGTCCTGATCGGTTGCCCGTTCCGCCGCCAGTCGCGCGGCCATGCTTTCGAGCGCAGCCCAGGCCACGATCATTTCCAGAATTTCATCGAGCGACTTGCGCTGAAGGTAAACCCCCTTGCGTGGCACGACCTCAACCAGGCCGTCGCGCTCGAGCCGAGCAATCGCCTCCCGCAACGGCGTGCGCGACACGCCCAGCTGTTCCGACAGGCTGCGCTCGTCCAGCCGCAATTCCGCGTCTTCATCATAGATATCGACGCCCGCAATCGCTTCCTTGAGCCGCCCGTAGACGTGATCCTTCAAGGTGAAGTTCGTTGTGATCGGGCTTAGTTTCATCAGCAGCTCAGGGCCTAATCTCGCAGTTGCAGCGACTCTCGAGATGTTTGGTGTACCACACACATAATACAATTTCCAATCCCAAATTTTGCAGTTTTGACTCATGCACCTTTTGAACGGTACGTTAATCGGCATTTTATTTGTTTAATTTTAGATGCTTATCATACGTTTTCCTCTCGTCTAAGAGGCGCGCTCGCTTTCGCTTCTTGACGGATGCATAAGGCAGATGCTAGCTGATCATTGTTGGTATACCAGATACCAGACTAACTTGGGGAGGCGCTGATGCTACTCGCTGAATACAAATCGAAAGAGCTGCTTGCGCAGTACGGATTGACCGTTCCGCCCGGCCAGCGGGCGCGCTCGGGCGCTGAGGCAGAAGCGGCCTGCGCCGGGCTTGGAGCGAAGAAATTCGTCGTGAAAGCCCAGATCGCAGCGGGCGGACGTGGGCTTGCCGGTGGCATCAAGTTTGCAGCGACGCCTTCCTCCGTTCACGATGAGGCAGAAAAGATGCTCGGCAGCACGCTTGTGACCGAGCAAACGGCTGCAAGCGGTGAAACCGTCAACATGGTCTATGTGGAAGCAGCTCAGGATCTTGAGGCGCAGCATTACATTGCCTTTGCGCTCGACCCCGAGACGGGCGCGCCGTTGATGATCACCAGCGCCGAGGGCGGCGTTGCGTTCGAAGAAAAGGCACGGATGGACAGTGACGTGGTGCACACACAGGTCTTGAGCGGCGCGGACGTGGCATCACAGATGTCAGACGCGCTCGCCAGTATCGGTATCGAAGACAGCTCGGTGACCGAACAGATGGTCGCCGCTCTTACGGCCTTCCGCGAGACCGACATGACGCTTCTGGAGATCAATCCCTTCGCACGCACCAAATCAGGCGACTGGATAGTGATCGATGCGAAGATCGCGCTCGACCCGGCGGCCGTCTTTCGTCACCCGGAATTCGAAAGCCTATTGGCCGAGCAAGGTCTGTCCGACGCGGAAAGCGAGGCTCAAAAGAGCAACATCAATTTCGTGGCGCTCGACGGGTCGCTTGGGGTCATCGTGAATGGCGCAGGGCTCGGCCTTGCCACGAACGACATGATCGTGGACGCCGAAGGGCAACCGGCCAATTTCATGGACATCCGGACGACGGCGACAAGTTTTGACATCGCGCGCGGTGTGGAGCTTTTGCTTCAGGATACATCCGTCAAAGCGATCCTGCTGAACGTGCATGGCGGCGGCATGACCGTGTGCGACACGGTCGCTGAGGGGGTTGCCTTTGCCTATAATCGCAGTTCCCGGAAGCTGCCCTGCGTGGCGCGTCTTGCGGGTGTGAATGCCAGTTGGGGCCTTCAGATTCTGAAGGATCGCAAAGTGCCCGTGGAAGATTTTGCTGACATGAAAGACGCCGTTGCGCGCGCCGTCGAACTGACTGGGGGTGCATGATGTCCATTCTGATCAACAGCGACACCAAGGTGATTGTTCAAGGCATGACCGGGCGTGCGGGCACGTTTTATGCCGATCAGGGCATGCGCTATGGCGGCAACTACGTGGGCGGCGTGCGCCCGGGTCGCGGCGGCACAACGCATCTTGGCCTGCCGGTGTTCCACGACGTGAGAACAGCGAAGACTGAGACCGGCGCTTCAGCCAGTCTGATCGTCGTTCCCGCCCCCAGCGCGGCAGACGCGATGATTGAGGCCATCGAGGCCGAGCTGGATGTCGTGGTGTGCATCACCGAACGGGTGCCGCAGCACGATATGGCGCGCGTGAAGCAGGCGCTGAACGGGTCAAAGACGGTGCTGATCGGCCCGAACAGTCAGGGCATTCTGACGCCTGGGCAATGCAAGATTGGCGTGATGCCCACGAAGGATGCCACGCCGGGCGGTGTCGGGATCGCGTCGCGTTCCGCGTCCCTGACATCGGAGATTCTGGCGAACTGCTCTGCCGCGGGTCTCGGCCAATCCACCACCGTTGGCATTGGCGGCGACGCGCTACATGGGATCGGGTTTGTCGAGTGCCTGGAGCTTTTCAAGGACGATCCGGATACAACTTCGGTGGTCCTGATCGGCGAGATTGGCGGTCGCGAGGAAGAAAAAGCCGCCGCGTATCTGGCGAACACGGAGTACGGCAAGCCGGTCATTGCGCTTGTCGCCGGGCGGCATGCGCCGCAAGGGCGTCGGATGGGGCACGCGGGAACACTGTCTGCCATTGGCGGTTTGTCGGCGGAGGAAAAGATCGCCCGGTTGCGGTCGGCAGGCGCGCGTATTGCCCTGACGCCGCCCGGCGTGATTACGGAGGTGCTTGCCGCGACAGGCGGGGCGTGAGAAGACCCGGGCATGACCGATCTTCCCAAGACCATGAGCGCTGTTGTGATGCGCGAACCCGGCAGCCCCGATGTGTTGGACCTGGCCGAAATTGAAACGCCCGCGCCCCGCGCGCAGGACGTGCTGATCAAGGTGACGGCAGCGGGCGTGAACGGCCCCGATCTGGTTCAGCGGCGCGGTCACTATCCACCACCCGAGGGCGCGTCGCCGCATCTGGGCCTTGAAGTCTCCGGCGAAGTCGTCGCGTTGGGCGCGGATGTCACGCGCTGGTCGCTGGGCGATCGCGTGGTCGCACTGACCAATGGCGGGGGCTATGCCGAGTATGTGGCCGTGGATGCCGATCATTGCCTTCCCGTGCCGGAGGGCGTGTCAGAGATCGATGCCGCTGGCTTGCCAGAGACCTTCTTCACCGTTTGGAGCAATGTCTTTCACGGGGCGCACCTGCCGGAGAATGGCCTGTTCCTTGTCCATGGCGGCGCTGGGGGCATTGGCTCGACAGCAATTCAGTTGGGCACTGCCTTTGGGTTGAAGGTTGTAACGACGGTGGCTGACGACGACGCGGCTGCCTTTGTTTCTGACCTGGGCGCGCAGCGGGCGATCAACTTCAAGACCGAAGACTTCGTTGCTTTGACGCGCGAGGCCGGCGGGGCGGATATCATCCTTGATATCATCGGCGGTGACTACATCGCGAAGAACATCAAGGCGGCCAGCCCCGATGCCCGGATCATCCAACTGGCCTTCAATGCCGGCGCAAAGGTCGAGATCAACCTGATGCCGGTCATGCTGAAAAGGTTGACCTACACAGGATCAACACTGCGGTCGCGACCGGATGCCTTCAAGGCCGAGGTGGCTGCGGCGTTGGCAGATCAGGTCTGGCCGCTGTTCGCGCGTGGTGCGCTCAAACCGGTGACGCACGCGACTCTCCCCCTGTCAGAGGCGCACAAGGCGCATGAAATGATGGAAAGCGCTGCACATCTTGGGAAGATTTTGCTGACCACCTAATATATTGAAAATATTGTACTAATATGGCTCAAGCGCAATGTGCGCCGAAAATTGCTTCACTATTGCTTCACATTGCGCTTTACAGAGACCCATGAAACGCTGACAGTGCGTAGATCGACCTGGCATCGATAGAACCGGGCGAAGGGAGGACGCATAGATGGCGCTGCTGCGCGGGCTGCTTTGGCCGTTCCAGACGTGGAACGACACGCTTTTGCCCATAGGCCGCTGGATCTCGATCGTGGCCATCGGGCTGATGGTTTTGGCGATCCTGATTCAGGTGTTCTTCCGTTACGTTCTGAACAATGCCCTGCCCTGGCCGGACGAGGCTGCGCGCTTCATGATGCTTTGGATGACCGGGCTTATGGCCCCGATGGCATACCGACGCGGCGGTTTCGTCGCCATCGACATGCTGGTCGAAGCACTGCCCAAGAATGTTGGCGCGATCCTGTCGCTGTTTCTGCTGGTGATTTCCGGCTTCGTTCTGGCCTTTGCCCTTCCCATCGGGTTGGGTGAGATCACGGGCTTCTCCGCCAAGTTCAACACCGCATCGCTTTACATCCCCGTCGCGCTCGATTTCTCGGAGTGGTACCGCGTGCCGCGCTGGTGGATGATGCTGTCACTTCTTGTGGGTGTGGTCCTTTTGTTGATCGTGAACATCGAGCTGATCCTGCGCACATTGATCACGCTCATGGGGGGTGAGGTGAAAGACCTTGCACCGCCTGAAGACGAAATCATGGCGGAGTAACGAGATATGCTGATCTGGTTCCTTCCCGTCTTCCTCATCTTCCTGATGATCGGCCTGCCGGTCTTT
>JBCBBB010000132.1:0-7673 GCA_038532095.1 Pseudomonadota bacterium
GGTGTGAAACACACGCGCCAGCGGTTGCGGCCAGGCGTAATGTTCCCAACTTGCCTGCCGGACATCGGCCAAGGCTTTGGGCAGGTTCAGATCGAACGCATGCGGCGCGGTGTATTGGCAGGCATAGTAACAGCCCCGGCAGTTGTGGCAGAGGTTCGCCAGATGGGTGATGTCGGTATCGGAAAAGCTCCGATCCGCGTGCATTTCCGGAAAGACCGCGCAGAACCCTTCGCAATACCGGCAGGCATTGCAGATCTCGGCCTGTCGCCGTGCTTCCTGGATCAGGTCAGTTTGCATGGGCCGCCGCCTCCCGTCCGGCGATGCGACCGAAGACGGTGCCGATGGTCATGCCGAACCCCGCCAGATAGCCTTGGCCCAGGATCGAGCCCGCCATGGTCTCGCCCGCCGCCCAAAGGTTCTGCACCGGGCGATTGCCGATGGAACATTGCGCGGTCTCATCCACTTTCAGCCCCAGATAGGTGAAGGTCACGCCCGTGCGCAGACTGTAGCCATAGTAGGGCGGAGTATCGATGGGGCGGGCCCAGTCGGTTTTGGGCGGCGTCAAACCGGTCGTGCAGACACCATCCAACTCGGTCGGTTTGAACCCCGAAATGTCGCCACAGGCGGCGTTGAACTCTGTCACTGTGGCGTGAAGCCGGTCGGCGGGCAAATCCATCTGCGCGGCCAGGTCATCCAGCGTGTCGGCTTTGATCGGCGGGAAGACCGAGGGCATGAACAATTCAATCGCCTTGCTGTCGATGATGGCATAGCCCACCTGATCCGGCTCGTTCGCCACCAACCGGCCCCAGATCGCATAGCGCTTGGGCCAAACGTCTTCCCCTTCGTCGTAAAAGCGCGCGCCATTCCGGTTGACCACGATCGAGAACGGGACACAGTCGAGCCGTGTGACAATGCCACCGTCAAACTTCGGCGCCCGCCCGTCGATGGCCACCGCATGGCATTGCGTTGGGTCGCCGACCTGCTCCAGCCCCTGATCGAAGAGGTCGGCCAGCACCTCACCACGATTGTACGGCGTGCCGCGGATCAGGAAGTTCCGCGCCGCCGGTCCCCAGGCCCGGGCCAGCCAGTCGAGATCGGCTTGAAACCCGCCAGAGGCGACGACGACAGCCTTGGGCTCTATCCGATGGGTCTGACCATCGCGCGTGTACTCGACCATGGCGACGCGATCATCGTCGAAGCCAAGATGGGTCACCTTGGCGTCATACTGAACCTCGACGCCCAGCTTGGCGGCGGTGCGATAATAGGCGTTTACCAGCGCCTTTCCTCCGCTCAGAAAAAAGGCATTCGTGCGCGCGAGTGAGAGCGTGCCAGACAGCGATGGCTGAAATCTTACGCCATGCGCTTCCATCCAGGGCAGGCACTCTTCCGAGGCCCGGATGACCATGCGCGCCAACCCCTCATCTGTCTTGCCGCCTGTCACTTTCAGCAGATCGGACAGGTATTCATCTTCTTCGTAGCTTTCGATCAAAGGCCCGAGCGGACCTTGGTGCATACAGCGAAAGTTGCGCGTATGGCGCGAATTCCCTCCACGATAGGGCTTTGGCGCCGCTTCCAGGATCACCACCCGCGCGCCGGTCTCTGCCGCCGTCATGGCAGCGCAGAGGGCAGCGTTGCCGCCACCAATCACGGCGATATCGAAGCGGTTTGACATGGCGGCTGGCCTCCTTTCGCCTCGATACCTTTGAGAGGTGGTGAGGCCAAGGGGCGCTTCAGCGCAGGTAGCGCCCATAAATATGGCGTTCGCCACGCTCGCGATTAAAGATTGAGCAAAATTCCGGATATTCCCCTCGGAAGGCGGGGCTGAAATGGGCACCGCCGGGCGATCTGCCTAAGAGTCAGCCACCGGACAGTGGTCCGACCAAACGTGCGATCCTAAACACTATCGCACTCGCACAATAAGATGCGTGGGGGCATGTAATGTGTGAAATAACCCGCGCGACATGCAAAGGGATTTGGAATGTCTCACAAACTTCTCGCAACCTCCGCCGCCGCGCTGCTCGCCGGTACGGTGGCCGCTTCTGCCTGTGACGATCCGATCAAAGTGGGCGTCCTGCACTCGCTTTCGGGCACTATGGCGATCTCGGAAACCACTCTGAAAGACACGATGGAAATGCTCGTGGACATTCAGAACGAAAAGGGCGGTGTGCTTGGCTGCCAGCTTGAGGCAGTCGTCGTTGACCCGGCCTCGGATTGGCCGCTCTTCGCTGAAAAAGCACGTGAGCTGCTGACCGTGCACGAAGTCGACGTGATCTTCGGCAACTGGACCAGCGTTTCGCGCAAGTCGGTTCTGCCGGTCATCGAAGAACTGAACGGCCTTCTGTTCTACCCCGTTCAGTACGAGGGTGAAGAAAGCTCGAAGAACGTGTTCTACACCGGCGCTGCGCCCAACCAGCAGGCGATCCCGGCCACGGATTACTTCCTTGAAGAACTGGAAGTTGAGAAATTCGCGCTGCTCGGCACCGACTATGTCTATCCGCGCACCACGAACAACATCCTTGAGTCCTACCTTCAGCAGAAGGGCATTCCGGCTGAGGACATCTTCGTGAACTACACACCGTTCGGTCACTCCGACTGGTCCAAGATCGTAGCGGACGTTGTGGCACTGGGGGCTGACGGCAAAAAAGTCGGCGTTATCAGCACGATCAACGGTGACGCGAATGTTGGCTTTTACAAGGAACTCGCCGCTGCTGGTATCTCGGCTGACGACATCCCGGTTGTGGCCTTCTCGGTCGGTGAAGAAGAGCTTGCCGGTCTCGACACGTCGAACCTCGTCGGTCACCTGGCGGCTTGGAACTACTTCCAGTCAGCTGAGTCGGACGCCAACGAAGAGTGGGTTGCGTCCTGGAAAGAGCGCATGGGCGAAGACCGTGTGACCAATGACCCGATGGAAGCGCATTACATCGGCTTCAACATGTGGGTGAACGCCGCTGAAGCCGCTGGCACCACGGATGTGGACGCTGTGCGCACCGCCATGTACGGGCAGGAATTCCCGAACCTGACCGGTGGGACCGCTGTGATGCTGCCGAACCATCACCTGGCCAAGCCGGTTCTGATCGGTGAAATTCAGGAAGACGGTCAGTTCGACATCATCAGCCAGACAGAAGAAGTGCCGGGCGATGCCTGGACCGACTTCCTGCCGGAATCGGCAGTGCTGATGTCGGACTGGCAGGAAAAGGGCTGCGGTATGTTCAATACCGAGACCAACACCTGCGTGCAGATCAAGTCGAACTACTAAGGGCGTAAGGCGGGGTTAACCCCGCCCTACCAAACGTTAATCAGCTTCTCAGGGGGCGCCCACCGCGCCCTCTGACCTGGAGGGGGTCTGGCATGGCACGGTTTCTGGTTCTGCTGTGGATAGTGTTTAGCCTGCCGGCTTCTGCCGTGGCGCAGCAAGCCGATGCGCCGATCCAGACGCTTTTGCAAGAGCATGGCGAGATCATCGCCAAATCCTCCCGCCGCACGATCGGACCTGCCATCGACGCCCTCGCCGCCAGTGGCCTCTCGGAAGCGCAAACCGTCCTTGAGCGCTGGCAAGCCAAAGAGATGTGGTTGAACGAAGAGACCGGGCTGTTTGTCTGGGCGGAAGAGATTGACCGCAGCACAATCCGCATTTTCGATTTCGCCGATAACGGCGAGATCGGCGAAGTACCGGATGACAATTTCAAACAGTTGAAACCGAACAGCGGCATCCGCGGTATGATCGCGGCAGCGCTGGTGCAGTTCCAGTTGCGCGATCCCTCTCCGGCCGCCCGCGCGCGTGCGCTGACGGCGATTGAACGGGATGCGGAAGACTCGCATCTCGGCGCCCTCCGCGCCACCAAGGAGGATGAGGCAAATCCCGACCTCAAAGCTCGCATGGAACGGCTGGAGCGTCTGCTGACCATCCAGTTCGGCGAAACCGACGAAGAGCGTATCGCAGCGATTGATCATTTCGCGGGCGACCTGGGCCTTGATGTGCGCGCCGCCTTGAACCCGCTGGTCGCAACGCGGGTCGAAGCGGCTGAAGCCACGCCGGAGGGGGAAGACATTGTCCAGACCCTGTCGCCCGGGTCTGACGCGCTGAGCCGCGAGGAGGCTTATGAGATCCTTGTTCGCGGCGATCTTGCCAAGCCCCGGATCAGCCGGGATGACAAACGCGAGGCGCTGATCGCCAATATCTCGGATGGTACGGTCGCAGGTGTTCAGGTCGCAAGCCTCGACAGTGAGGAAGCCCGCGACCTCGCCTATGCGGCCCTGGCCCGTGACGGGGTGGTGGATGCTGTTGCCACCGAAGCTGAGGTGGATGAGACGCTCGCGACCTTCACCTTCTTTGAACGCTACACCGGTGCGCCGCCCGCCGTGGCTCTGGCCGCCGCGACCGTTCTGAACGGGATCGAGGCCAAGGTGGCTGTCAATCAGACGGCGGATCTCGCTCTCGACGCGGTGTCGCTTGCCTCGATTTATTTTCTGGCCGCCATCGGCCTTGCCATCACCTTCGGGGTCATGGGGGTCATCAACATGGCCCATGGCGAGTTCATCATGATGGGCGCCTATACCGGTTTCGTCGTCCAGCAATTCGTGCCGGATCACACGGTGTCGATCATCATCGCCATTCCTCTGGCCTTCCTGGTCACTTTCGCCGCCGGCGTGTTGATGGAACGGACCGTGATCCGCCACCTCTACCACCGCCCCTTGGAGACGCTGCTGGCGACGTTCGGGATATCCATTGCGCTGCAACAGATTGCCAAGAACATCTTCGGCACCCAGGCCCGACCACTGACAGCGCCCTCCTGGCTCGACGGTTCGCTTGTCTTCAACGACATCGTGTCGATCAGCTACATCCGGATCGCGATCTTCGTGCTGGCGCTTTTGTTCCTCGCGCTCTTCCTCTTCGTGATGAACCGGACACGGCTTGGTCTGGAGGTGCGCGCCGTCACCCAGAACCCGCGCATGGCGGCTTCGATGGGGATCAATCCGGACAAGATCAATATGCTGACCTTCGGGTTCGGCTCCGGGATCGCGGGGATCGCAGGCGTGGCCATCGGCCTTTATGCCAAGGTGACGTCTGAGATGGGTGCTGATTACATCGTGCAGGCCTTTATGACGGTCGTCGTCGGAGGTGTTGGGAACATCTGGGGCACGCTTCTTGGAGCGTCGCTGGTGGGCACGCTTCAAAAGTACATCGAATTCCTGAACCCTTCGAACACATTGGCGGCGCAGACCTACATGATCCTCTTCATCATCCTGTTCATTCAGTTCCGGCCGCGAGGGATCATTGCCCTCAAGGGCCGCGCGGCGGAGGCCTAGAGCCATGCGATTTCTTGCAAAGAAATCGGACAAAACTCTTTCCAAGAGTTTTGCGCCTCCGGCGGGGATATTTGCAAACAGGCGAAGGGGGCGGGCATGAGCGAGGTGTCCGCAGGCGCGATCCGGCGGAAGCCGCTGGTGGTGCAGTATCCGTCGCTGCTGATTTTCCTCGGCTGTCTTGCGCTGTTCACGGTCGGCGTTACCGTTCTGTCTGAGGGTTTCGGGATCGGGGTGATCTCCACCTCTTTCGTCAAGACGCTGGGTAAGACGCTGTGTTTGTGTCTGGTCGCGCTGGCCATGGACCTGGTCTGGGGGTATTGCGGTATTCTCTCATTGGGCCACATGGCGTTCTTCGGGATCGGCGGCTACGCGATCGGCATGTGGCTGATGTATGCGCGGACCGAATTGATCGTGATCGAGAGCCTGGCCAATCAAGCGCTGCCGCCCACCGCACAGGAGATTTCTGACGGGATTGCGACGCAGATCTTTGGCGTCGTTGGCGCGTCGGAATTTCCACCCATCTGGGCGTTTTCGCATTCGCTGACCTTGCAACTTCTGGCGGTCATTCTTGTCCCTGGGTTGCTCGCGCTGGTGTTCGGCTGGTTGGCCTTCCGGTCGAGGGTCACTGGTGTCTATCTCTCCATTCTCACACAGGCGATGACGCTCGCCTTGTCGCTTTACCTCTTTCAGAACGACAGCGGGTTGCGCGGGAATAACGGGCTTTCCGGCTTGCAGAACCTGCCGGGCTTGGGCGGCGTGTCGCAGGACGTTGTGTCCGTGTGGTTCCTTTGGGCCTCGGCACTGGCCCTTGGCCTTGGGTATCTGGCCTGCGTTGCGATTGTCTCCGGCAAGTTCGGCTCGGTCATCCGCGCCATTCGCGACGATGAGGCACGGGTGCGGTTCCTGGGCTACCCGGTGGAGGCCTACAAGCTTTTCATCTTCACCTTCACGGCCATCCTCGCTGGTATCGCGGGCGCGCTGTACTATCCGCAAGCGGGCATCATCAACCCGGCCGAGATTGCGCCCATTGCGTCGATCTATCTAGCGGTTTGGGTCGCCATTGGCGGGCGCGGACGGCTCTACGGTGCGGTGATTGGCGCGGCGTTTGTCTCGCTCTTGTCGACCTGGTTCACGGGCGGCCAGGCGCCGGATGTGAACCTTGGTTTCTATACAATCGAATGGGTGAATTGGTGGACGGTTTTGCTTGGCCTCTCTTTCGTGGCCGTCACGCTGTTCGCCCCCAAGGGGATCGGCGGGCTGTTTGATCTGATCGCGGCGAAACGCAGCCCGGAGCGCCACGGCGCAGACCTTGGACCCGATGCCGGGGCCTTGCGAGAGAAGGAGGCCGACACATGAGCACGCTTCTCGAAGTCTCTGGCGTTTCGGTCAGTTTCGATGGGTTCAAGGCCATCAACAATCTGTCCTTCAACATCGGCCCGGCCGAGTTACGCGCGGTGATCGGACCGAACGGGGCCGGCAAAACGACCTTCATGGATATCATCACCGGCAAGACCAAGCCGGATGAGGGCAAGGTGATCTGGGGCGATAAATCCCAATCGCTGCTTGCGATGTCGGAAAGCAAGATCGCGCAAGCGGGAGTGGGGCGGAAGTTTCAGCGCCCGACGGTATTCGAGGACCAGACCGTTGCCGAGAACCTGATGTTGGCGCTGAAGAAAAGCCGCAACCCGTTCTCCGTTCTGCGCTTCAAGGCAAGCGGGGCTGACCGAGACCGGGTGGACGCGCTTGCCACGGAAATCGGATTGACCGGCGCGCTGGAGCGCAAGGCGGGAGAACTGTCACATGGACAAAAGCAGTGGCTGGAGATTGGAATGCTGCTTGCGCAGGACCCGAAGCTGTTGCTGGTCGATGAACCGGCGGCGGGCATGACCCCGTCCGAGCGCGAACACACTACGGACCTGCTCGTCGAAGCGGCGAAGACGCGTGCTGTGGTCGTGGTTGAGCATGACATGGAGTTTGTGCGTCGCCTGGACTGTCGGGTGACGGTGCTGCACGAAGGCTCGGTGCTGGCGGAAGGGTCGATTGGCCATGTCACGTCAGACGCCCAGGTGATCGAGGTGTATCTTGGCCGATAACTTCCTCTCGCTCGAAGGGCTGACGCTGCATTACGGGGGCAGTCAGATTCTCTATGGCATTGATCTGGAGGCCACACCGGGCGAAGTGACCTGCGTGATGGGGACCAATGGTGTCGGAAAGACCAGCCTCTTGAAGGCGATATCGGGGTCACACCCAAGGAGCGGGGGCACCTATCGCCTGGGCGGCGAAGAGATTGGCAAGATATCGGCGCATGCTTTGGCGCAGCGTGGCGTGGCCTATGTGCCGCAAGGGCGCGAGATCTTTCCGTTTCT
>JBCBBB010000133.1:0-7527 GCA_038532095.1 Pseudomonadota bacterium
GCACCAGACGATGGTACTTCGTCGCGATGCGAAGACGAAAACCGTGCCGCTGCCAGAACGTATCGGCCACAGCGTCCAGATCACTCACGTTGGACACGTCGGTCCACGACTTCGGAACCGCGAGAACCAGATCCGCGTGGCCAAATCCCATGGCCGCCAATTCGGTGACCTTGCCCTGCCACCCGGCCACTTTTTCTCGCATGACATCTGTGCCTGTGACACCAAGCGTGATGCGGCCCATGGCCAGTTCGCGCGGGATTTCTCCCGCTGACAACAGAACAAGTTCAATCCCGTCAACGCCCTCGACCTGCCCCGCATACTCGCGATCCGTCCCGGTGCGCGACAGGCGAACCCCGCGTTCGGCGAACCAGTCGAACGTGTTTTGCATCAGTCGGCCTTTGGACGGGATGCCAAGTTTAACCGTCATGCCAGCCCCCCTTTCAGGGCCAAGACAACCTCGGGACGGATCACGCCGCCCACGGCGGGAAGGGCCGTTTCTTCGTTCAACGCGGCCGTGAGCAAATCGTAGCGACCACCGCTTGCAACGGGTGCGTGACCCTTTGCGGTGAACCCGAAGGCAAAACCCGAGTAGTATTCCAGCGATGTCAAACCAAAGCTCGCCTCAAACCGAAGGGCATCCGGGCGCACACCCTGTGCGGCAATCGCATCCAGCGTTGCAGCCAGGCGTTCTGCTGAGGCGGCTTCCCCCAAGGCACTCAAAGTCTCCACCGCGTCCGGTGCCACGCGCGACAAGCTCTTCAGCGCTCGCAGGCGGGTCAGGTCGTCCAACTCCAGCGGCGGCGTCCTTGCTTCCTCGGCCAGGAGCGAGAGCCGCTCCTCGATCTCGTCTCGGGTCCGGAGCCCGACATGAACGGTCGCCTGATCCGGCGGCGGGGGCGGGGGTGGTGCCGGTTGGGAAAACCGGTCCAGCAAGGCGTTGAACCGTTCGGGCCGCCAGATGTGCCTAAGCAGCGCGTTCTTCCGTCGCCTCGGTGTATTCAGCCCTTCGATGGCGGACGTGAGCACGCCAAAGTCACCGATCACGGGTTGGACGGGCAAACCCTCCAGCGCATGGGCGATTGACGCAAAAACCTCGGCATCTGCCTCGGTCCCCGCACCGAAGACCTCGTACCCCACTTGTATGTACTCGCGGGGGCGCGTGTCGTCATCTTCCTGGCGACGGAAGACTTCGCCCGCATAGGTGTATCGCTGCGCGTTACCCGCCACGAGATGGCGCTGCACAAGCGGCACCGTGAAATCGGGGCGGAGCATCATCTCACCCCGAAGCGGGTCTTGCGTGACAAACGCCCGCGCCCGGATGTCTTCGCCGTAAAGGTCCAGAAGCGCGCCCGCAGGCTGCAGGATATCCGCTTCGAACACCTCGGCGCCCCGCGCTTCGAACCCGGCGCGGAGCCTTTCGGCTTCAGCTCGGATGTTGGCCTTGAGTGTCACCGCTCCAGGATCTCACGCACCTTGGCGACCATCTCGGACCGCGCGCACTCGAACTGTTGCTTTTGTTCTTTCCACTCTTCGACGGAGGCGGTTTCCGCAATCTCGGCCCCAAGGATCAGGTCCTTGATCTGGATGACATCCCGGTCCGCTTCATCACTGCCCTGAATGATCGCGATCGGGCTTTGCCGTTTGTCGGCGTATTTGAGCTGGTTGCCGAAGTTCTTCGGATTGCCGAGATAGACTTCAGCGCGGATGCCCGCTGCGCGCAGATCGTTGGCCATTTCCTGGTAGTCGGCCATGCGATCCCGGTCCATGACGGTGACGACGACGGGGCCGGTGGTTTCGCTGCGAAACCCCTTATTTTCAAGGGCTGCAAGAAGACGGTCCACGCCTATGGAGACGCCGACAGCGGGGACAGCCTGACCGGTAAATCTTTTCACAAGGTTATCATAGCGTCCGCCGCCTGCGACCGAGCCGAACTGGCGCGGACGGCCCTTTTCATCGGTGATCTCGAAGGTGAGTTCGGCTTCGAAAACGGGCCCGGTGTAGTAGCCGAGGCCGCGGACGACGGAAGGGTCGATCACGATGCGGTCAGGGCCGTAGCCTTGGGCGGCGCAGAGGTCGGCGATTTGGCGGAGTTCGGAGACGCCGTCTTGTCCAACGACACTTTGGTCGACCAGCAAATTGAGATCTGAGAGGGCGGTTTGAGTGACGTCAGGCAGCGCCCGGCCCGAGGGTGGGCGTGAAGCGCCCGCCCTGGGGGGCGGGTCGGGCGCTGCCTGACCTTTCAGGCCAGGCGATTGGTTTGTGCTTTGTCCGATGCGCACGAATTCCATAATTGGTGCGATCTCCGCTTCGGAAAGACCCGCCCCTTCGGTGAAATCCCCACTCTCGTCCTTGCGCCCTTCGCCGAGCAACGCCCGCACGCCCTCGGGCCCGAGACGGTCGAGCTTGTCGATGGCGCGCAGTACGATGCCGCGCGTGCGCTCATCGTCCTCGGCGATGCCCGCAACCTCGAGCACCCCGTTCAGCACCTTGCGATTGTTCACCCGGATCAAATAGTCACCGCGCTCGATGCCGACGGCCTCCATCGCGTCGGCGAGCATCATGCAGATCTCCGCGTCCGCTGCGACCGACGCCGTGCCGACCGTGTCTGCATCGCATTGATAGAACTGCCGGAAGCGGCCCGGACCGGGCTTTTCGTTCCGCCAGACCGGACCCATCGCATAGCGGCGATAGGGTGTCGGCAAGTCATTCCGATGTTGTGCGAAAACGCGCGCGAGCGGCGCGGTCAGATCATAGCGGAGCGCCATCCAATCGCCGGGCTTTTCGCCCTCCGCATCCTCTTGCCAGGCGAAGACACCGGCGTTCGGGCGGTCCACATCCGGCAGGAACGAGCCCAGCGCTTCCACCGTTTCAACGGCCGAGGATTCAAGCGCATCGAAGCCATAGCGATGATAGACCGCCGCGATCTTGTCGAGCATTGCCTTGCGCTGAACAACCTCAGCGCCGAAATAGTCGCGAAAGCCCTTGGGCGTCTCTGCCTTGGGGCGCGGGGTCTTTTTGGTTTTGGCCATGGCCCTTACCTTGGTGTCACTGCGCGTGTGCCTTTAGCCCGGCATAAGGGAGGGAGCAAGATGAGCACGGAAATCGAAGAGCGGTTGGCGCATCTGGAACGACTGGCCGATGAGTTGAATGGGGTGGTCGCGGCGCAAGCGCGTGAGATCGACCGACTGACCACGCGGGTCGCCTTGCTGATGGAGCGGGAGGCCATGCGCGAAGCCGATGGCGGCGGCGGCGTGATTGTGGGCGATGAGAAGCCGCCACATTACTGAGACGCCACCTTCACGGAATCGATTCAAAGCTGCGGTAGACACACGCCACGGGTTCCCCGACCCGTACAGAGGGTGGCTATTCCTCGTCCCACCCGGTCGCTGCCGCTTCGGTTGCACACCAGGCCATACCCTCTGAACTTTGGCGTCGTTGATCCAAACGCGATGCTTCCCCCGGCGCCCGGCGCGCCGGGGGCTTCTTATTTTGCACATGAGCCGTGCGGATTCTGGCCTTACCCGCGCATGCGCGCACACCTATCCTGTGTGCAAAGGAGACACGTCTATGGACTACAAAGCAGACGCGGGCATGACGGTTGGCCATACGCACCTCAAGGTATCCGACCTTGAGAGATCGATTGACTGGTACCAGAACGTGCTCGGGCTCGACCTGATGCAGCGCTATGGCACATCGGCGGCTTTCCTGAGCGCGGGTGGCTATCACCATCATCTGGGGCTGAACACGTGGCACAGCAAAGGCGGGTCACGCCCTGCCCCCAACGCAACGGGCCTTTATCACGTCGCCTTTCTGTACCCCACGCGGGCTGCGCTGGCCAAAGCGGTGGCCAATGTGTTGCGCCATGGTGTGGCGTTGACGGGCCACGCCGATCATGGCGTCTCGGAAGCCATCTACCTGGACGATCCGGACGGCAACGGTATCGAGCTTTACCGGGATCGCGAAACCGAGGATTGGCCCTGGGCGCCGGACGGGACGTTGAGCATGGTGAATGACCGTTTGGATATTGAAGAATTGCTGACCCACGCCTAGGGTCCGCCCATGGCTTTCGGAAGCAAAGTTCGCACCTATTTCAACGGCACATGGCACGATGGCGACGTGCCTGTGATCAGCGCCGCCGATCACGGGGCCTGGCTGGGCTCAGGGGTGTTCGATGGCGCGCGCTATTTCGACGGCGTTGCGCCCGATCTTCTGGCGCATTGCACGCGGGTGAATGCCTCGGCCGAGGCGCTGATGCTGTCGCCCACGGTAACCCCGGAAGCGATGGTTGAGATCATCTGGGACGGTATTCGCGGTTTCCACTGGGACGCCGCGGTTTATCTGCGGCCGATGATCTGGGGCATTGACGGCGATGCCTCCGCCATCGTGCCGGGGGGCAATACCGGTTTCGCCGTGTGTCTGGAGGAACGCGAAATGGCGCCGTCGGATGCGTCCGTGCGCACGACGACGACGCGCTTCCGTCGCCCTGTGCTGGAAGACGCTGTGGTCAATGCGAAAGCGGGCTGCCTTTACCCGAACAACGCGCGGATGCTGCGGGAAGTGAACGCGAAGGGGTACCAGAACGCGCTCGTCGCCGATGCCATGGGCAACCTGGCCGAGAGCGCAACCGCCAATGTGTTTTTGGTGAAGGATGGGGAGGTTTTCACGCCCATCGCCAACGGCACGTTCCTGGCCGGCATCACGCGTGCGCGTCATATCACCAACCTGACGGCTGATGGAACGCGGGTTCATGAGACTGTCCTGACTTTCGACGATGTGCGTGACGCCGATGAGGTGTTCCTCTCGGGAAACATGAACAAGGTGACGCCCGTGACAGAGTTCGACGGAGCGCATTACCAGGTCGGACCGATCACCCGCCGCGTGCGGGAGATGTACTGGGATTGGGCGATGAGCGAGAAGGGCTAATGGTCCTTTACCTGCCCGATGACGCCCTGGAGGCCATGGACATCGCGCCACCGGACATTGCCGACGCGATCGAAGCCGCCCTGGTCGAGAAATCAAAGGGTGCTCTTCATGTAACGCCCAAATCGGCGTTATTGCCCGGAGGCGGGCGCTACATGATGTCAACGCTGGCCGTTGGAGACCTTACGGTCGTCAAACAGGTCACGGTGTCGCCTGAAAACCCGGGCATCGGGCTGCCGTCGATCAACGGCGCGATCATGGTGCTGGACGCGCAGACCGGTCTTCTGAAGGCGGTGATGGGGGCAAACTGGATCACGGCGCATCGGACCGCGGCGCTATCGGCGGTCGCTGCGCGGCGGCTGGCCTCACCCGAGGCGTCTACAATTGCTTTCGTAGGATGCGGCGTGCAGGCGCGCAGTCATTTGCGTGCGTTGTCCGCTCTCTTTCCACTGAAATCAGCACTGGCCGTTGGCAGGACACAAGCGACGGTGGACGGCTTTTTGGAGCATGCGAAGGCTTTTGGCCTCCAAGCCGCGCAGGCTGAGACCCCGAGAGAGGCCTTGCAGCATGCGGACATCGTCGTCTCGTCAATCACGCTGAACTATGAGACCCAACCGTTTCTCAGCGCGTCATGGCTGAAACCCACGGCATTCGCAGCCATCACCGATCTTTGTATCCCGTGGGGCCCGGCCAGCATGGACCGGTTTGGCACGGTTGTGGTGGACGACATGGACCAGGAACGAACCTCCGAGACACCGATGCTTGACCCGAAGCTCATTGCCGGGGACCTGACGGATCTTGTGGTGGGACGGATTGGCGAACTCATCCCCGAGCACCCAACGGCTTTCGCCTTTCGCGGGATTGCCCTTGGCGACTATGCCGCAGCCGCGCTTGCCCTGCGACGCGCTGAAGAATCCGGCGCTGGACAGCGCATCGGTTGAGCACCATCATCGCGTCCGGAGGACGACCCATGCGCAAGTTTCTTGTCATTCTGGATGACAGCCGTGAGTGCCTGAACGCCATGCGATTTGCGGCCATGCGCGCCGCGCGCACCGGCGGTGGCGTGGAGGTTTTGGCGATCATTCCACCAGAGGAGTTCAACCACTGGATCGGCGTTGGCGAAATCATGCGAGAGGAAGCGCGCGAACGCATCCACGCCCATTTCGAGGTGTTCGCAAAATGGATGCGCGATCGGCAGAACATCGACCCGGAGCTTGTCATCCGCGAAGGAGAGCCGGTGCCGGAGATTCTCAGGCAGATCGATGAAGATGGGGAAATCGGCGTTCTTGTTCTGGGCGCGTCTGCCGAAAAAGGCGGACCGGGGCCGATTGTCACCGCGCTTTCACGTCGTTTCGGCTCACTCCCGGTTCCTTTGACCATCGTTCCCGGAGAGCTCTCAAAAGATCGGCTCGACGCCGTTTGTTGACGGCCTAAACTGATCTGCGTCAAATCTGACTGACTCTCTTTGTGTCAATATAAGTTGACATACGGGGAATCTATGATGCGCATTCTATTTGTTCACCCCAATTACCGGTCCGGCGGAGCGGAAATTGCGGGGACCTGGCCGCCTGCGTGGGTGGCTTATTTGACCGGTCATCTTCAACAGGCCGGTTTTGACGATATCCATTTCATTGATGCGATGACGGAAGGCGTGGAGGACGATGACCTCGCCTTGCGCATGGCGGCACTCAAACCGGATGTGGTCGGGGTGACAGCCATCACCCCCTCAATCTACCGGGCTGAAGACGTTTTGAAAATCGCGCAGGATGTGGTGCCGGACGCTGTGCGGGTTCTCGGCGGGGTGCATGCGACGTTCATGTATAAACAGGTCCTGTCCGAAGCGCCCTGGGTCGATGTCATTGTGCGGGGTGAAGGGGAAGAGATTTGCGCCGAGCTGATGCTGGCCATCCAAGATGGGCGTTGGCCCACTGAGCAGCGCAAGATCAAAGGCCTCGCCTTCCGGGACGGGGAGGAGATTGTTGCGACACCCGCCGCCTCGACCGTCAAGGATCTGGAGAAGATCAAACCCGACTGGGGTATCCTTGATTGGGAGATGTACAAGTACATCCCCCTCAACACCCGTGTCGCAATTCCGAACCTTGCGCGCGGCTGCCCGTTCACCTGTTCCTTCTGCTCGCAGTGGAAGTTCTGGCGTGACTACCGCGTGCGCGACCCGAAAGCGGTGGTGGATGAAATCGAGGATCTGGTCGAAAACCACGGCGTCGGGTTCTTCATCCTTGCCGACGAGGAGCCGACCATTAACAAAAAGAAGTTCGTGGCCTTCTGTCAGGAACTGATCGACCGCGACCTGCCCCGACGTGTGAAATGGGGGATCAACACGCGGGTGACGGATATCTACCGCGATAAAGACCTGTTGAAGTTCTACCGGAAAGCTGGGCTGGTGCATGTTTCGCTGGGAACCGAGGCCGCCGCGCAAATGAAGCTGGACGTGTTCAACAAGGAAACCAAGGTCGACGAGAACAAGACGGCTATCCGTTTGCTGCGCGAGGCCGATATTCTGGTCGAAGCGCAGTTCATCGTGGGCCTCGACAATGAAACGCCCGAGACCCTTGAAGAGACCTATCAGATGGCGTGGGATTGGCAGCC
>JBCBBB010000134.1:0-7494 GCA_038532095.1 Pseudomonadota bacterium
AAAGGCCCGGGTGGTTAGACCCGGGCCTTTCGTTCATTTGCTCTCCGGCCTACCCGATGCGGGCGCCGTCTTCGCGTTCGATGGCGATGATGGCGGAGCGGGCGAGGCTGCTGCCGTGGTCGGGCCAGTCGCCTCCTGTGTCGCCCGGGTGCTGGATACCAACGAACATCGTGCGCTTGTCGGCGGACCAGGTGATGCCGGTGACCTCACAGCCGTTGGGGCCGGTCATGAAGCGGCGGATCTCGCCTGTCACCGGGTCGCCCGCGAGCATCTGGTTGTTGCCCATGCCTTCGAAGTCGCCTTCGTTGCCGTAGTTGCCGTCGGTCTGGATCCAGAGGATGCCCGCCGTGTCGAACATCATGCCGTCGGGCGAGTTGAACATGTTGCCCTCGTTGATGTTGGGCGACCCGGCATAGGCGTCGTTGTGGACCTTCGGGTTGCCGACCATGCAGTAGAGGTCCCAGCGGAACGTATCGGCGGCGTGGTCGTCATTTGACGGGTACCAGCGGACGATCTGACCGTAGCGGTTCTCGGCCCGCGGGTTCGGGGCGTTGACGGTCATCTCCTGCCCGGCGGCGTTGGTGCGTAGCGTGCCATCGTCGTTCAGCACCTGGCGGCGGGAGTTGTTGGTCAAAGCGCAGTAGCCTTCGGCGGCGACCGGGTTCACGGCGACCCATTCCGGGCGGTCCATCGTGGTGGCGCCGACGCGGAGGGCGGCCTCGCGGGTGAGGACGCAGATTTCGGCCTTGGTCATGCCGGTGGCTTCCTCGGTCAGTGCGATCCACTCGCCCGTGCCATCCCAGTTGAACTTGGCGGTGTAGAGGCGCCCGTTTTCCATCAGGTCGTCGGTGTCAGCGCCGGGGGCGTAGCGGTTGGTCGACACGTATTTATACATGTACTCGCCTCGCTCATCGTCGCCCATGTAGATCACGACATGACCGGAGGGCGCGATCACGCAGGCCGCGTTCTCGTGCTTGAAGCGGCCGAGGGCGGTGCGCTTCTTCGGCGTGCTTGTCGGGTCGGCAGGGTCGATTTCGGTGATGTAGCCGTGGCGGTAGGGTTCGTTCGGGGTCTTCGAGATGTCGTAGCGGGCGTCGAAGGTCTCGTAGTTGTAGCGGCCTTCGAGGTTGATGCCGTAGCGCTTGAAATCGTCGGGGCGTTCGAACTCGGGATCGGTGGAGCCGAAGTAGCCGTTGAAGTTTTCCTCGCAGGTCAGGTAGGTGCCCCAGGGCGTTTTGCCCGCGCCGCAGTTGTTCATGGAGCCGAGCACCTTGGTGCCGGTCGGGTCAGCCTCGGTTTTCAGTAGGTCGTGACCGGCGGCGGGGCCGGTGATGTCGATCTCGGTCTGGTGCGTGATGCGGCGGTTGAACGGGCTATCAACCTTCACAGCCCAGCCATTGTCGGTGCGCTCAACCTCGAAAACGTTCACGCCCTGGAATTTCTGGAGGACGTTGACCTCTTCGGCGCTGGTCACTTCGCCGCCGGTGGAGACGAGGTTGACCTCGGTGTTCACGTACTCGGAGTTGACGGCGATGATTTCATGGCCGTCGATCTCGAAGAGTTCCATGCCGTCGGTGTTCTCGCCCATCACGCGGTCGGCGCCTTCGGAAGGCAACGTCGCGTCATTGCTGAACGCGGGGGCATCGGAGAAGAGCGGGTCGCCCCAACGCACGAGCGTCGACCATTTGTAGCCTGCGGGCACATGCACGGTATTGTCGGTTTGGATGGGAAGCGGGTCGAATGGGAAGCGACTTGCGGTCATCGCTTCTGCGCTTGTGGAGCCCAGGAGACCGGTGCCCATCGCCGCGGCGCCGGAGCCGAACGCCAGTACACCGCCGAGGAACCCACGGCGCGAGATCGCCTCTTCCACCACCTGGTCAAAGCCGCTTTCCGCGGGGCGCGGGTCGTGCAGTTCGTCCCATTCGTCCCAACTCAGTTTGCTTGTATCGATATCTTTCATCGTCTGCTCCGCTGTCTGGAAAACCATTTTCTGGATAGCAACGTCACCGTCCGGGCGACGTTCGCGGCGCAAACTCCAAGATTTTCGCAACGGCCATGCGACGGAATTGTGACGGGCTTGTAAAACCGGTGCCGCGTTGACGCTTGCGGGGCAATCAGGCAGGTTGAGCGAGTCCGGAAAAGGAGAGCGGCGTGGCCGAAAACGAGCCAAACCAAGAAACGGGTGCGGTGGGTGTCGCCTTTCAGAGTACCAGCAAGGCCGGTGCAGAATTCCGGACGTGGTTTCGGGGAGAGCACACCAATTTCAATCCGAAACTGGATCAGATCATGGCTGTGGACGGTCCCGAGCGCTTCGTGCTGAATGGTTGGCTGCCCGACGCTCCGCTGATCGATAAAGACACGCAGATCACCGCGTTCGGGTCCTGCTTTGCTGCCAACATCTCCAACTGGCTGAGTGAGCGAAACTTTCGCGTTTTGAACAAGGCAGATGATGCGACCCGCGCCTATGTTGTGACGATGGGCGAGGGGATGGTGAATTCCTTCGTCATTCGTCAGCAGTTTGAGTGGGCCTGGGAAAACAAGGTTTTCGAACAACCCCTTTGGCATGGGTATAAGGCGGAAGAGTACGGGTATGATGAGACCGTGCGGTTGGACACCAAGCGGATCTTCGATGAGACTGAGGTTTTCATTCTGACCTTCGGGCTGAGCGAAGTCTGGTATGATGAACCGACCGGCAATGTGTTTTGGCGCACCATTCCGAAAGATGTGTACGACCCCGCGCGCCACAAGTTTCGGCTATCGACGGTGGAGGAGAACCGCGACAATATTCGGGCGATTTATGACCTGATCCGGAAGTATCGCCCGGATGCGAAGGTGATCGTAACGCTGTCCCCCGTGCCGCTGATAGCCACGTTCCGGGATGTGTCCTGCATCACGGCCAATTCGGTCTCAAAGGCAACGCTGCGGGTTGCTGTGGATGAGGTCGTGCGGGATGTCCGCGATGAAGGTCGGCTGTTTTACTGGCCGTCCTATGAGTTGGTGACGGATGTGTTCCGGGGGCCTTATCGGAGCGATCGTCGGCATGTGCGGCCCGTGGTTCTAAATTACATCATGCGCCTTTTTGAAACGGCCTGGTGTAAAGACAGCAGTGTCAGTGAAACCGAGATGCTGGAGGCCTGGGTCCGGGCGCATGTGGCGGCGGGAACGCTGCCGGGTGACTTGCAGGGTATTCTTGCAAAGCGGAAGCCGTTCCGTTTGCGCAAGTTTCTGAATGCGACAAGCCGGTTTCACGAGGATGACGCGGCAGACGCCGCGATGCGGGGATTGCTTGAGGCGATCCTTGAAATCTGGCGGGCGGAACGGGCCGAGTTTGAAAGCAAGACGTCCGAAGACGCATAGCCAGTCATGTGCAAAATTGCACGCATGCTTCGCGCCAGGCGACATTTTCTGAATTTTAAAACATGATATCTGAGGTCCCAACAGGAATTTCCATTGGGAGACAGACTATGCTGAACCAGATCAAAGGCCTGCATCATGTGACTTCGCTGGCCTCCTCCGCCTCGAAAAACAACGCATTTTTCACCAACACACTCGGTTTGCGCCGGGTGAAGCAGACGGTGAACTTTGACGCGCCGGACGTGTATCACCTCTATTATGGCGATGAGGCCGGGTCTCCGGGCTCGGTCATGACGTACTTCCCGTTTCCGATGGCGGGTCGCGGCCGGCCCGGAGTGGGTGAAGTAGGACGAACCTCGTTCTCGGTTCCGAAGGACGCACTGGCGGCCTGGAAAGACCGGCTTGCGATGCTGGATGTTGAAGGACTGGGGGAAGACACCCGCTTTGGTGAGGACCGCATCCTGTTCGACGGGCCGGACGGCGATGCCTTCGCGCTTGTTGGCGTTGACGGCGATGAGCGCGCACCCTGGACCGGTGGTGGTATCTCGGAAGACATGGCCATTCGCGGCTTCCATGGGGCCGATATGCGGCTGCGGGATGAGGGCGCGAGTGCCGAGCTTCTGACGTTCATGGGCTATGAGCAGGTCGGCCAACAGGACAATGTCACCCGCTTTGCCGTGCCGGATGGCAACGAGGCTAACGTGATTGATATCGAGACGCTTCCGGGTGCGGCGCATGCGGCTCAGGGTGCGGGATCGGTGCACCATATCGCGTTTGCGGTGGAGAACCGTGCGCGGCAGTTGGAAGTGCGGGAAGCGCTGATGGACACGGGCTATCAGGTGACGCCGGTGATCGACCGGGATTACTTCTGGGCGATCTACTTCCGGACGCCGGGTGGTGTGTTGTTCGAAGTCGCCACGAATGAGCCGGGCTTTGCGACCGACGAAGACACGGCGCATCTGGGTGAAGCGCTGCAATTGCCGTCCCAGCATGCGCATCTGCGCGAGAAGCTGGAGCGCGTGTTGGAGCCGCTCGAATGACCTATGTTGCGGAACGGAAAGGCGGCGCTGACGGGGCGCCGCTGATCTTCACCTTTCACGGGACCGGGGGCGATGAGCACCAGTTCCACGGGTTGGCGAGCCAGTTGATGCCGGACGCACATGTGGTGTCTCCGCGTGGTGACGTGTCGGAGATGGGGGCCAACCGGTACTTCCGAAGGACCGGTGAGGGCGTCTATGACATGGACGACCTTTGGGCACGGGCTGGCGCGATGGCCGCGTTTATGGAGGCCGAGAAAGCGCGCGTCGGCTCGGATTGGGTGATAGCGCTCGGCTACTCGAACGGTGCCAACATCCTGGCTGCCGTTGCGTTGATCCGGCCGGATCTGGTGGATGACGTGATCCTGATGCATCCGCTGATTCCGTGGGCGCCCGACCCACAACCGGGGCTTGCGGGCACGCGGGTGCTGATCACCGCTGGCCAACGCGACCCGATCTGTCCGGCGCACCTGACGGAGGCTTTGGACGCTTACCTGGCCGAACAGGGCGCGGAGGTCGCCATCGTTTGGCACGAGGGTGGGCATGAGTTGCGCCAGTCTGAGCTGGTGGCCATTCAGCGGTTCCTGAAGGTCCGGGAAACAGCTTGATCACAAGCCTCGCCTTCGGGCGGGGCTTTACTTGCGCGGGAGCACTGCGCCCGGGTTCATGATCCCGTTCGGGTCCAGTGCTGCCTTGATCGCACGCATCGCAGTGAGTTTGGCGGGATCGCCGTATCGCAGGAGTTCCCCGGTCTTTGCACGACCGACCCCGTGTTCTGCACTGAAACTGCCCCCGCGCTCCATGACAAGGTCATGGATTTGCTTGGTCACCTCTGCCGCACGATCTTTGTAGGCCGCTTTGTTTTCGCCCTTCGGCGGGAAGATGTTGTAGTGCAGGTTCCCGTCCCCGAGATGGCCGAACGCGTTGATCCGCATTGGAAACATCGTTGTGAGCTGTCGGTCGGCGGTCTCAAGAAACTCCGGTACAGCGCTTAGGGGCAAGGCGATGTCGTGACTTGCGATGGCGCCGATGCGCCGGTTGGCTTCGGGGATGCTCTCGCGCACAGTCCAGAAGTCCTGTGACTGCTGGCCCCCTTGGGCCAGTCGCGCATCGCCGACGAGGTTGCGCTGCATGGCGGCGTCATAAGTGGTTGCCAGAAGCTCATCCGGATCGACGCTTGGGCCGGTCGAGAGTTCGACCAGTATTGCCCAATTCGGTGCAGTGTCGAAGGGAAGCCGTGTCTCCGACACCGCTTCTTCAAGGAAGGCAAAGGACTGACCCGAGATCAGTTCGAATGCAGTTACTGCCTCGCCTGCATGTGTCTGAAAGAGGCTCAAGGTTTCAAGCGCCGCAGCGGGGCTTGCAACCTCGATGAAAGCGGTGGCGCGATGCGCCGGGCGCGGGAAGAGCTTTAGCGCGGCAGCCGTGATGACCCCGAGCGTGCCTTCGGACCCGATCAGCAGGTTGCGGATGTCGTAGCCGGTGTTGTCTTTCCGCAGGCGTTTCAGCCCGTGCAGGACATCACCATTGGGCAGGACCGCTTCCACACCGAGACAGAGATCGCGGGCGGTGCCATAGCGCAGGACGTTCAAGCCCCCGGAGTTCACGGCGAGGGCGCTGCCGATGTGGGCGCTGTCCTTGCTTGCGTAGGACAGGGGGAAAAGCCGGTCGACCTTCCCCGCTTCCTGCTGCACAGATGTGAGGGTCACGCCCGCCTCGACAATGATCGTGTTTTCCTCGGGGTGCACGGTGCGCACCCGGTTCAGCTTTTCCAGTGACAGAACAAGGGGTGGCGGACCCATTGGTGAAACCTGGCCGCCCACAAGACCGGTCCCACCGCCGAACGGAACGACACCGACCCGCATCTCGTTGCAGAGCTTGACGATGAGGGCGACGTGTTCGGTGGTTTCCGGAAGGGCGACGATTTCGCTTGTGCCCGTATAGCGCCCTCGCAGTTCTTCGAGATAGGCCGATGTGGCGGCGCGCGTCTTGATGCCTGCGCGCGTTAGGTGTTCGGCGAAAGAAATGTCAGCGGGGTTCAGCATGGTGCGGACAGGTCTACTGCCCGTTCCGCAAAAGGGAAACCGCTTCAGTCCTCTGGATTGGTCAGAAACTGCGGTTCCAGAACGATCACTGTCGGGCGAGAGGGTAGATCGCGCAGCGAGAGTTCCATGTGGCTGGTGCCAGGCCGTTCGATCAGGAAATCGCTTGAGACCGCGTCGAGGAACCGGTCCAGCGAGCCACCAGACCACCAATGCATCGGTAAAACGATGGAGCTTCTGAGGCGGTTCACGATGCGCACCATCGTTTCCGTGTTGACGGTCATCCCACCGTCAACGGCGGCCATCACAACGTCGAGCCGGCCGATGGCCGCGTAGGTTTCGTCGGACGGTTCGTGGTGCAAATGACCGAGATGACCGATGCAGAGCCCGCCGACTTCGAAGATGAAGATCGAATTATTGTCTTCCACCGCAACCGTGTTGTCGAAGCGATGGCGCACATCTGTCGTGGCGTTGCGGATCAGCATTTCGCCGAGGTCCAGGTAATGTTCGGCGGGTGCTCCGTTCTGGCGCCAACCTTCGAGGACATGCGGGATGTCGGGGTGCGGGAAGGCGGTCCAATGCGTTTCATGCGCGTTGTTCATCGTGACGACATCCGGCACAAGGCCGACCGCGCCGATAAAGCCGTTGTAGTCGGTGACGACGTCGAGCCCGCCGTGGCTCTGGATCAGATACATGGAGTGGTCGATGTAGCTGATGCGTACGGTAAACTCGTCGGCTGTTGGCTGGTTCCATGCCGCTTTCTGAAGATAGGCCGCGCCAGGTATGTTCTCGGCAATGGCAAAGCATTGGCTGGGTTTTCGGTCTTGCGCGGCGGCTGGCAGAGCCACGGCGAGCGCGAGAGCAGAGAGAAGCAGTCTGAACATGGTCGGCACCTCCTGAGTTTCAAGTAGCGTGCTCTGCCCCGTTCGCCAGTGGTTGCGTCTTCTGCGCTTCCGCGACACTCTCGGCGCCAAAGTTACGGGAGGGTGACATGACCTATGTGATGGCCATCGATCAGGGGACGACATCGAGCCGCGCAATTCTGTTCGATCAGTCGTTGT
>JBCBBB010000135.1:0-7348 GCA_038532095.1 Pseudomonadota bacterium
ACCTACTTGACCCGCCTGCGCATGCGGAGCGAATTGATCGAAGACGATACACAAAGGGCCAAGAGCATTCGAGACATCGAAGACATGACACAACTGATCGAAGATACGCTTTCACTCGGCGAGTCTGTAACGAAGCCTTTGCTGTCCGAACGCTTCGATCTGGCGGTCTGGCTTGAGGCATTTGTGGCGCATCGTGTCGATTCAGGCGATCCAATAAATTTGCGCATCAACCTGCACGCGCCGATCGTTGAGGTGGCGCCCGCAGCCCTGTCGCGCGCTCTGAATAATTTGATCGACAACGCCATTCGATATGCGGGCGAAGCGGTTGTCGTTTTGGAGAATGGAGGCGCTAGCGTCGCTCACATCAGCGTTCAGGACGACGGGCCGGGCGTGCCAGCAGACTACCTCGCGCAAATGACTGACCCGTTCAGCAGGTTGGAGCAATCACGCTCGCGGGACACTGGGGGTGCCGGGCTGGGCCTTGCAATCGCGAAAGCCTTCACTGAGCAAATCGGCGGTGAGTTGGCTCTAACCAACCGGCCGGTTGGCGGTTTCTGCACCCGAATTACCTTGTCATTGGTCAATTCGACCAAACCGGCAGATTTGTAGGCCCTTTCGAGGAGACCCTTCCTCTTTCTGGTATAATTGCACTTTCGCTGCGCTCGGCGCGAAGGTTTGTTGCAGCAGAGCATACCATTACGTCACCATTGGCGGAACAGCGACCCCTTTAGCATGCGACCGACGCCTTCCCCTCAGCGATCAGCCAGTCTCGTACGGCTCGCACACTTGCGCGATCGGCGTCGTCGCGCTCAACGATCGAGTAGGCGTCCGGCAGCAGCACCTCCGCTTCTGACAGCCGTTCGAGCGCGCCGGAGGCGAGATCGTCCGCCGCTAGTTGCAGGCGCGCCAAAGTGACGCCTTGCTCTAGCTTCGCCGCCCGCAGCACGAGGTCCGACGACGAAAAGCGCGGGCCAAAGGCGAGATCGGCATCGCTGGGACCGTGACGCTCGGTCCATATGGACCACCCTGCGTTGGGGTCGCGGTCGTGCAGCAGCGGCAAGTCGCGCAGAAGCGCGGCGACCGCAACGCCGCCGGTCACACCACCCCGCGCGGCCCGGGCCTTCGCAAGCAGACGGGGGCTAGCCACGGGCGTGAGTGCGTCGTCCATGAGTGGCACGGCCCGCTCCCCTTTGCGTGGGGCACCCATGCGGATCGACAGATCGCTGCCTTCCTCCGAAGACGCCCGCACGCGCTGCTCGGCCAGCACGCTGACCTCAATCTGCGGATGGGTCGCCGCGAGTCGCGGCAGGCGCGGTAGAAGCCAAAGTGCAGCGAAAGAGGGCGCGGCCGAGATCATCACCGCGTTTGCCGGTCGCCGCTCGCGGGCCGCTATCCAAGTCCGGTCGAGTGAGCCGAGCGCCTTGGCTGCCTCCCGCCCCAGACGCTCGCCGAGCGGGGTGAAGGCGAGAGCCCGTGCGTGATCGTGCGGCTCGACCAACGGCGCGCCGACGTGCGCCTCTAGGTGAGCCAAATGCCGTGCCACCGAGGAGTGCGACACCCCAAGCATCCGCCCAGCGGGTCGGATGCCACCCGATATGTGGACGGCAGCGAATGCGCGTAGGGCATTTAGGGGCAGGTTACGCATGGTGCCGATAGTAGACCAAAACGTTCTTCTTTGAGAACAGTCTAGTTCCAAACTCTCCGCTAACGTCCGGACCAAACGAGACACGCACCAAAACAAACGGAGGACGAGATGGGAATGCTTATTGAAGGAAGTTGGAGCGACATGGACCGCACGATCGCAAACGGAGCTTACCAGCGCCCAGACGCGCCCTATGGCGATCCGCTAGACGACGCCACGATCTGGGCTGTCGGCGCGGAGCCTGGGCGGTTCCATCTCGTAGTGTCACTTTCCTGCCCATGGTCGCACCGTTCGACGCTCACACGCGCCCTCAAGGGACTGGAGAAGCACATCCCCCTGCACATCGCGGGCGGGCCGCGGACGCAGGGCTACCGGGTCGGAACGGCCAAGCAGCCATGGCACGTGCCGGGCACGGGCCGGGCCATTGAGCACCTGCACGAACTCTACGCACTGGTCGACCCAGACTACACGGGGCGCGTGACCGTGGCGCTACTCTGGGACTCTGAACGGCATCGTATCGTGTCGAACGAGTCAGTCCACATTCTGCGCGGCCTCGACGCTGTTCAGGCCGGGGATGGGCTGGACTGGACCCTGCGCCCCGATAATCTGGCTCACAAGATCGATGCGCTGGCCGACCGCATTCAGCGGGAGCTGTCGAACGCCGTCTACCGTGCGGGCAAAGCGAGGCGGCAAGACGCGTACGACGAGGCAGTGGAGGAGGTGTTCGCGACCCTCGACATGCTCGACGCCCGGCTGGCGGGGACGCGCTATCTGCATGGGGCTGTATTGACCGAAACCGACCTTCGTTTGTGGCCGACGCTCGCGCGCTTCGACGCCGTCTATCACGGACACTTCAAGTGCGCCCGCCGCCGCCTGACGGACTATGTTCACCTCTGGGCCTACGCACGAGACATCCTGAGCATACCAGGCGTGGCAGCGACCTTCGATGAGTCGGCGATCCGCGCGGCCTATTACGGCGAGGACCGCGACCTGAACCCGTTCGGCATCGTCGCCACCGCGCCGGAGGTGGACTGGCTGGCCCCTCATGGGCGCGAGCGGCTAGTGTCGCGATCCGTCACGATGCGGGACGGGCGGGTCGCACCATGGACGGGGGACTACGGTACATCGGGGACTCAGGCAACGAACGCGCCGGGCCACACCCGGACGGCGGAATCTTCATGAGCGCTTCGGTCGCGGCCATGCTTTTCGCCGCTGCGACCACGCCCGGCCCCAACAACCTTGTCGTCACGGACGCCGCGAGCCAGGGGAAGCTGACCTCCGTCGCCGCCCCTATCGCGGGCATCGTCATTGGAACCTTGGGCATGGTGCTCTCCATCCGGTTCGGGCTGGACGCGGCATTGACGCAATGGCCGACGGCGACGGGCATGCAGCGCTACATCGGGGCGGCGTTGCTGCCCTCCCTCGCGGCGCGGTCGGTGATTGGAGGATGGAAAGCAACCGCCTACCTGGGGAACCCGTCCCCCGCCCGCGGCTCATTCTTCGCCATGCTTCTACTCCAGATCGGCAACCCGAAGACCTGGGTTCTCGCCGCGACAGTGAGTGCCGCTCATGTGACAACCGGTGGCTCGCTCGCCGTCCTTGTCCTGCTGACGGCGAGCGTTCCGGCTACTTGCCTCACCGTCTGGGCTATCGCTGGTCGCGCCCTCGCGCCGTTTTTGGCGCGCACCATGCCGCGGCGGGCATTCGCGCTGATGATGGGGGGGAGTGCTCGCAGGCTTTGCCGTCGCACTGGCCATCTGGGAGTGAATGACGGTAATCGTAATGGGAATACCGAAGCCGACTTTCGTCCAGCAAGCATCGGTCAGGTTAGGCTCTCAGTTGTTCATGGCACCAGCAGAAATGTTCTCCGCGGCTGCCCTCCTGAACCAGCCTCCCAGCCTTACTTTGGAGTTAACGCAGTCAGAAAGGCGCTGATGACGGAGTGTCGAGGGACGATCAGAGAACTTAGCATGAGTTCAGCTTCCCGCAGTCACGCCGAAGCGCACGGAGCTGGCATCCGTTTCATCCCGCACAAGACGGATACTGTTTTCGCTTTTTTGTCGAGATCAAGGCATCTAGCAATTTCACCTGGCACTTTCTGACCTGCAACACTTTGCCCGACAGGCTTGGATGATGAAAAATAGTGCGTTCGATTGTTCACCAAATCGTTGAAAATCGCCGACTCCAACGGCTCTCCACTTTCACTGTTGGCTGTCTGGTGACAATGGCACTGCTGCCCTAATTTCGCCAAATTCGTTTTCAAGTTCGGTCACAAGTTTGTCAGGAATTACTCTGGAATTTGAACCTCATGATCATTACCGTCCCCAGCTCCCCGACAACCATATCTTACTCTGAGCTCGTCGCTTTGGAAGGAGGCGCTGTCGGCAGTAACGACATCGTCGTTGTGCCGCCCGGCGCGACACTTGTTCTTGATGCCGACGCTGCCTTGGGCGGCTTGGTCGTGCAAGGCAGCCTTCAGGTTCAGGACGGGACGGATATCGAATTGGCGTCCGATTGGGTCGCAGTTGTTGGCGGCGGCCAGTTCGTGGTCGGCACCGAGGAAGAGCCTCATACCAGTGACTTTACGTTGACGCTGACAGGCGATGATCCAACCCAGGATGTGAACATTTCTGAGATCCTCATGATGTCTGGGCAAATGATGATGCCGGGCATGGACGAAATGGTTCTGCAGAACCAGGACGCGTTCCTCATGGTCATGGGAGAAGGGAGCCGGCTCGATCTGCACGGGGCAGATGCCGCAAAGACCTCGTGGACGCAACTTGACGGAACGGCAGAGGCGGGGGCGACGAGTTTTACCCTGGCAGACCCCTCCGGCTGGGAGGTCGGTGACACGATCGCGATCGCCTCGACTGATTTCGATATGAACCAGGCTGAGGAACTTACGGTAACCGGCGTGTCCGACGACGGGCGCACGATCACCTTCGAGCCACCTCTCGAGTACATGCATTACGGGTCTGTGGACCAGTACAATGACCCCGACGGCGACGTGCATCAATTGGACATGCGTGCCGAAGTTGCCCTGCTGAACCGCAACATCAAGATCCAGGGTGACGTCGAATACGATGAGGATCTGCCCCTCAGCGAGCAGGACGACCAGTTTGGTGGCCATACGATGGTGATGAACGGCGGGGAGATGTACGTCTCCGGCACCGAATTTGCCTATATGGGGCAGGCTGGCATTTTAGGCAAGTATCCGGTTCACTGGCATGAATCTGGCGATGTCACAGGGCAGTACATCACGGATAGTTCGGTGCATCATAGCTTTAACAAGGGCATCACCGTACACAACAGCCAAAACGCCGAAGTCAGCGGTAATGTCGTCTACGAGACGATCAGCCACAACTATTATCTCGAAGAGTCGGACACGCACGACAACGACCTGATTGACAATCTCGGCATCAATGCTCGCGATGTCGGTCGCTTCGGCGAGATCTCGGGCGCGAATGACGGGACGCCCTCGAATTTCTACACGACCAATGCCGACAACACTTGGACCGGCAACCATGCCGCAGGCTCGGATGCGAATGGATTCTATTTCCGGCTCTCGGGAGAACAAACGTACAATTTCGGGACCGTCGACGACAACACCGTGCACTCGGTCGATGACCGCGGCGTCTATGTTCACCACCGTGGCATGGCACAGGACGGCGATCCCAGCGGCGACGCCGAGCAACCCCAAGAGGCCGACAATTGGGAAATTTCCGGCCTCACGGTCTACAAAAGCCAACTCGGCGTCTATTCGCAGGCCGTGAATGGAACATTCACCGACAGCGCCTTCGCCGAGATGGGCGCCAATGGTCGCTTTCGGCTTAACACGACCATCGAAGACAGTTTGATTGTCGGGCGGTCGGACAATGTCGGAAACCCCGAAACCGACGATGAAATCGAGGCCGGACGCAGCCTGCCCAATGCCGGTGATTTCCAAGGCTGGCAGCTCTATGACGGTCCCGGCTCGCTTGGAAACGTGATGTTCGATGGCTTCACCGCCGACGATGACGCGATCCAGCAATCGAATGCGATCCACAAATCGTCTTCATTTGGGCTCGAAGACATTACCTGGGGCGGCGATGTCGAGGAAGAGGCGAAGTTTGCGATCGGCGGCGGCGGCAACGCCTACGGCAACGACAACGCGGCGCGCGGCTTGGTCGATGTCGACGGTTCCGTGACCGGCATCGTCGGCGCAATGATTTACATGCACAGCACCGACCGGGCCGCCTCCGAAGGTTTCAACGCTGGCGAAGAGTACGAGATTGTTCAGGAATGGGGCGCGATCGTCACCACCAGCGGCGAGACATCTGCGACACTGACAGTTGACAGCGGCGGCACTCCGGAAACCAACACCGGCGCAAACCACGGTTTGCCCTTCGATACCCTCAGCGCCACACGGTCTGATGGCGAGTATGCGAACGACATCCGCCAGCAGATTCCGCTTTTCGATGGCTATGACTACGAGATCAATTACACAGAGCCAGATCAGGACAACTTCCGGCTTTATCTTCATGATGCCGATTGGGGCCAGAGCTTTATCGTGAACCTCGGGCCGACGCCCGCCACATCCAGCTTTACGGTCCACAACCCTAACACCGATGAGGCCGCGTCAGCCCGCGAAGTGTCCTCGATGGAGATGCTTGTATCCTCGCCCGACACGGCTGTGTTTCGCGATGGAGACGGCGAAGTGCATATCAAACTTGTGGGCGAAATGGCCCATGGGTATCTCTGGCCGCAGCCCGGCGTCGCAATGGAAGGGAGCCTGAACTCAGGTGTGACGGTCCTGGTCGATACATCCGCGGACATCGATATCGACAATCTGGTATACGACGATCCGACATCTGATGATGTTTTGCCGCCCCCGCCCTATGCCGAAGGTTACGGACCGAATGCACCGGTGGGCGAGGAGGCACCAGAGCCGGAACCGATGCCGGAGCCAATGCCGATGCCCGAGCCGGAACCTGCGCCGGTGCCACCTTTCGAAGGCCCCGCGCCCGGAGACGGCGAAACGTTCATGGCATTTCAGGAACAAAACGGCCTCGTTGTCATGGAGGCTGAAACAGCGGCAACCTTCGAAGGCGGTCTGCCTGATGGTTGGGTGACCAGGGTAGACTATGATGAGAGCACCGCGCCGGATGTCGGCGCCAAGGGGGGCAGCAACGATTTCATCATGTGGCAAGGCGATGACCATTCTGACGCGCCCGGCCAAGCTGTGCTTACCTACCACGTCAAGATCGACAACCCCGGGGCCTATGAATTGGTCGTGCGGACGCAGCCGGGCACAGACAATCCCGAGAAATCTGGGGATTTCTGGTTCACGACCGATGCCGACGGATTCTACGGCGTCGACGATGACAGCTACATGTACGCTGACGGCACGGCGCAGGACCGGTATCCCGAAGGCGCAACCGAATTGATGCCGTCGGACGGCCAGGACGGCTGGATGCGCATACAATCCACGAATACCTCCAAGCACTGGGGTACAGGTGAGCATGTTCATGACACTGGCGTAAGGGGCGATCGCCATGACGTGATGCTCGAATTCGGCGAGCCAGGCGTCTATACAATTAAAGTTAGTGCAGCTTCGACAGACATGGCGATCAGCAACTTTACCTTGGTCGAGCGCACGCTCTACGAAGGAGAATCGCCCGCCAATCAACCGCAGTCCCCGATGGTGGAAGTAGCCTTGACTGACGA
>JBCBBB010000136.1:0-7327 GCA_038532095.1 Pseudomonadota bacterium
AGTCACGCCTATGGCACCAACGGGATCATCACCGAGATCGAGATGCCACTCGCCCCGGCCTATGACTGGGTCGAGATGTTTGTGACCACGGAAGACTTCATGGACGCCGTGCGCTTTGCCGAAGACCTCGCCAATCAAGATGGCATTCTCATTAAGCTCGGAACCGTTTTCGAAGCCCCGATTGCCAAGGACTATTTCCAGCGGGTCGCGCCTTATGTCGAACCCGGAAGCAATATGATCGGCCTGATGGTCGCGCCGCATTCCATGGATGGGTTCCTGACATTCCTCGGCCGTCGTCCTGAGGCCAAACTGATCTATCGCAATGACGATCATGACTGGGCGCGTGAACCTGGTCCTGTCTTTGAGTACGGCTGGAACCACACAACATTGCGCGCTTTGAAGGTTGATCCGTCCATAACCTATTTGCAGGTGCGGTATGGCTACCCCCAGCATAAAGAGTTGATCGAGAAGATGCGGGACGCGTTCTCCCCCGAGGTGCTTCAACACCTTGAAGTGCTGCGCGAAGGCGGAAAGGTGATGTTCGCCGGACTAAGCCTTGTGAAGTTCACCACCGAAGAGCGATTGGATGAAATCATCCGTATCCACGAAGACGCAGGCGCAATGATATTCAATCCTCACCGCTACACGTTGGAAGAAGGCGGGCGGCAGACAGTCGATGACCGTCAGCTCAAGTTCAAGCAGGAAGCTGATCCGAAGGGTTTGTTGAACCCGGGCAAGATGATAGCGTGGGACGATCCGGAATGGAGTTACGACCGGATGTACGCCTACCCAAAGTTGCAGGCCGCCGAATGAAAGCTTTGGTTTTGTTCGCGCACCCGTGCGAGGAGAGCTTCGGAGCCGCACTTCACACCAAAGTCGTGGAAACGCTCACCGCACGTGGATGGGACGTAGATGATTGTGATCTCTATGCCGAGAACTTCCAACCTGTGCTGACCACGGCGGAGCGACGCGGATATCACGACGAGCCCGAGAACTGCGGGCCCGTTCAGCCTTACGTGGACCGCTTGCGCGCAGCAGAAGCCCTGATCTTCTCGTTCCCGGTTTGGAACTTCGGCTATCCCGCCATCCTGAAGGGGTTTCTGGACCGCGTGTTCTTGCCCGGGGTTTCGTTCAAGATCGTCGACGGCAAAGTCGCGCCAAACCTTCAGAACATCCGCAAGCTCGCCGCTGTCACGACCTATGGCGGAACACGATGGCGCGCGTTCGGCGCAGGCGACCCGCCGCGCAAACACTTCACGCGCGCGGTCTGGCACGTGACGCGACCAGAGAAGATGAAGTACCTGGCCCTCTACGACATGAACCGCGCCACAGACACGCAACGTGCAGCGTTCCTCGAAAAGGTCGGGCAAGAGATGCAATCGCTCTGATGAAAGCCCTTGTTGTCTATTGTCATCCCAAGGAGGGCAGCTTCAACTCGGCGGTCCGGGATCTGGTGGTCTCCAAACTCGAGGGCGCGGGCGCCGAAACGCGTGTGATTGACCTCTACCAACAAGGGTTTACGCCTGTGCTTACGGCGGCAGAGCTCGATACGTACGAGGATGCCACCCAAAACACAAAACCTGTCGCCGAGGATGTTGGGCACCTGAAATGGTGTGATACTCTGGTCTTCGTATATCCCACATGGTGGTATGGCTTGCCCGCTATCTTGAAGGGCTGGCTTGATCGCGTGCTTCTGCCCGAGGTCGCGTTTCTGATGCCGACGCCCGAACGTAAGAACATCGCACGGGGGTTGTCACACATCACACGGCTTGGCGTCTTCACCACCTGTGGCGCGTCGCGCTGGCTGACACTCTTCATCGGCGCGCCCGGAAAACGCACATTGCTGCGTGGTGTTGGGCTTCTTTGTGCCAAATCACACAAGACCGCCTTTGCGGCGCATTACCTTATGGACAGTTCAACACCGGAAAGCCGCAAAGCACATCTTGACCGGGTCGCAAAGACCATGGATCGTTTCGTCTCATGACAGAGACACATATTCCCGTTCTGGACTGGTCCCGCTTCACCTCTGGCAAAGACAAGGAAGGCTTTGTAAGCGATCTTTCCAAGGCCTGCCGTGACACTGGGTTCTTCCTTGTGACCGGGCATGGCATCGCGCAAAGCCTGATTGACGAGACGCTTGAAGTCGCTGACCGGTTCTTCGCGCTTCCTGTCGAAGTAAAGTCAAAACTCGACATCAGGGCAATTGGCAACAACCGCGGGTGGTCGGGGCCGGGGACAGAAAACCTCGACGACACAAAGCCGGATCAGGTTGATCGGAAAGAAGCGTTCAACACCGGGCTGGAATTCGCCCCCGATGATCCGCGCCTGACCTCTCAACCCTTTCGCGGGATGAATGCGTGGCCGGATGTTCCCGGCTTTCGGGACACCGTAATGACCTATTTCGAGGCCGTTCACGCGCTTGGGGTCGGTTTGCACCGTGCCATCGCCCTCGACCTTGGCCTTCCGGAACATTACTTCGCCCCATATCTTGATGAGCCGCTCGCCACACTGCGCATGCTCCGCTATCCGGGAAGTGACGGGCGCGACGGGATCGGCGCAGGGGCCCATACCGACTATGGCTCGATCACCGTGCTTTACAGCGATGGGGAACCCGGCCTTCAGGTGCAACCACGTGGCAAGGATTGGATTGACGTGCCCAGTGTGCCGGCTGCGTTCATAATCAACATCGCGGATTGCCTCATGCGATGGACAAACGACATTTATGTGTCGACACCCCATCGCGTACGCATTCCAAAGAATCCACGCCGGTCTCTTGCGTTCTTCCTGGATCCGAACCCAGACGCCTTGATCAAAGCGCTGCCGGGCACTGGAGAGGCCAAATACCCGCCGGTCACGGGTGCCGAGTATCTGAAGATGCGCCTTGATGCGACATATGCGGAGCAGATCACCGCATGACCCGCCGTCTCGACTGGGCGGACTACAGGACAACAGAGTTCGCTGACATTGATCCGGAAAAGGTCATTGCGATCTTACCGACAGCCGCAATTGAACAGCACGGACCACATCTACCGGTCGGGGTGGACACCATGATCGCTGAAGGCATGCTGGCAGAGTTGCGCGCGGCCTGCCCCGATGATCTGGATGTTCGTATTCTCCCGGTTCAGGCTGTTGGCAAATCGAATGAACACCTGCATGCCAAAGGGACGCTGACGCTCTCAGCCGAGAACGCGCTGCGTATCTGGACCGAGATAGGCCTGTCTGTTGCGCGTGCCGGTGTCCGCAAGATCGTCATCGTGAACAGCCACGGCGGGAACCTGGACCTGATTTCCATTCTGGCCCGTGAACTGCGCGTTCAGGCGGGCATGCTGGCGATCAAATGCCAGTGGGGGAATTTCGGTGCGCCGGAGGGACTGTTTTCAGAGCGGGAAACACAGTTCGGGATCCACGGCGGGGATCGCGAAACCTCTCTGATGCTGCACTTCAAACCAGATTTGGTCGACATGTCAGCTGCGGAAGATTTCGTCTCTACAGCCGAATCGGCAACGATCGCTCCCATTGGACCTGTGTCATATGGATGGGTTTCGTCAGATCTGAACCCCTCCGGCACAGTCGGAGAGGCTCATTTGGCCACTACCGAGAAGGGTAAAAAAGCAGCAAAACACCAGATTTTAGGCTTTATTAACCTTCTTCGCCTGGTTCGGGATCGCCCATTGGGCGAGTTTGCGCCCACTTCGTAGGCGGGCTGACATCATTTACAACAGTTTATTGACAAACTGGGTCCGTATGGGCCCTAAATCGCTTAACGGATACATCCGGGAGGAGCGAGGACAACCTCGCGGGGATAGACATGGCACTTGGGGCAATTTTGTTAAGCCTACCGACGGCGCTGTTTTTCGCGCTCTATGGATACGCCATACAAGGCATGTCCATCGGACACGGGCTCTTGCTCTACATGACCGTCGGAACGGTGCTTATGATGACTTGTACCTTTCTGCATCCAAACTCTTTTACTGACCATCGGTAAGCGCTGACCTCAGCGCATTTGAACCCTCTATTGACAACTGTTCGGCGCCAACGTGAACTCGCGCCACTCCCGAAAGGGGTGGACAGTCACGAAAGAAGGCCAACAGGATGGACAACCCGTTACGCGCGATCTGGGACCGCAATGAAACTGCACTGAACGCGTGGCTTAACATTGGGCACAGTTTTTCAGCAGAAATAATGGCGTCGCAGGACTTCGATGCGCTAACGATTGATTGCCAGCACGGCCCAACAGACTACTCAGGGTTGTTACCGATGCTGCAAGCGATGCGCAGTTCGGGGAAGACACTGATGGCGCGCGTCCCGTGGCGCGACCCGACCTGGATCATGAAGTTTCTCGACGCCGGCGCCATGGGGATCATCTGCCCCATGGTGAACACAGCCGAAGAGGCCGAAGAGTTCGTGAGCTACCTGCGTTACCCTCCGCATGGGCAGCGCAGCTGGGGACCAACACGCGCGATGTTCGCCTATCCTGGCTACAACAAGGATGGCGCAAACGACGCTGTCCTTGCCTTCGCAATGATCGAAACAGGCACAGCCCTTGAGAACCTGGAAGAGATTGCAAAAACACCTCACCTCGACGCTCTCTATGTCGGGCCATCCGACCTTTCGGTGGGCATGAGCAATGGCGCACTGCAACCTGGCATGGATCGGGAGGAGCCCGAGGTCATCGAGGCGATCCAACGCATTGTGGCCGTTGCGCATGACAACGGCATCCGAGCCGCCTTGCATTGCGGGTCACCAGAATACGCAGCGCGTGGTGTCGAATGGGGCTATGACATGGTCACCATCGGCGCCGACAGCGTGATCCTCGCGCAAGGGGCCGCCCAGTTGACCAAGACCTTTCGTCAGTTGATCAGCTAGAATCTTTCGGCATTGCGCCGAGCAAGTACAAAAGTCGCCTTCTCCGCCAGAAACGCAGCCTAGAACCTATGGCCTCCACCTACGTCGCGCGCTTCAGACCAAACCGGGGGGCCGACTGCAAAATTCTGGACCTAACCAGCATTCCGCATTGGTCTTAAATCCGCTAGGAGTGGAAGAAATGCGACTGCGGATGACCCGCATCTTCCATTCGACACCGAAGCTTCGGTGAAACAGGGGGAACAAAGAAAACATGGCAGTGACCCTGGAGACATCACCCAAGGTTTCGGACGAAGTCCGCAAGACAACCTGTTACATGTGCGCTTGCCGGTGCGGCATCAACGTCCACATGAAAGATGGACAGGTGGCGTACATCGAAGGCAACAAGGACCATCCGGTAAACCGCGGTGTTCTTTGCGCCAAAGGGTCGTCCGGGATCATGCAGCATTTGTCCCCGGCCCGTCTGCGCGCACCGATGAAGCGTGTCGGCCCCCGTGGCTCCGGCGAGTTCGAAGAAATCACGTGGGAAGAAGCGCTTGAGACAGCCGTTGCCTGGCTTAAACCGCTTCGTGAAACGGATCAGTCAAAGCTTGCCTTCTTCACTGGTCGGGACCAGTCGCAGTCCTTCACATCGTATTGGGCGCAGTCCTTCGGAACACCGAACTACGCCGCCCATGGTGGGTTCTGCTCTGTCAATATGGCCGCCGCGGGCATCTATACGATGGGCGGTGCTTTCTGGGAATTTGGTCAGCCGGATTGGGACCGCACGAAACTCTTCATGATCTTCGGTGTGGCCGAGGACCACGACTCAAACCCGATCAAGATGGGCCTTGGCAAGCTCAAGGCACGCGGCGCCAAAGTGATTGGCGTCAACCCAATCCGAACGGGCTACAACGCAATTGCCGATGAATGGGTCGGCATCACGCCCGGCACAGATGGGCTCTTTATCCTCAGCCTGGTGCACTGCCTCATGAAGGCCGGACGTATCGACTTGGACTATCTTGCTCGGTTCACGGATGCACCGTGCCTCGTGAACGGCGACGAAAGCTCTGATGAATACGGCCTCATCCTGAAAGACGAGGCCGGCAAGGCCCTCGTGCTGGATCGCAAGACAGGCAAGCCAACGCCCTTTGACCAACCGGATGTGGAACCCGACCTTTCGGGCAGTTACCGGCATGCCGGTGTTTCCCACCGCCCTGTCCTGCACCACATGGCCGAGAAGTACTTGTCCGAACGCTATGCGCCCGAAGCCGTAGCGGAGAAGATCGGCATCTCGGCAAACCGCATCCGTGCGATTGCCGCAGACCTCGCACGCGTCGCGTTTGATGAGGCCATCGAACTTGACCGGGAATGGACCGACTTTCGCGGCAACACCCACAAAAAGATGGTCGGTCGCCCCGTCGCCTTCCATGCGATGCGCGGGATCAGTGCGCATTCGAACGGGTTTCAAACCTGCCGCGCCCTGCATCTCCTCCAGATCATCCTTGGCAGCGTTGAGGTGCCCGGTGGGTTCCGCTTCAAACCACCCTACCCCAAACCCTTCTGGGCGCACCCGAAGCCCCACGCGACGCATCAGCCCGGCCAACCGCTCGATGGCCCACACCTTGGGTTTGTCCACGGGCCAGACGATTTGTTGTTGAAGACCGACGACCCAACGATCAACGACCCGAACACACCGAAACGCATCGATAAAGCCTTCAGTTGGGAAAGCCCGATGAGCAGCCATGGGCTGATGCACATGGTGATTTCGAACGCACATGCCGGCGATCCGTACAAGATCGACACGCTCATGCTTTACATGGCGAACATGTCGTGGAACTCCTCCATGAACACGTCCGGCGTGATGGGCATGCTCACCGACACGGATGAGGATGGCGAATATGTCATCCCGCGTATCATTTACTCGGATGCCTATTCGTCTGAGATGGTGGCATATGCGGACCTGATCCTGCCGGACACCACCTATCTCGAACGTCACGACTGCATTTCGCTGCTCGACCGTCCGATTTGTGAAGCTGAGGCTGCCGCCGATGCGATCCGTTGGCCCGTCGTGGAACCCGACCGCGATGTGCGCGGGTTCCAGTCGGTGCTTTGCGATCTGGGTGGGCGGCTCGGCTTGCCGGGCTTCACCAATGACGACGGCTCGACCAAATACAAGGACTACGCCGACTACATCCAGACCCATGAGCGCAAGCCAGGCATCGGACCACTCGCCGGCTGGCGTGGCAACGGAGACGAAAACGGGCGAGGCGCACCCAACCCGAACCAGATCGAGAAATACATCGAGAACGGCAGCTTCTGGGTCAGCCACATCCCGGAAGACGCGGAGTTCTACAAACCCTGGAACGCGGCCTATCAGGACTGGGCGGTGACCCTCGGGATTTACGATGCGCCCACGCCGTACCTCTTCACCCTGTGGTCAGAGCCTTTGCGGCGCTTCCAGCTCGCCGCTGAAGGCAAGCAT
>JBCBBB010000137.1:0-7323 GCA_038532095.1 Pseudomonadota bacterium
CGTACGCCCGTCGCACCCAGCAGCGCCATGCCCGTTGAAGCACCGGTAATTTCCAAAAAGTGCCTCCTTCACGGGGTTTCTGGTCTCGATTAGGTCTTTAGTCGCAAATCGTAACCTAATCTCGGAGTGAGACCGATGCAACTTCTCAATCGTAGGACCTTTCTGGAAATTACCGGTGCTTCAACGGGCATGGCGCTGCTGGGTGCGACGGGCGTACGGGCCGGCGGGCACCGCGCGGCAGAGGTGTTCACGGCGGATCCGCAGGGCGGATTGGTCGACAGCACGGTCCTTCTTGGCGAAGAGAAAGCCGTTTTGATCGATGCCCAGATGAACGTCCCGAACGCGACGCGGCTGGCCGATGTGATTGCCGCTACGGGTCGTGATCTTGAGACGGTCTTCATCACGCATATGCATCCCGATCACACTCTCGGGCTTGCGGTCATCCTTGACCGGTTCCCGAATGCCCGTCCGGTGACCCACGCACAGTTGCAACCCGTTTTGGCGGAGGCTCTCGCGCCGATGTTGCAATACATGTCGGGCAATGCACCTGCCGGGGTTTTTGCGGACCGCGTGATTGTGCCGGAGGCTTTGGAGGCCGACCACATCCTGCTGGAAGGCGACCGAATTGATGTGCTGGACCCGATGCACGGCGATACCGATCTGATCTCGGCCCTGCATGTGCCCGCGCTCGACACGCTGATCGCGAGTGACTTTGTCTATGCCGACACCTTCGCCTGGACGGCGGAGAACACGACGCCCGAGCGCGTCGCCCTTTGGTTGGAGAGCCTTGATAAGCTGGAAGCCATCGGGGCCTCGACCATCATTCCGGGGCACCGTCAGGAGAACTCTCCGAACGACGCGACCGGGTTTGCCCAGACGCGCGCCTATCTGGCGCAATGGCTGGACGCGCTCGACAAGGCCGGGTCGGGCGACGACCTGCGTGCAATGATGCAAGAGGGGAACGAAAGCCTTGGCATGGGCTTTGCGTTGGAAACCGCGGTGGGCACGGTCTACCCGGAGTGATCGACCCGGGTCGGGCCGGTATCCGTTGGCCTGACCCTTTTTGCAGCCAATGAGCGGTTGTGACCCGTACAGTTTGCTTGGCGGCGCAGATACGACCGGTATAGGCTGAACGCATGAGCATTGTCTGGCGTTTCCAAGCATGACGCGCGCGGCCCGTTCGGCGTCCCGCCGCAGCGGAGGGCGCGCGCAACGCATCGCCTCGCGTGCGGCGAAACCGGTGTTGGACCCATGTCCACCGGGGCAGGTGGGGGGCGCTTATAAACCGCTCACCGAAGCTGACATGCAGAATGTGCTTTCAACAGCGCTCCGGTTGCTGTCGGAGCTTGGCATGGGCGATGTGCCAGTGCGGTTGCGCGCCGATCTGCTGGCGGCCGGCGCGGTGCCGGGGCGGGACCAGCGGGTCGTCTTTCCGAAAGCGCTCGTTGAGGATGCCATTGCTGCTGCCGCTGAGACATTCGTTCTGCACGGGCGCGATGAGACGCGCTCGATCGAGGTGGGCGGCAGCCGTGTCTATTTCGGCACCGGTGGCGCGGCGGTCCAGACGCTTGATCTGACCACCGGCCAATACCGCCCGTCGACGCTGGCCGACCTGCACGACTTCACCCGGCTTCAGGACACGCTTGCCAACGTGAGCTGGTTCACACGCTGTTGCGTGGCGACCGATGTGCCGGACAATTTCGATCTGGACGTGAACACGGCCTATGCGCTGATCCGGAACACCACCAAGCCGGTCGCCACGTCCTTCACCATTGCCGAGCATGTCGCGCCAATTGTGCAGATGCTCGACATTGCGGCGGGCGGTGAGGGGGCGTTTTCCAAGCGGCCGTTCCTGAAGGCGCATATCAGCCCGGTGATCTCACCAATGCGTTACGGGGAAGATGCGGTGGACGTGGTCTATGCCTGCGTTGCGCACAATATCCCGATGTCCTGCATCACGGCGGCCCAGGCCGGGGCAACGGCACCGGCTACGATGGCCGGGTTTCTGGCGCAATCGCTGGCGGAAACGCTGGCAAGCCTTGTGATGGTGCACGCGATCCGCCCCGGCTTCCCGATGGTGTTTTCCAACTGGCCCCTCGTGGTCGATCTGCGCACCGGGTCGTTCTCCGGTGGCGGTGGGGAGAGCGCGGTGCTCAATGCGGCCTCGGCGCAATTGTCGAACTGGCTCGGGCTGCCCTCCGGCGTGGCGTGTTCAATGACGGATGCCAAGGCGATTGACGCGCAATACGGGGCCGAGAAAGGGTTAAGCTCGCTGTCGGCGGCGCTGGCGGGTGGCAACCTGATCTATGAAAGCTCCGGCATGACCGCGTCGCTGCTGGGGGCCAGTTTCGAAGCCTTCGTTCTGGATGATGAGATGCATTCCAACACCTATCGCATGTTGCGCGGGATCGAGGTGACGGAAGATAACCTGGGGTTCGATGCGATCTCGGAGGCTGTGCTTGGCGCAGGGCATTTCCTGGGCGAGGGGCATACCTATTCGGCGATGGAGCGGGATTACTTCTATCCGTCATTGGCCAATCGGGATGAGCCCGGGGCCTGGGCCGAGGGTGGCGCAAAGGACGCCTGGACAGTGGCGGGCGAGCGCGCGCGGCATGTTCTGGCGACGCACCACCCGGAGTATCTGTCGCGCGATCAGGATGCGCGTATTCGGGAGATGTTCAGGATTCTCTGATCTGCGTTGTGTTGGTTTAACCGGTATTGGCCAGCCATGCATTGACCGCAGAGCGTATCTTCGGATGGTCGCCGCCTGTATAGCTGTAAGGCGTCAGCGGCAGCGTTTTGCCGTTTTTCAACGCGAAGACCAGCCGATCAGCGTCCTGGTTGCCTTCCACCCGGAGTTCAAGGATGTCGTCGAGCAGCGCGCTTTGGCGCTGGCTGCGGCGAGGCTGTTGCCAGTCAAGCTGGGCCAAACCAGATCGACGGTCGAGCGTGAGGGTCAGGTTTCCGCTCATGCTCCAGAAATAGCCGCCGCCCGCAATAAAGGTGACACCCAAAAGAAGCCAAAGCCAGACCGGCGGCTCCATCTGGCCGGAGAACAAGATCATCACCAGTCCGGCGAATATGACAACCGAAAAGAACAGGCGATCAAAAACGCTCCCACGCGTCACCACGATACGGTCGGTGTTCTGCTCTTGGATCCTCATGCCCGTATTTTAAAGGTGACAAACATGTTGGAATAATGACCGCTGTGCACGTTGCGTTTCAACTTGAAACCCTAAGGCCTGTTCGAGGGCCTCTCCCTTGCCCTGCGCCCCCCTGCTTGATACGCCTTTGAAAAAAGAGGGCACGCCCATGAGCGAGACGCTGAAAAGCGCGGATATCGAGCTGATCCAACGCATTTTGCCACACAGGTACCCGTTTTTACTGGTCGACAAGGTGGTCGAGATCGACGGAACCGAACGTGGTGTCGGCATCAAGAACGTGACGATGAACGAGCCGCAATTCACCGGCCATTTCCCCGGCAACCCGGTGTTTCCGGGCGTCTACCAGGTGGAGGCGATGGCCCAGACCTCGGCCGTGATCGCAGGCGTCGGGCTCGATCTCGCGGGCAAGGATATCGGTATCTATTTCATGGCCATGGATGGCGTGAAGTTCCGGCGCATGGTGGTGCCCGGCGATCAGCTTCGGATGGAGGTCACCAAGATACGCGGCGGGGGCAAGGTCTGGAAGTTTCGCGGCGTGGCCACGGTCGAGGGGGAAGTGGCCTCGGAATGTGAATTCACCGCGATGATGGACCTGCCAAAGTGATCGATCCAAGCGCCAGCGTGCATCCGTCTTCTGTCGTGGAAGACGGTGCGGTCATCGGGCCGGACTGCGTGATCGGACCGTTCTGTGTGGTTGGTCCTGATGTGAAGCTCGGAGCGGGCGTGCATCTGCGCAGCCACGTTGTGGTCGAAGGCCAGACGGAGGTTGGCGATGAGACGGTGATTTTCCCCGGCGCCGTCATCGGGGCCATTCCGCAGGACCTCAAGTTCAAGGGGGAAGCGAGCCGCCTTTTGGTCGGCAAACGCAACCGCATCCGCGAAGGCGTCACCATGAACACCGGCACCGAGGGTGGTGGCGGCGTGACCACTGTGGGTGATGATTGCCTCTTCATGACCGGGGCGCATGTGGCGCATGACGCGCATGTGGGCGACCGGGTGATTGTCGCCAATCAGGGCGCGATTGCCGGGCATTGCGTGATTGCCGATGACGTGATCATCGGCGGCCTCTCGGGCATCCACCAATGGGTGCGTGTCGGCAAGGGCGCCATCATCGGCGCGGTGACCATGGTGACGAATGACGTCATTCCCTATGGCCTCGTGCAGGGGCCGCGGGGCGAGTTGGACGGTCTCAATCTAGTAGGTCTCAAGCGACGCGGCGTCGCGCGTGCAGACATCACCGCGCTCAGGGCTGCGTTCCAGACCCTGGCGCAGGGCGAGGGGCCGTTTCTGGACCGCGCCCGCCGCATGGCGGAAGAAAGCGACAGCGCCTATGTGCGCGAGATTTCCGAGTTCATCCTTGCGTCTTCCGACCGCAGCTTCCTGACGCCCGGGCGCTGAATGCTCGCCCTGATCTCAGGCTCGGGCGATTTGCCAAAGGTGCTTTACGAGGCGCTGGAGCCCAAACCTTATGTCGCCGCGCTCGAAGGGTTTCCGCCCAAGACCATCCCGCACCACCGGACATTTCGGCTGGAAACGCTGGGCAGTTTGATCGCGGACCTTAAGGACCGCGGCGTGACGGAGGTCTGCTTTGCCGGAGCCGTCCAAAGACCGCCGCTTGATCCGGGCAAACTCGATACTGCGACCCAGCCGCTTGTGCCGCGCATCATGGCCGCGCTTCAACAGGGTGATGATGCCGCGTTGCGCGTTTTGCTGTCGTTTTTCGAAGAGGCGGGCATCGCCGTGCGCGCCGCGCATGAGATCGTGCCAAGCCTGATCCCGGAGCCCGGGGTCCCGACCCAGAAAACACCGGATGCAAAAGCCGAAGCCGATCTGGCCCGCGCCATGGAGGTCGTGGGCGCCATGGGCGCCGCGGATCTGGGGCAGGCCTGTATCGTCTGCAACGGCCAGGTGCTGGCGGTCGAGGCGGTGACGGGCACCGACTGGATGCTTCAGGTCATCGGCCTGGCCCGCGCGGCCAATGTGGGCACCGTCATGGCAAGTACCGATCTGCGTTTCCTGCCCGGAGGAGAAGCGCTCGCCAAGTTCATCTCAAGCACGTCCGGCGTACCTTTGGTTGATGCGATTGGCGTGCCTGATAACCTTCGATTTGGCGGGCTGCTCTACAAGGCGCCGAAACCGGGGCAGGATCTGCGCATCGATATGCCGGTGATCGGGCCGGAGACCTTGCGCCGCGCCGCTGCGGCAGCGCTCGACGGGATCGTGGTCGATGCCGGGTCCGTCATGGTGGTGGACCTGAAGGCCACTTGCCAATTGGCCGATGACCTGGGCCTTTTCCTATGGTTCCGCGGATGAGGCTTCATCTCTTCCCAAATACGCACATCCGGAGCGGGCCGTGAAGCTCTTCCTGCTGGCAGGCGAGCCGTCGGGCGACAAGCTCGGCGCCGCCCTGATGGCCGGATTGAAAGAGCTGGCCCCCGAGATCAGCTTTCACGGCGTGGCGGGCCCGGCCATGCAGGCGCAAGGCATGGAGAGCCTTTTTCCGATGGAAGAGCTTTCGGTGATGGGCATCGCGGAAGTGCTGCCGAAATACCCCGCGCTCCGTCGCCGGTTGCATGAAGCCGCGAAGGCGTGTCTGGACGTCGCGCCGGATGCGCTGTTGACCATCGACAGCCCCGATTTCTCGCTTAGGCTCGCGAAGCTGGTGCGCGCGCAGAGCCAGACAAAGACCATTCACTACGTCGCTCCCTCCGTCTGGGCCTGGCGTCCGGGACGGGCGGAGAAGATGGCGCGCCATATCGACCATGTGCTGGCGCTGTTGCCCTTTGAGCCGCCTTACATGGAGGAGGCGGGCATGACCTGCGATTTCGTCGGTCACCCCGTGGTGGCCGAGGTGCAGGCCAGCAAGCCGGAGGCGCAGGCGTTTCGCGCGGAAACGGAGACCCACGACGCTCCGATGGTGCTAGTATTGCCGGGGTCGCGGCGGAGCGAGGTTGGACGATTGAGCGCGGTCTTCGGCGCGACGCTCAAACGCGTGCTGGAGGCCCGTCCGGAGGCCCGGGTCGTTGTGCCCGCCGCCGCACCGGTCGCGGCTGCCGTGCAGGAGGCTGCGCGGGACTGGCCGGGTGCGCCCGTTGTCCTTGATCCCCGCGATGATGCGCGGGCGGCTGAGAAGAAGCGCGCGGCCTTTGCGGCAGCCGATGTGGCGCTTGCGGCCTCCGGGACCGTTTCGCTGGAACTGGCGGCGAGCGAGACACCCATGGTGATCGCCTATGACATGAGCTGGCTTTCGTGGCAGGTGATGAGCCGCATGGCGCAGATCGACACGGTGACACTGGTCAATCTGATCGTCGGGCAAAACATCGTCCCCGAATTCCTCGGGCCAGCCTGCAAGCCGGATGACATTTCAGCGGCGCTGATTGAGCTTCTTGATGATAAATCGGCCCGGCTGAAGCAAATGGCGGCGATGAACACCACCATGCTCAAGCTCGGGCGCGATGGCGAGGCCCCCGGCCTGCGCGCCGCACGGTCGGTGCTGAACGTTTTGCGCTAGGCATGCGAAAATCCTGATTTTCGCAACCAAATTCTGCTCAGAATTTGAACCCCGGTCTTAGGCGCCGCGCCAGATCCAGCCGCCCCCGAAGATGCGTGTGCCGCCTGTTTCATAGAACACGCAGGCCTGTCCCGGGGAGACGCCTTCTTCCGGTGACAGCAGATCAACTTCCGCTTCCGTGGCCGAGAGTGGGCGCAATACGGCTTCAACGGGCGGTTTGGTCGAGCGTATCTTGACCGATACATCCCAACTTTTCCGACTGTCGAACGGGGCATCACCCAGCCAGTTGATCTCTCGGACAGGCACAGTGCGCGTGGCCAGCAGGGATTTCGGGCCGACAATCACGCGTTTACTGTCCACATCGAGCTTCACGACATAAAGCGGCTCGTCCAGCCCGCCGATGCCCAAACCGCGCCGCTGCCCGATCGTGTAATGGATCACACCGGTATGCGTGCCCAGCACACGACCATCGACATGCATGATTTCGCCAGGCTCGGCCGCACCGGGGCGCAGTTTCTCGATAACGCTGGCATAATTGCCGTTTGGCACGAAGCAGATGTCCTGACTGTCGGGTTTGTCGGCCACCGCCAGCCCATGTTTCTCGGCCAGCGCCCGCGTTTCCGCCTTCGAGGTCAGATGCCCCAGTGG
>JBCBBB010000138.1:0-7286 GCA_038532095.1 Pseudomonadota bacterium
CGAGATTGAGGTTCTGAACGACCGGGAGCCGAGCGGCGCAGAATTGGCCTTTGCGCTGGCAACTCGGATCCGGCTCTTTCGTCGGTTGAGGAAATACGACGATGCCCGCCATGCGTGGCAAGAATATGCCTCGCTTTGCCGGGCATCAAACCTACCAATCACGGCGGGATTATCGTGAATTTGCGTTCGATCAGCGGTTCGACGGGCAAGGACATCGCGATTGCTTTGATGCTGATTGTCGTGGTGCTTCTGATGGTGCTGCCGTTACCCACCATCCTGGTGGATTGCCTTATCGGTCTCAATTTCGGAATAGCGATCCTCTTGCTGATGACCGCTGTGTTTCTTGCGTCACCGCTGGCGTTGTCGTCTTTGCCTGGCATTATTCTGATTTCCACACTGTTTCGCTTGGCGTTGTCGATAACCACAACGCGCCTAATTCTCGCGAACGGTGATGCCGGTGCGATCGTTGAAAGTTTCGGAGCCGTCGTCATCGCCGGCAACATGGTTGTCGGGCTCGTTGTCTTTTTCATTATCACCGTCGTGCAGTTCATCGTCATCGCGAAAGGGGCCGAGCGCATTGCAGAGGTTGGCGCGCGTTTCACGCTTGACGCCATGCCAGGGAAGCAGATGAGCATCGACGCCGAATTGAGAAACGGCGACATCGATAACGCCCAGGCGAGGCAGCTTCGCAAACAACTTGAGCGTGAGAGCCAGTTCTACGGCGCGATGGACGGCGCCATGAAGTTCGTAAAAGGTGACGCCATTGCAGGTCTTGTGATCATTTTCGTCAATCTGATCGGTGGTCTTATTGTAGGCATGGCTCAATTTGAGATGGGCTTTGCGGAAGCAGCACGGACCTATTCGCTTTTGACGGTCGGCGACGCGCTTGTTTCGCAAATTCCAGCCCTCTTTGTTGCGATTACGGCTGCAGCAATCGTGACGCGTGTACCAGGAGAGACGCAGGCAAACCTCGGCGCGGACATATTGGAGCAGATATCATCCAACCGAACTGCTGTGGGTCTTGCTTCGGTGACGCTTATCGGCATGGGGCTTCTGCCTGGCTTTCCCACGGCAGTTCTACTGTCCATCGGCGGCATCTTCGCCGGATTGAATTGGGTATTGGGTCGCAAGACGCAGGTTGATGAAAACGCGGCCGAACCAGTACTGGAAGAGATATCTTCCGAGCCGCAAGAGGACGCTGAACCAAGCCCGGATGCAATCACCTTGCAGAGAGATGACACGGCGATCGAAGTGGTCATGTCGACGAACGTTCTTTCCGCATTGAAGTCGTCGAGCTTCCGCGACGAACTGGATAGGCTCAGGGATCGCATGTCAGCCCGTGTGGGCCTTCCTGCTGTTCCGGTTTCCGTTCTCGAAAGCGAAGCTCTCGTACCCGGACAGTTTCGTGTTCTCTTTGCAGGCGCGCCGGTCTTCTGGTCGAGCTTGGACTTTGAAAACATCTGGGTTGAGGAGACTTTTTCGGATGTTCTGGACGTTCACGAAATCCCTTACGCGCGTAAGGGGTCGACGCTAAACATCCCGCGGCTCGAATTGTTGCAAGACGTCGCCGGTCAGCTCGATGAGATCGCCGTACCGTTCCTGACACCGGGTGACCTTCTTCTTGAAGAAGTTGAAGAAGCTATACTGGCCAACTATGCGAGCCTGATCGGGATTGAAGAGACTAAGCAGATCCTGGATGACCTCGAGAAGGACTATCCAATCTTGGTTGCTGAAGCTCTGCGCGCTGTCCCGATCCAGCGCATATCGGATGTCCTGAGCCGATTGCTGGAAGAGCGCGTTCCTATCGGGAACCAACGCATGATCCTGGAAGCGATCATCGAGTGGGCTCCAACGGATTCCAGTGCGCTGAGCCTGACCGAGTACTGTCGCATAGCGATCCGGCAGCAGATCTGTGATGCCGTGGCGGACGGTGAACGGGTCATAACCGCAATCGTTGCAGAGAGAAGTACCGAAGAGATGCTTCGGGAAAACTTGCACGAAACCGGTGTCGGGACCTTTCTTGTTTTGGACGATCAACAGTCGTCGGAACTTTTGGACGAGGTCCGGCGGCTTGAGGCTCAACTCGGACCGGATGCAGGACGACCGGTGCTGGTGACGTCAATGGACGTCCGGCGCCACTTGCGCGCATTTCTGAAACGCAACGGGCTTCAGGTGGATGTCTTGTCATTTCAGGAGCTGAGTGATGATTATACGGTTGTTCCCTGCAATACGCTTCGTGTCCGGAATGGCCGTATTCAGCCGAGCAAAACAGATGCCTCCGATGATGCCGACCCAACGGACGCCAACGAAAAGGACGGAGCGGGCCATGCGTAGCGTGTTCGGAGCAACCTGCTTTGTTTGCTGCGCCGTCTTCGGCGGCAGCGCGGCTCCGGGTAGGGCAAATGAAAACATTCCATATGCCGCTGCACTTGTTCTCATCGCGTCGCAGGGCACACTTGTCCGCTCTGATCAGGACATCGGAAGCGTGCTGGTTGCCGACCCTGAAATCGCGAACGTCCAGATCGTTTCATCACGGACAATTTTCGTTTTCGGAAAATCTCCGGGCAGTACGGAATTGTTCATGCTCGATGGGGATGACCAGGTCATTTCCCGCACAAAAATCTCAATCGCGCGCCCTTTGTCCGCCATGCCGCGCGACTACTGAGGTCTGGCCAGGCCAAAAGCCCTGACGCAATCTCGCCTGTGTAGCCGCTCAGCAGATTCCCGCCAGTTCCATTGCCGCATTTCGCCGACTTACCGAAACATTTCTATTTGCCATTTTCGTGCAGGGCTTTCGAAAGGTTCCCGAAAGAGACGACTCCTAGCGTGACCCGAAGCTACAGATAACCGGAGGAGCGACATGACGGATTTCACCATCGGAAAAACTCCTGAAACATCAGAATTAAATATTATAAACAGTAGTTTAGATAATGGCTCTCAGGGTGGATCGCCAGAAGTCTCTGCCCCCGGAGGAGGCCCCAACTCCCGCATCGACTTTGTCGATATCTATGCAAATCGTACTCAAGCAAGTCCTCTCTCTGATCGCGCCGCCGCGCGTCTGCGCGATATATCGGACTACGGTCGAGAAAACCAAAAGATTGATGAGCCTTCGGCCGAGGCAAACCCGGTTCAAACATTGGGAGGCGCGTCCGCTCGTTCATCAGCCCAACAGATGTCGCTCGAACCCACGGAGGACTTCTTCCGCTTTTCGCAACTGGCGGGGGCGTACCTAAAGGCCAGCCGATACAACCAGGAGCTCGCCTTTGTTGGCTCCGTCGGCGGTAACATGACGAAATCCATCAAAACACTAATGACCTCACAATGACGCGGTCTCTCAGGATACTCTCCGCCATCTTAATGTGTTTCTCCCTAACAGCCTGCAAAACCGACCTCTACTCGGGTCTGAGCGAGCGCGAAGCCAATGAGATGATTGCCATTATGCAGCGGGCTGGACTGTCGGTTGCGCGGCACCCGGAAAAATCCGGCACTCTGGCGGTTCAGGTTGAGCAAACGCAATTCGCGGAAGCCGTCGAGTTGCTCAGGTCACACGGCTATCCAAAGGATCGCTACGTTACTTTGGGCGACGTGTTCGAGGGAAACGGTTTCGTGGCTTCTCAAACGGAAGAACGCGCAAGATTCATTTATGCGATGAGCGAAGAGCTTTCGCGCACCATTTCGGAAGTCAACGGGGTTCTTTCGGCGCGCGTCCATGTTGTCTTACCAACAACCGATCCTTTGTCGCGGGATAGCACACCGTCTTCCGCATCGGTCTTTATCAGGTACTCCGACAAAAGCGACATCACCGAACTTCTGCCGCAGATCAAGGTGTTGGTCGCCAACAGTATTGAGGGGCTGTCATATGACAAGGTTTCGGTGGGGTTCGTTGCTGTCAATGTCTTGGACACCATCGGCACTCCTGTCGATCTGGCGCCGGCGACCGCCGTTTCCGACGACGACCTGCTCATATTTGGAGCGTTGATCATAGCGTTTGTCGGGGTCTTTGCAGGGGGGCTTCATGCTGCTCGCCGTGTTTCAAGACGCAAGGCGCAGTCGCAAACCTTTGTCGCAATTCCGGCGGAGTAGTGTCGATGGCCTTGGCCTCTATTCAATCTGTTGCCGAGCTTGAGAACGTGATCCTCCAAGGCATTTCGGCGTCACGCGTAAGTGCAACCTGCGATTTCTCAGTGTCTGACCAGCAGACCCAAGCTATTATGCAGACGTCGCGGCTTCTTCGTCGGCTGATGTTCGGAGAGCAAAGGCGATCTGCGTTTAAGGGCGACACAGACAGTTTGCCCGCCGCTGTTGTGTTCTTTGCGTCTTGTAGCAGGGAAGAGGTCGACCAGTGCCTCCGTATCGCGGGTGCGCTGCCAGCGGTCGATCTGATGCGTCGTGATGTTGCCTCGGAGCGAGCATTGCTTTGGCGGCGGTGCCTTGGTGCCGAAGTTCATAGCCATCTTGTCCGTCATGGGCATGTACAGTCGGAAACTGAGGACCTCCCGCCAGATGGAGAGTTGCTCAAGGCACGAGGGCAAACGCATCTGGCGGCATGGCTCCAGAGACTTCCCCAAGATCTGCGACAGCTTCTTGAGTTGAAGGTCGCGCCGGAGCCCGTTGAACAAGGACCAGGATATGCGGAGTGCTTCGTGTCTGCTGTCGATGTGATCCATGCGACGAATTGAAGTGCCTGCCGCGCTTGCCGATGCCATTGAGGCTGGCGATGCCAAACTCCTACGCGCATCCGCTCTTCGCGACACGCTATCGCTCGAAGACCGTATCCGGTCCGCCGAAGAGCAGGCTGCCCAGATTACTGAATCTGCAGAGCGGCGTTTCGAGGCCGCCAAAGACGAGGGCTTCGCGACAGGTGTCCGGCAAGGAAGCGAACAGGCATTGGACCGGCTTGTTGAGCACAGAGAAGCCATCGCGAACATAAGGGATGAATTGACCGAAAACGCGACCCGCTTGGCCCTCGATATTGTCCGAGATGTCTTTGATATTCAGCCGCCCGAGAAGCGGGTTGCTGCACTGGCGGCAAGTGCCGCCAGGCGCTTGAACCTCGGGGGCAAGGTCAGTCTACGCGTTTCACCGGCGCTTTCAGACAAGGTCGCGCCGGTCTTCACGTCATCGGAAGAACTGCATACGGACATCGATGTGGTCGCGGATCCTAGACTTGAGGGGACCGCAGCGATCTTGGACACGTCCATCGGCAAGATCGACCTCGACCTTGGGCTGCAATTGGAAAGGTTGCACCGCGCTTTGATCCCTCAGGACTTCGAAACGGACCCCATCGATGCGCGGTAACTCAGGACAAATGGCCGATGATGCCTTTCGTTCCCGTCTGGCTGAAATCCCCCTCTTTGTGCCGGAGGGAGAGCTTTTGGATGCCCGCGGAAGTTTTCTCCGTGCTCGCCTCCCTGCGGTCCCGATCGGAGCCTTGTGCGAGATCATCGACAGGGCGACAGATGCCCGTATTGAAGCTGAAGTCATCGGCTTTTCCTCTGGCTCAGTCGTGCTTGCACCCCTTGGCGGGCTGGAGGGCATTTCGCTCAACGCCCGGATCGTACCAACCGGCAGGTTTCGGACGATACGCGTTGGCGGTTCACTGATTGGACGGATTGTCGATGGATGGGCGCGACCGATTGATCCACTAGGGCCGCTTGGAAGCGACCTGGCAGAGGTCAGGGTCAGCGGTGACCCGCCAGGCCCGATGAGCCGACAGAAAGTTAACGCGCCGATGCCCGTCGGCCTGCGCGCCATCGACGGACTGCTCACCTGCGGCCGGGGGCAAAGGGTAGGTATTTTCGGGGAACCCGGAGCAGGCAAGTCCACTTTGCTTGGCTCGCTTGTCCGGAATGCAAATGCCGACCTTTGCGTCGTTGGCCTGATTGGAGAGCGGGGCCGTGAGGTCAAAGAGTTCATTGAGGACATACTCGGTGAGGCGGGCCTTGGCCGAAGCGTTGTCGTCGTTGCAACGTCGGAGCAGTCGCCTGTCGATCGCGAGGCGGCGGCGCTCAGTGCCACGCGGATTGCCGAGCACTTCCGGGACGAAGGTAAGGATGTGCTCCTGGTGATTGACAGCCTGACGCGATACGCCCGTGCGCTTCGTGAGATCGGACTTGCCGCAGGAGAGGTGCCGACCCGACGCGGATTTCCGTCGTCCGTTTTTGCGTCCTTGCCTCGCCTGCTCGAACGATCCGGCAATGGCGCGACCGGATCGATTACTGCCTTTTACACCGTCTTGGTCGAAGGCGACGGGTTCGGCGACCCAGTGAGTGAGGAGGTGCGCAGCATTCTTGACGGCCACATCGTTCTCTCGTCCGAACTCGCCGCCAAAAACCATTACCCTGCGATCGACATTCTCCGCAGCAAGAGCCGCGTGGCCGGGATGGTTACGACAGATCACCATCAGGCTGCTGCTGGCGAGTTCCGCACGCTCTTTGCGAAACTGGCAGAGATCGAGTTTCTTCATCAGGTCGGTGAATATCAAAGAGGCTCTGACATCACAGCAGACCGTGCGGTCGACGCGCGCGACGCCATGACTGGCTTCCTTCAGCAATCAGTTGGTGAAGTCAACACGTTCGACGAAACGCTCGCTTTGCTGACGGAGGTGGCGCAGTGAAGAAGAATGGTCCGGAGAAAATCCATCGCATTCAGGAGATTCGTGAGCAAAAGCAGCGGGCGGACCTGGTTGCAGCGCGCGGGAAACTTGCCGACAGAACCGAGGCTCTGGCGCGCGCGGAGCGGGCCCTTGCTATGCAGAAGAGGCTCGCCAAGAAAGCGGAGGAGGGCCTTTATGACGATCTGTTGCGGACCAAGCCTTCCGGTCTGGGCTTTGCGCAGCTTGAGGTAACACTTCAATCCATCCTCCTGAATTCCGACCTTTCCGAAGACGCCCGGAACAAACGCAAGACCGAGCTTGATGCCGCTGAAGCCGCGCTGTCAGCGGCCTCGCTTCTTCACGCCGAAGCCTTCCGTGCCGTCGAGGTTTGGCGTCAGATTGTCGAGCGGAGGTCATGCGAAGCGCGCATCGCCGAACATCGTCGTACTGAACTGGAGCAAGAGCTTGATGCACCTCCGAAGCGACAGATGGATGCTCGGCTGTGAACGCTCAATCCAGACAGCTCGGAGTACCGAAATTTCCTTTGGTCCGCATGAGCGAGATCGAGTGGGAGACGCGCAATACCGTCCTCCAAAATTTTGCAAAGTTGGACGTGACGGCTTCGGATGGGACCGTGTTTGGCCTGCGTCCCTGTGAAGATCTGGCGCGGCAGCACCCGGACCTGTGCTGT
>JBCBBB010000139.1:0-7053 GCA_038532095.1 Pseudomonadota bacterium
GAACCCGACGCGCGTCTCGCCCTCCAGCGCGACAACGGTATCGGCTTCAGCCAGACGTGTTTCCCACTTGGGTCCGTTTGGCGCGTGCGGCGCCCACGCCTCCACCTGCGCCCGGTTATACCGGTGGGAAGCGCCTTCCCGCACGGCACGGTGAAACACTTCGCCAAGCGCCGGCGCGTCAGAGGCATGGTACGACCGCACCTCCATCACACCGCCTCAAGCGCTGTCGTCAGATCCGCAATCAGATCGTCGGGGTCTTCCAGACCAACCGAGAGCCGCACCATACCCGGCGTGATGCCCAACGCATCGCGCTGTTCGTCGGTCAAACGTTGATGGGTTGTCGTTGCGGGATGGGTCACTATGGACTTCGCGTCGCCGAGATTGTTGGAAATGATGACGACTTCAAGCGCGTTCAAAAACCGGAAGGCCGCCGCCTGCCCGCCGTCGATCTCCAAAGCAATCACCGTGCCGCCTTTCTCCAACTGCTTGGCGGCGACCGCATGGTTCGGATGGCTCGGCAGCCCGGGATAAAGCACGCGGGCCAGTTTGGCCTGCCCTTCAAGCGCTTCAGAGATCGCCAACGCACTATCGGCCTGTGCCCGCACCCGCAGATCGAGCGTCTCCAGCCCCTTCAGCATGATCCAGGCTGTGAACGGGCTCATCGCCGATCCGGTATGCTTGGCATAAGGCTCAACGGTCTTGCGAATGAACTCGCGACTGCCAAGCACCACACCGCCCAGAGCGCGTCCTTGCCCGTCGATATGCTTTGTCGCCGAATAGACGATGACATCCGCCCCAAGCTCCACCGCGCGGCTGAAGACAGGCGTTGAAAACACGTTATCGACGACGACCAACGCGCCAACCGCATGCGCCAGCTCGGCGACGGCAGGCAAGTCGATCACTTCCAGCGTCGGGTTCGACATGCTCTCCAGAAAGACCGCCTTGGTGTCTGACCGGATGGCCGTCTTCCATTGCGTCAGATCCGTACCATCGACAAAGGTCACCTCGACGCCGAAGCGCGTCAAAACATCTTCGAGAATGTAAAGACAGGAGCCGAACAACGCTCGCGCCGAGACAACGTGATCCCCCGCCTTGAGCATCGATACCAGCGCCGCATTGACCGCTGCCATGCCGGATGCGGTCGCAAAGGCGTCTTCGGTGCCCTCAAGCCCGGCAATCCGCTCCTCGAACATCCGAACCGTCGGGTTCCCGTACCGCGCATAGATGAACTCGTCCGGGCCAGCTTGCTCAAAGCGCGCCGCCGCTTGCTCCGCGCTGTCATAGACAAACCCCTGCGTCAGGATGATCGCTTCACTGACTTCGCCATATTGGCTGCGTCGCACACCCTCATGCACCAGCCTTGTGCGTGTGTTCCAACTCTTCTTGGTCATGGGGGACGCCTCCTTTCCAAACAAAAACCCCCACCGCGTGAGCGCCGGGGGCAAAACGTCCCTGACCTCTTTAGCGGAATGTTTAACGTGGCCCGCAATCCGGTGTACAAATCGCCACGAGCATTTGGCTACTCCCTTGGCCCATCCCGGTCAAGTCCTGCCGCAGCACGAGGTCTAAGAGATTGTTAACACCTCTGTGAAAGGCTCAGAGCCGGATCAGCGGTCAGGGTGTGTGCGTCCATGTCTATGCTACGACGTATCAACAGGCGGCACAGTCCGAACCGGCGCAAAACCCGTGTGGACGCTGTGATGACAATGGATGACGCGCACTATCCTGTCACCATTCGCGATATCAGCTACACGGGCATGAAACTCTCTGTTCCCGTTGATGTGCAATCGGGAACGCACATTACGCTTTATGTGCTCAGCCATCAAATACCGGCCATCGTTCACTGGTATCGGGATGGGATGATCGGGATACACCTTCTCGACCGGCTCGATGGTGACACGCTCCGCGCCTTGGAAAACGCCGAAGATGATCTTGCCGCGTTTCGGTAGTGGCGTCTGTGAGTTTTGACACATTTGATCGCGCGGGGTGACGCCACCTCGCGGACCGCTCACCTTGCGCGAGCGCCGCGTGAGGTTCCTGTGAGGTGCTCGTGATCATCGGTCACGCCCAACGCGCGTTGTTGCAGATCATGACAGAACTGCGAGCCAGACGTGTGTATTTAATTTCAGGGACTTAGAGCAACGAAATCGCAAAATTCCGTTTGTTACAGCGCCTCGCAATCCCCTGTCGTGCACGTGAGTGATCCACTTCGTACCTGTTTGTCAGCACTTCGGTGCCGGTGCGGGGGGACAGCTCAGAGCAAACCCGCATGGACCTGAGACGCAGACCTAAAGGAGACACCAAATGCGTTTTGCAATGACACTCACCGCGGCCCTCCTGGCCACCGCAACAGCAGCTTCCGCCATGAAGGCCACCGATCTTGACATCGACGGCGACGGGTTTGCTTCCATCACCGAAGTGCGCCAGATCTTCCCGGGCTTCTCGTCCAACGACTTCCGTGACATCGACGTCAACCGGGATCGACGCCTGAGCTCCACCGAGCTCAACGCGCCTGACACCAGCCGGATCATCGGTCGCTATCAGGACACGATGGCCATCGTTCATGGCCTGAGCGACATCGACACAAACGGCGACCGCTTCGTCTCGGAAGGTGAGCTTGGCGCTGTCTACAACGGCGTGACGGCAAACGAATTCAACCTGATCGACCTCAACAACGACAACCGCATCAACTCTTCCGAGCTCTATGCACCGCTGGCTCAGGCCATGTTGAACCGGTACGAGATGAGCGGCCGTGATCTGATCACGATCATGCAAGTCGATGTCGATGACGACGCGTTCGCGAGCTATGCAGAGTTGCAGGCCGTGTACTCGGGCCTGAGCCGCTCGGAGTTCGACATCATCGACGTGAACGGCGACAACCGCATCGGTTCGACCGAATACTACACGCCTGAAGCACAGGAAGTGTTCGACAAGAACTAAGCCTCACGGATGCGGCAATCGGGGTCAGCTTCGGCTGGCCCCGTTTACGTCAGATGACCTTCTCGACAAGGTCACTCATCGCCGTCTCAATCGTTGGGAACCGGAACTGATACCCGGCCTCCAATGTCCGCTTCGGGCGCACCAACTGCCCCCTCAGCAAAATCGATGAGCGCTCCGCGCCAACAAGCGCGCGCACCACACCCTCCGGCACCGACCAAACGATGGGACGGCCCAAGGCATGGGCGAACGCGGTCGTGAAGGTCCGGTTGTCGACGATCCCCGGTGACACGGCGTTGTACCGCCCCGCGGTGTCGGGATGGTCCAGCACATGCAGCAAGACCCCGACCATGTCGTCGATATGGATCCACGGGAACATCTGCGTCCCCTTGCCGATTGTCGCGCCCAAGCCAAGGCAAAAGGGCAAGCGGATAATCGGAAGAAACCCGCGCGCACGCCCGATCCGCCAAAGCCTACCGATATAGCTCTTGCGCTCCACCTTGCCCAAGACAATGCCAATCCTCAGGCGCACATGCCGGACGCGCGCGGTATCGACACCCTCGGCAGCCTTTTCCCACAAGCCAACCAGTTCGGCCGGAAAGTCCATTCCCATCGGCTCCGACATCTCGTCCAGTTCGGGGTGCGCCTGCCCGTCCGCCAACTCTGCCGTGCCGTAAAAGCACTTGCCCGCCGTCGACACGAAGACATCCTGCGGTGTGGCGCTTTCATTTATGGCGCGCACAAGCGTTTCCGTCGTTTCCACCCGGCTCTTGATCACTTCATCCCGATAGGCGGCGGTCCAACGCCGCCGAACGTCGAGGATATGCTGCCCGGCCAGGTTCACCACCGCGTCGCAGGCTGGGAGCCCATTTGCCGCAAGATCGTCCCACGTGATCCGCTCAGGGCCCGGTGTCCGCGAGATCCATGTCACCTGATCACCGCGCGCACGCAGCAGGTCGGTCAACCCGCGCCCGATGAACCCGGACCCACCACCGATGAGAATGTGCCGTGCCATGCGGGTCTGATGGCTAGACAGAATGGCAGTTTTAAGGCGATTGATCCTCGTCCGGCTCAATCATGTAGCGCTGTAGCGTCATGATCTGCACCATCAGGAAGGCGAACATCAGCAGTGGAAACCCGAAGGTTTCGATCTTGACCCAAAGATCTGTGCTTTGTGTGCGCCAGATCACCTCATTGGCCAGCGCCAGTCCGGCAAAAAACCACATCAGGCGATAGGTCAGTTTCATCCATCCCTTATGCTCCATCGGCAGGAACTCGGACATGACCCAGGCCAAGTAGCTCCGGCCCTGAAGAAGTCCGATCCCCAGGATGATCGCAAACATCCCATAGACCAGCGTCGTCTTCATCTTGAAGAACCGCTCGTCATTGAACCAGACCGTGAGGCCCCCGAACAAGACAACCATCACGATGGTGAACACCTGCATCCGCGACAGCTTGCCGGTCAGTTTCCAGAGGATCGCCATCGCGGTCAGCAGAATGGGAACAAACACGCCAGCCGCAATGATGAAGCCGGAATATTCTGTAGACCCAATGGTATAGGTCTCGTCCCTCATCCTCAGATAGGCCACGAAGAAAAGGATGGGCGGCCCAAGCTCAAGCACCTGCTTGACCACAGGGTTCAACGCGTTTTCACCAGTTTCGCTCATCGTCCGTCCTTAAATCTCTGCGGGTCTTGCAGCGCCGGATTAGCACCAAAGGTGAAATTTACCCGCCCCATTCAACTATCACGGCTCCCGCCGCAATCAACGCCATAAGCGCCAGCCTGCGCGGCCCGACACCTTCCTTTAGCACCAGCCAGGAAATCAGGGCAGAAAACAGGACACTGGTCTCACGCAAAACGGCAGCCTCCCCCACCTTGTCGAGCCGTGTCGCCAGCATGATCGACCCGAAGGAGAAATAGGCCGTGATCGCCCCTGTCACGCCCAGCCGTACAATGGCGGGATCAAAGCCGGGCAAGCGCCGGTTCATGGCTAGCCATCCAATCGGAAAGGACAAACCATCCAGGAAAAAGAACCACGCAATGAAGGTGAACGGGTCCGCTGTCGCACGGATCACATACGCATCCCACGTGGTGTAGAGCGCCACGAACCCCCCGGTCAGACAGGCCAGACCGATGGCGCGCGGCAAACGATCCCGGTCGAGCATTACATGCCGCAGGTTATAAGCCGAGAACCCGAGGATCCCACCTACCAGGCAGGCGACGCCCAGCCATTGCAAAGGCGCGAAGAACTCCCCGAACAGAATGCCGGCACCGATGACGGTGAAAACCGGTGAGATGCCCCGCACCACAGGGTAGACCACCAGATAGCTGCCCGCGGTGTAACTCGCCGCCTGGGACATCTTGTAGCCCACGTGAATGACCCAGGCGATGGCGAATAAAGGCCAGATATGCGGCTCGGGAAAAGGAACCAGAAAGAGGAACGGTATTGCGATCAGACAATACGACCCGTCAATCACGGTCCGCGCTGTCCAGGGGTCGGTCTTGCCCTTCTGAAGCGCTCCGAAAAACGCATGCAGGACCGCCGCGAGCAGCGCCAGACACAGCGCGAGCGTCTTGCCCGCTTCTGTCCCTTCCAGTGAAATCAGCCAGTCTGACAAGGGTTTAGCGTGGGGTCCAGGTGAACCTCAGACCGGCCTCCCCGACCAGCCCCGCGGCCTCCGCACGTGTCAGTGACGTTCCAAAGAGAACGGCAGACACCAAAGGCCCAATCGCCACCGACCGATCTTCCCTGATCGTGATCTCCGCAGTCCCGCGCGCCCTGGGATAGGCCTCGACCATCTTGCGGAACGCATTTGCCGAGGCGCGGTCGATGATCGGCTCGGCGGTCTCAGCCAGCCAGTCCAGCATCTCGGCCCGCTGATCCCGCGCTTCTATGAAACTGCTGGCCGCCGCCGCCCGGTCGAGGCGAAACGCCCAGGCCAGGATATCACCCACCAAGCCATTTTGACCTTCCACACCGAAACCGGCGCTCTCCATCTCAAGCGATTGCAAATTCGTCAGAGTGATGGTGTTGGGCCCCGCCAGTCGTGCAGTCAGCGCCGCCCCATCGCCATCGCTGGCGGTGAGCCGCACCGGCCCAAGCGCCACCTCCGTTCCGCCCGAGATCGACAAGCGTCCGGTCAGGTCAAATTCGCCAAGGTCCTCAACTTGATGGCGTTTTTGCCGAAACTGGAAGGTGCCATCCGTCAGATTGCCAGAGGATCGCCACTCAACCCCGCGTCCCAGCGGTCCCTCAAGCATCCGGCACCAGCCATCCTCGGTCAGGCTGGAGCTAACGCGAACCTCATCGCCGCCGGACACCGTGAAATTGCCCAAAGTCGACCCCAACCGCTGACAGTCTTCCACCGTCATCGCAGCCGCCGTCGTCGCCCCGAACCCAATCAGGAGCGCAACAGAATTTGCACAAATTCTGTCACGATTTCTGCTCAGAAATCGCATCGCCGGCCTCACGCGTCCGCTCCCGTCAAAGCCTGGGCGAAGTCACCGGGGTCAAAGGGCTGTAGATCATCGATCTGCTCACCCACACCTATGGCATGGATCGGCAAGCCAAACTTGTCCGCCAGCGCCACCAGAACGCCGCCTTTCGCCGTGCCGTCGAGCTTGGTCATGACAAGTCCCGACACATCCGCCACCTGCTGGAACACATCCACCTGGCTCAACGCATTCTGTCCGGTGGTCGCATCCAGAACCAGCAGGGTGTTATGCGGCGCCGTCTCGTCTTTCTTGCGGATCACACGCACGATCTTCGCAAGCTCCTCCATCAGATCCTGCCGGTTCTGCAAGCGCCCTGCCGTGTCGATCATCAGGAGGTCCGCGCCCTCCGCCTCGGCCCGCGTCATCGCATCAAAGGCGAGCGATGCGGGGTCAGAGCCTTCTGGCGCGGTCATCACCGGTACACCAGCCCGCTCGCCCCACACCTGCAACTGTTCGACAGCAGCGGCGCGAAATGTATCGCCCGCCGCGATGACCACAGATTTGCCCGCAGCCCGAAACTGCGACGCGAGTTTGCCAATGGTGGTGGTCTTTCCCGATCCATTGACACCGCCGAGCTCAAAGCCTTGATGGCCGAACAGGTTGCGCAGATCATGGAGCCC
>JBCBBB010000140.1:0-7035 GCA_038532095.1 Pseudomonadota bacterium
CCACCAGGCATCCCGGCAAAAAGGAAATGCTCTGCTCAAAATACACGTGGCCTGCAAAGGCACTTGCAGGCCACATCGGGTGCCAAGTGTTTGCCGGTCAAAGCGCCAGCAAGCCTGTCACGAAAACAGCAAACCGCCGTTGATATCGATGTTGGTGCCGGTCACGAAGGCGGCTTCGTCCGTCGCCAGATAAGTGACAAGGTTGGCAACATCCATCGGCGTCCCCTCGCGCTTTAACGGCGTTGCATTGGCCACGTTGGAGCGCACTTCCGGTTTGGTGAAGGTGTTGTGGAAGTCCGTGTCGATCATTCCGGGGCAAACTGAGTTCACGCGGATATCCGGCCCGAGTTCCTTGGCAAGCCCCCGTGTCATGGTCATGACAGCGCCCTTCGACGCCGCGTATGCCACCGCGCCCGGCCCACCGCCGTCTCGACCGGCCTGACTGGCGATACCCACAATGGAACCGCCCGCCCCCATATGCGGCACAACTGCGTTGACCGCCAGGAAGTAAGATGTCGTATTCAGGTTCATGACCGTGTGCCAATGCGCCTCATCCATCTCGGCAATGGTCTTGCGCGCAACAAGGCCACCCGTGACGTGCACAAGAATATCAATCGTTTCGCCCAACTCGCTACGCGTCGCATCGACAAGCGCGGCAACATCGCCGGCCTTTGTCATGTCACCCTGACGCGCCAGTGCAGCGCCCCCGGCGGCGACAATCTCGGCAACAGCGCTGTCCGCACCTTCTGACGAGCTGTGGTAGTTGATTGCGACCTTGGCGCCTTCCTGAGCCAACCGCATGACGCATGCACGCCCGATGTCTCGCCCGCCCCCTGTGACGATGGCGGTTTTCCCCTCAAGTTTCATATGGACATCCTTCCTGTTGAACGCGCGGGCGACCGACAGCAAACTGGGGAGCACCACGTCAATTGAACGCGCAATTCACCGACGCACAGGGCCTTGCACCTCCCGCACTCCCAACGTCTTGTCACGCATATTTACACCCTGATCTAGTATACTAGTATCTCTGCATGAGCAAGAGCAGCGTCTCTACAGGCGTCCTGTCTTTCCGGCACCACAAGATCAACTTTCAGAGCCGATGAAATCTCTGCCACGTTCAGCACGACAGACAACCTGTCATGCAAAAACGCCCTGCGCTGCAATGGTGACCGACCGACGGCGATAGAACGCAAGCCACCGAACACGGCGAACTGACTGACGCCATGCACTCAGGCCTCTCTTTCGCAATCACAGGAAATCGTCACGGCGCGGTGTAAAACTGTCGATAAGCTTACCATTTTCGATGCAAACGCAGCCATGAACGGCATTTGAAGGAATAACAAGACTGTCCCCGGCCGAAACGACCATGGTCACACCATCGACCGTGAACTCAAACTGCCCCGCAGCGACAAAGATCGTTTGCACATGGACATGCGCGTGCGGATCACCAACCGCCCCTTTTGCAAACTCGACCTCTACAGTCATCGCCTCAGGCGTTTCCGCCAGAATACGGCGACGGACCCCCTCTCCTGCGTCCACCCAGGGATACATAGATGCTTCAGTCATATTGGCCTCATTCGTTTGACGGTCTCGTGCAAAACACGCGATTGCAATTGTGTTCTAGTATGGTAGATTGGAGTTGTAAACGGAGCAGATTCGCATGGTGCAAGATCTCAAAGTACTGGAGCGCAGGACCAGCGCTGATGAGGTCTTTGACTTCCTTCACGCACAGATCAACGCGATGAAGCTACTGCCCGGCACGCGGATATCTGAAGTTGAAGTCGCCCGGCAGTTTGATGTGTCGCGGCAACCTGTCCGGGAAGCGTTCATCAGATTGGCCAACCATGACCTGCTGCTGGTGCGCCCCCAGAAAGCAACGGTGGTCCGCCGATTTTCGTTTGAGAAGATCAAGCGCGCGCGCTTCCTTCGTATGGCCGTTGAATGTGAGGTCTTAAGGCGTGCCTGCCGCGAACCGCTCGGCCGCTATCAGGCGAAGCTTGAGCGGTCCATTGAGGCGCAGAAGAAGGCGATCAAAGATCAGGACCTCGATCGGTTTCACGCGCTGGACTACGACTTTCACAAGACGCTTTGCGCTGTCGCGAAATGTGACTTCGTCTTCGAGACGATTGCGGAAAACAAGGCTCAAGTTGATCGGCTCTGCATGTTAAGCCTATCTCAGCCCGCAACGATGGACGAGTTGATCGTGGATCATCAGGATATCCTGAAGGCCATCGTCAACCAGGACGAAGAAGCCGTCACCCAGGCCATAGCGCATCACTTGTCCCGTCTGGACGAGGTGGTGAACGGCATCCGGAAATCGCACGCAAACTACTTCGAGGATTAGCAGTCATAAACGATCGTGGGTGAAACCAACGACACTCATCACATCCAAATATCAGGGAGGATATTATGTATCAGAAACTCAGCAGATCACTTGTCGGCGCCGTTGCGGCCATAACATTGGCCACCACTGCGGCGCACGCCGCCGACTGGCGGGGCTGGAACATTCATGCGGACGGCTATCCAAACACCGTTGCCATGGACAAATTCGCCGAGCTTGTTGCCGAGAAGACAAACGGGGAAGTCACGCTTCAGATGTTCCACGGCGGCACGTTGGGCAGCCAGCCGGATGCCATTGAGCAAGTGCGTCTGGGCGGCCTTGAAATCGGGAACTTCAACTTGGGGCCGATTGGTCCGATTGCCCCCGAAGCCAATGTCGTTTCGCTGCCCTTCATCTTTAAGGACGTGCCTCACATGTTCCGCGTTCTGAACGGGGAAGGCGGCGCGAAAATCGCTGAAGGCATGGCCGCGAAAGGGCTTGTTCCGCTTGCGTGGTACGATGCCGGCGCACGGTCCTTCTACAACGGCACGAAACCGATCAACGCGCCTGCAGATGTCGCGGGCATGAAAGTCCGGGTCATGAACAACGACCTTTATTCTGGCATGATTGCGGAACTGGGCGGCAACCCCTCTCCGATGGCCTTTGCAGAAGTCTACCAGTCGCTGAAAACCGGTGTTGTCGACGGGGCAGAAAACAACTGGCCCTCCTATGAATCGACCGGCCATTTCGAGGTCGCCGGGTTCTACTCGCTCAGCCAGCACCTGATCATTCCGGAATGCGTCTGCGTCAACGCTGATGCCTATAACGCACTGACTGACGAACAGAAGGCGGCGGTGAAAGAAGCGGCTATGGAGTCCGCGGAACTTCAGCAAGAGCTTTGGGCCGCACGCGAAGAGTCGAGCCGCGAGATGGTCGAAAAGGCGGGCGTTGTCACCAACGAGATCGCGGACAAAGGCCCATTCCAGGCCGCCATGGTTCCGGTTTACGAGGCTTACCTGTCGGACAACCCCGACTTGCGCCCTCTAGTCGAGTTGATCCAATCAACTGACTAAGTTCGGATAGCAAAGACAAGCGCCTTCGCAGGACCCTTGCGAAGGCGCGATACGATCTTGGGAAAACCGATGACCGATCCGAACGCTCCCGAAGCGCCCAGAACTTTTATGTCGCGCGTCGACTGGACTCTCGACTTGGTCGCGGCGCTGTGCCGCGTGATCACCGGCGTGTCGCTTGTGTTTCTCACCGTGATCTTCGGCTGGCTGGTTTTCGGACGCTACGTGCTGAACGCCACGCCGACCTGGGTCGAACAAGCCGCCCTGCTGCTGGTTATGGTCATTGCTTTCCTTGGCGCAGCGGTGGGCGTGCACGAAAACTACCATCTCTCGGTATCAGCGTTCAGAACGGCCGTTCCAAAGCCCATTCGGACACTCTGCGTGGTGATGACTGACGCCGCTATGGCCGGGTTCGGGTTTTTCATGCTGCTCTACGGCGCCCAGCTTACGGCCTTCAAATGGGGGTCCATGATCCCGTTGATCCAGTTGCCCGAAGGTCTAAGGTCCCTGCCCCTGACCATCGGCGGCGGGCTCATCCTGGTATTTTCGCTGGCGCATCTCGCGCGGGTTGCCTTGGGCCGCGACCTGCGACGCGATACAATCGAATAAGGGGCAGTCATGGGGCTTTTCGTTCTTCTCGGCCTTTTCGCCCTCTGCGTTGTGATCGGTGTACCGGTGGCCTTCGCGCTCGGCATCTCGGCCCTGGCGGCCTTCGCCTTTGAAGGGCTTCCGCTGATGATCGGCTTTCAGCGGATCATATCTGGCATCAACGTCTTCTCGCTGATGGCCATTCCGTTTTTCATCTTTGCCGGCGAATTGATGTTCCATGGCGGCATCGCAATGCGGCTGGTCAAATTCGCGTCCGCGGCAGTCGGTGCCGTGCGCGGCGGCCTTGGCATCGTGAACGTGTTTTCTTCGATGCTCTTTGGCGGCATATCCGGGTCCGCTGTTGCTGACATCTCCGCCTTGGGGTCAATCCTCGTGCCCGTGATGAAGGAAAAAGGCTACGACGCCGACTATGCGGTCAATGTCACAGTGACCTCTTCGATTGCCGGGATCATCATTCCGCCCAGCCACAACATGATTATCTTTGCAATCGCGGCGGGCGGGGGCATCTCAATTTCCAAGCTTTTCCTGGCCGGCGTTGTGCCCGGCCTGTTGATGTGTGTCTGCCTTGCGATTGCGGCCTATCTGGTCGCTGTGAAACGCGGATACAGGGCAGAAGAATTTCCCGGCTGGCATGCGCTGCTCCTCAGTTTCGTCGGCGCCATCCCGGGCCTGCTCACCGCCGTCATCATCGTAGGCGGCGTCTTATCCGGCATCTTCACAGTCACCGAGTCCGGTGCATTTGGCGCAATCTACGCCTTTGTCGTCACGCTTCTGGTGTATCGCAGCATCACATGGGACAACTTCCGGACAGCCGTCCGCCAGTCTGTGCGCACGACCTCCATGGTCATGATCCTCATCGCCTGCGCCGGTGCCTTTGCCTATATGCTGACGTTCTACCGCGTTCCCGACAAGACAGTGACCCTGCTAACGACACTGACGGAGAACCCCATCCTGATCCTTCTGATGATCAACGTCGCGCTTTTGGTGCTTGGCATGATCATGGACATGGCCGCATTGATCCTGATTTGCACACCAATTTTCCTGCCGGTCGCCAACAGCCTGGGTGTCGATCCTTACCAATTCGGCATGATCCTTTTGGTCAACCTCGGCCTCGGCCTGTGCACGCCGCCGGTCGGGTCCTGTCTGTTTGTCGGCTGTGCTGTCGGCAAACTCCCGATGGAGCAGGCCGTGCGCACCATCTGGCCCTTCTACCTCGCCATCTTTACCGCACTGATGCTGATCACCTTCGTGCCCGCAATATCGCTGACACTTCCGGGACTGCTTGACTAACGGGATGCGTCAAACCGCAGGCGTTTGATCATCTCGCGCAGACGAGCGTCCTAAGCGCCTCGCGCCTTGGCCAAGCTATGACAGCTCGGCAAGTCGGCTATGTGCAGCCCCATCAAACGAAGGAACGCGCGCCTGATTGGGGGACGATGCCGGATCGGAAGACATAACACGAAGCTCGTCCACACAATTGCAATGCTTCGTGCAAAATATTGATTTGATATAATTTTATGCAAACCAACCTGCCACCCCAAAAGCGCCAATGAACCAAGCGTTGTACTGCCCTCCGAGGCAAATAATCCCGCCCAGACCTCCCAAAACGCACATGTCTAATCCTTGATCGAGATCAAGGCTCTGCCGCGTTCAGGTCCGTACTCATGGTGAAATCGGCCGAAAGGGACGGGCCATTCGTTGCCAAGTCTACCGGCCCATGGCCAATACGGAGGAGACACCAGGTTATGTTTCAGGTCAGACTACATGGACGCGGCGGGCAAGGCGTGGTCACTGCGGCTGAAATGCTCTCAATTGCGGGCTTTCAGGAAGACAAACACGCGCAAGCCTTTCCATCCTTTGGGTCAGAACGCACCGGCGCGCCCGTGGTTTCGTTTTGCCGACTGGACGACAAGGAAATCCGGCGCCGTGAGCCGATCCTTGAACCGGACTGCCTGATTATCCAGGACCCGACCCTGTTTCATGCACTTGACGTGTTTCAAGGCCTGCGCCCGAACGGCTACGTGCTGATCAATTCACTCAAAAGCTGGGACGAGTTGCATATCACCGACAAGATCGCCGGACTGCCCGAAGGCCATGTGGTTGGCGTCAACGCCTCCGCCCTTGCGAAAGAACATGTGGGCCGCCCGGTGCCCAACGCCGCCCTCCTCGGGGCCTTCGCTGCCCTCACCAAACAAATCACCATCGAAAGCGTTGAAAAGGCGATCTCGACCAAATTCGGCGGGAAGATCGCCGCAGGCAACATCGCTGCGGCCCGTGCCGCCTATGAGGCCGCCCAAGAAAAGGAACTCAGCCATGCTTAAGCAGCTTGAAGGCAGCCACGCCGTGGCCGAGGCCGTGGCGCTCTGCCGCCCGGATGTTATCTGCGCCTACCCGATCAGCCCGCAGACCCACATCGTGGAGCATTGCGGGGAGCTTTGCCGCGAAGGCAAGGTCGGCAATTGCGAATACATGAACGTGGAAAGCGAGTTTGCCGCGCTCTCGGCCTGCATCGGTTCATCCGCCGTCGGCGCCCGGACGTATACGGCCACCGACTCCCAAGGGCTACTCTATATGGCCGAGGCCGTTTACAATGCCTCCGGTCTGGGATTGCCGATTGTCATGACCGTGGCCAACCGGGCCATTGGCGCGCCCATCAACATCTGGAACGACCACACCGACAGCATGTCGATGCGCGATGCCGGTTGGATCCAGATCTTCGCGGAAACCAACCAAGAAGCGCTCGACCTGCACATCCAGGCCTTTGCCATTGCCGAACGGCTCAGCCAACCGGTGATGGTCTGCATGGATGGCTTCATCCTGACCCACGCCTATGAACGGGTGGAGATGCCGACGCAGGAGCAGGTCGATCAGTTCCTGCCCCCCTTCACACCGCAACAGGTGCTGGACCCGCAGAACCCGTACTCCATCGGCGCGATGGTGGGGCCAGAGGCCTTCACCGAGGTGCGTTACCTCGCCCACGACAAACAGATGCAGGCGCTGGAAGTGATCCCCGAGATCGCTGCCTCCTTCAAAGGC
>JBCBBB010000141.1:0-6965 GCA_038532095.1 Pseudomonadota bacterium
TCGCCATCGCCGTGTCGGTCGGCCTGCAATACGGCGTGCCGCTGGAAGAGTTCGTCGACGCCTTCACCTTCACCCGGTTCGAGCCGGCCGGCATGGTGCAGGGCAACGATTCGATCAAGAACGCGACGTCGATCCTCGACTACATCTTCCGCGAACTGGCCGTGTCCTATCTCGACCGCACCGATCTGGCGCATGTGAAGCCGGATGGCCCGACCTTTGACGAATTGGGGCGTGGCGAGGAAGAGGGCAAGACCAACTTCAAGGAGATGCCGGGCACAGCCGCGTCCTCGCAATTCGAGGTGCTGAAGAAGGTTGTCTCAGCCGGGTACACGCGGGGCCGCGTTCCGCAGGAGCTTGTCGTAGTCGATGGCGGCGCGGGCGCCACTGCTTTTGCCAACTCCGGCGATCCGTCGGCGGCGTTGCAAACCCTGGTGCCGGAAGTCGGGGCCACGGCAGTGGTAGAGGCCGCGCCCTTCGCCGCCGGTTCAGCCGAGTTGGACGCCCGGACCAAGGCCAAGATGCAAGGCTACGAGGGCGACCCGTGCGGCGAATGCGGCAACTACACGCTGGTCCGCAACGGGACTTGCATGAAGTGCAACACCTGCGGCGCGACGAGCGGGTGTAGCTAGGGAGGTCGGACTTCAAGGGGCCCGATTTCTTCAAAAGAAATCAGACAAAACTCTTTAGAAGAGTTTTGCGCCGGAACTTGGGTGGGGCGGCTTGACCGTCTCCCCACTCGGACAGGGCGGGGCCCGCAGGTTTCTTCGAAACCCGCTACACCCCGCTCAACAAGTTCCCTCACGGGAACTTATTGGGAGTGATCTTCCCCTGAGCCTTTGGCTCAATGGTCGCTCCTTTCGGAAGGCGCTGCCTTTCGATGTGGGATGGGTGCGCTCATCCTGAACGCGGGTCAGGCCGCAGGCAGAAACCGGGCGGTACACAAAGAGTGAGCCTGACAAGCGAAACTGGGGTCCCCGAAAGGGGACCCCATTTTCTTTCCCGTCGATCTTTGCGCAGCAAAGTCGACGACGCGGTATAGCGCGTTTCTGAAAGAAACTCGCGGGCCGCGCCGGTCGTACAGTTTCTTACAGCCTAAGCCGCGCCCGCCCGGTCCATCTGGCGCGCTGAAAACCACCGCCCTGCAAGGGTCAGCAGCGACCAGCGATGCGCCGACCGCAGAGATTTTGGCGGTGTGTTCTCCAGAAGCTCCCGCACATGGACCAACCCGTCGAGCTGGAAATCCGTGAGCCAGGCGCCGAAGCTGAGGCCCTTCGGGTAGTTCAGCGTGGTGTCGATCTCGGTCACAACAACGCCTTTCTTGGTCGCCTTGAACCGATGTTCCACGATCGAGCTTTCCTCCTCCTGACCGGAGGTATCGCGGAAAAACAGCCGTGTGCGCTGGAAGTCAGGTTCATCAATCTCGATCCGGGCCCAGAAGCTGGGCTCCTCTTGCGGCAGTTGCGACATGGCCTCTGCCTGACGCGATGTTTCCCGCGTCGAACCCAAACCTCCGCCTTCAAGTTTTGACTTCACCCGGTCCATAACATCGTCTTCCTCTGGCGCGAGGCCCGAGAAGACATCGACCGAAACTGCGGCCAGATCGAACCAGACCGGGAACGCGCCGCTGCCGTCGCGCGGCCCGCATTTGAACTGTCCGCGCTCGCTTTCCGGGCGGATCGGGAACCATGACCGCACGGTCTCCGGCTTGGCTGCTACCTTGATGCGCGCCGTGGTCTCCGGGTCGTGCGGTTCGGTTTTGGTCTGCAAATCCGGCACCATCGCCTGACCCCAGACCATCGCCCAGCCCGCGAAGGCCAGGCACATGAGGAAGCCGAACAACGTGCTGGGAACAATCGCCATAATCAGGGCAAAGACGCTCAGTGTCACCGACAAGGCGAACGTTTCCTCCGCCGCATTTGGGTACAGAATGGCATGCGCCGCGATCAGGGCCGTATGCACAATGGCCAGCGCGATCAGCCCACCCACCGAACCAGCGAGCCCGTTCAGGCCGACAAGGCCCAGAAGTGCCAGGATAACAAAGGGTATGGCCGAGCAGAACGCGATCAGGCGTCTCAGCCGCCACGCCCGATAGAGGATCTCGTCCAGCGTCGGGAATGCAAATGGCATGACATCACTCTCACTTCGTTGCGCCCACCCATGCAGCACTGAAATGGGGCAAGAATGAGACGATTTACCCGGTCAAAAGTGCATCTATCCGGTCTGTCACGGCGGATGAGGTGGGCGATGTGATCGATCGCCATGTTTGAACAACCGTGCCGTCCGGCCCGATCAGGACCTTGTCGAAGTTCCACATCGGGGTGAACCCAGCCACGTTTTTCAGCTGCTGATAGAACGGATGTGCCTCCGGTCCGCGTACAGCTGTGATGGTTGTCATGGGAAGCGTGAGGTTGAAGTTCACCTCACAGAATTCCTTTACCTCTTCATTCGATCCAAGTTCCTGCCGGAAGTCATTCGACGGAATAGCCAGCACCACGAGGCCAGCGGCGTCATAGCGATCTTGCAGCGCTTGCAGATCGTCATATTGGTGAGTGAACCCGCAGCGTGAGGCTGTGTTGACCACAAGAACCGGCTTTCCGCGCCAGTCTTCCAGTGACAACGTGCCACCGTCGATGGACGGAAACGTCCCGGTGAGAGGTTCAGCGCTGGCCATCGTGCCACCAAGCGTCAGGGCGAGAGAGGTCAGGAGTGTTTTCATGCCTATTCTACGTCAGAACGCGCGCTTTGGATGTCTCAGACCGCTCAGATGTTCTGGGTCTCAAGCCTGTGGCGTAGGGGTGGCGCCGCCCTCATGCCTGCAAACATCGACACGAGGAAGAGTATGCCACCCGTCCCGCCCCAGGTGAGGGAGGCAATGGCCGGTCCCGGGCAAAGCCCGGCCAACCCCCAGCCCATACCGAACAGGAGGGAGCCGAGAACAAGAGTGCGATCCAGCCGTCGCTCGGGCGTGGCGGGAAACGATCCGCCGAGCGCGGGGGCCGCACGTGCACCTGCGATGCGCCACGCGATGAACATCACGGTCACCGCGCCGCCAAGGACGAAGGCCAGTGTCGGGTCCCAGTCGCCAAAAACGTCCAGCCATCCAATGACCTTGCGTGTGTCGGTCATGCCGGACACCCAAAGGCCGACACCGAAAAGACCGCCTGCGCCGAACGCGTAGAGCTGTCGCATCAGATGACTCCCAACACATGCTTCGCGAGCACGACCGTTACGCCGCCAGCCAGCAAGTAGAACGCGGTCGCGACGAACCCTCGAAGGGACAGGCGCGACAGGCCGCAGACCCCGTGACCGGACGTGCATCCGTTGGCGAGCCGTGTGCCCACACCAACGAGCAACCCTGCGATGATCACAACGGCCCAGTTTGCAGTCAGGTGTGTCTCGGCGCCTCCCGCAATGAGAACAACCCCACCGGGGACCAGAACCAAACCGGCCAGGAAGGACGCACGCTCCGATTTGAAGCCGCCAGATCCGTCGACAAGGCCGCCGACAATGCCGGATGCCCCCATGATCCGACCGTTGAGAAGAAGATAAAAGGCTGCGGCAAGGCCAATCAGCGCTCCGCCGAGCAGCCCCATCAACCAGTCTTGAGGCATGGTTTATTTCCCGAGTTTGTTGACCGGCACCTTGAGATAGACATCGCCGTCGTCATCCGGCTCCGGCATGTTCCCCGCGCGCATGTTCACTTGCAACGACGGGATGATCAGCTTTGGCATCGCAAGCGTCGCATCTCGTGCCTCGCGCATCTCGACGAAATCGTTCCGCGTTGCGCCCCGGCCGATATGCACGTTTGCAGCCTTTTGTTCGCCGACGGTGGTTTCCCAGGCGTGTTCTGTGCGGTCGCCCGTCAGATAGTCGTGGCCGACAAAAATGCGTGTCTCGTCGGGCAGGGCGAGGATCTTTTGCACGCTGTCGTAAAGGTTTGCGGCGGAACCGCCGGGAAAGTCGCAGCGTGCTGTGCCAAAATCCGGCATGAACAGCGTGTCGCCCACAAAGGCAGCGTCGCCGATGACGTAGGTCAAACAGGCGGGTGTATGGCCCGGCGTGTGCAAGACATCCCCACGCATCTGTCCGATCTGGAATGTATTGCCTTCCTTGAAAAGGGCATCGAACTGGCTGCCATCCCGCTGGAATGCGGTGCCCTCATTGAAAACCTTGCCGAACGTGTCCTGGACTGCCGTGATCTCGTTCCCGATGCCAATTTTTCCGCCCACGCGGTCTTGCAGGTAGGGCGCTGCGCTCAAATGGTCGGCGTGGACATGGGTTTCCAAAATCCAATCAATCCGAAGTCCCTGTTCCTGCGTATAGTTTATGATCCGGTCGGCTGAGGCGGTGTCGGTTTGCCCTGACGCGTAATCGAAGTCGAGAACGCTGTCGATGATAGCCGCCGCAGACCCGTTCGGATCAGTGACAACGTAGGAAACGGTGTTCGTGGCGGGGTCGAAGAAGGCGGTGACATTCGGGGTCATGGGATGGCCTTTCTGATAACTCGAAAACATATGCAAAGTTTTGAATAGGAAATCAAGGTACGTCAAAAGCCATGGACGGAGATCTGGCACGAAATAAAACGGAAGGTGCGGTCGTTGCAGAGGAACAGGCACGGCTTCTCAAGGTCATGGGAAATCCGTGGCGCCTGCGCATCCTTGCGTTACTGGTAGAAGAGCCGAGACAGGTTGGCGACCTGGAAGCCGCCCTTGGGTTGGGTCAGGCCTATGTGTCGCAGCAGCTGGCTCGGCTGCGCGCCGAAGGCGTCGTCGAAGGCGAGCGAAATGGACGCGCTGTTCATTACCGCATAGTGGACCCCAGAGTTCCATCTGTGTTAAAGGCTCTTTGCCGCTAGAGGACTGCGCAGTCATTGAGCAGGGTGGGCAAGATTTAGCCAGTTGTCAGCAAAACGACACGGAAGCCTGCGAAAGTGGGACTCTATTCATATGTTAATTTTCGGCCGTCCCCATATGTTGGGGATAGTCAAAGGGAGCACAGAATGACTAAGCCCGCAGTACCTGATGTGACGACCGACCATTGCGCATCGCCGAAACTTGCCCGGCCACACCTAACGCTTGTCGGCTCTTCGGACCGCGAAAAAAAGGCGGCCCCGGCGGCGGATATTCTACCGCCCCATGAGACCATGCCTGAATTTGAGGTGGACCTTGACGATATGTGGGACAACGTTCCCGTTTAAGGCACGGCATTCCTGTCTTGAATATCCCGTCGGTCTTGGCGCCCGATGTCGGGGCAGCGAAGCCTTGCCGAAAAAACCGGTCGAATACTTCCTGTTCTAGACAGTTGGTAGAGAACGACGCTTGAGTTCGTACACCCTTGCCGCTTATGAAAAGCCATGGGACGGGAAGAACAGGTTACACCGGCCGAAAAGGTCAGAGCGGAACGCCGCGAGGATATCCTCGTGATTATCTTGAACAACCCGCCGACCGCTGCACTTTCTGTGGATATGCGCGCCAGCCTCATGACCCATATCGGGCAGGCTGAAGATGATCCATCCGTCGCAGGCATTGTCATCACCGGGCAAGGCGCGTCCTTTGCAACCGGCGCCGGGCTGGCCGATGATGCGGCGGGCCATATTCCCGAACTTTCCAAGGTCTGCGACAGAATAGAAGCGCTGGAAAAGCCGGTGGCCGTCGCGATTGACGGGCCTGCGCTTGGCGGCGGTCTGGAGCTTTCGCTTGCGGCGCATCTTCGGGTGGCCACAGCACGTGCGCGTCTGGGCGCTCCTGATATTACGATTGGTCTTGTGCCCAATGCCGGTGGCACTCAGCGATTGCCAAAAGTGATCGGCGGCGTGGCCGCGCTCAAACTTTTGTTGAGTGGCAAAGCCATCCGGGGCGATGCCGCAAAGAAGCTGGGTCTGGTCGACGTTCTGGTCGAAGGCAATGTGGTGGAAGCCGCCGTGGCAGAGGTCCGGTCGCTTGTCGAAAGCGGGGCCGCGCTGTCGTGCAGTTCCCTGCGACGCGATCGCCTGGGCGCGGGGGCCGCGTTTCTGGAAGCCGTGTCGGGCTATCGCAAAACAGCGAACAGCGGTCCGCTCGATGCACCGTCGCGGATGATCGAATGCATCGAAGCGGCGCTGTTGCTGCCTTATGATATCGGGCGTGGGCTGGAAGAAGCCGCCTATGACGATCTGGTTCATTCGGAACAGTCCAAGTCGCTCCGCTATGTGTTCGGAGCGGAAGCGCGCTTGCAGGCGGCCACGCGATGGGAAGGCCGGGTGGCCTCCCGCGCCGTGACAGGTGTGACGGTGGTCGGAGCGCGCGGATTAGGGGCGGAAGTTGCCGTGCAATGCCTGGACGCCGGGTTCAAAGTGACCGTGGCCGAGGTCGATGAGGAGGCTCTGGAAGAAGGCACAAGCCGGATCATCGGGCATTTCGATGCGCGCGTGGCCACGGGCGCCATGACCGAGGACGCCGTGGAAGACGTGCTCGACCGGATGCACGCCTTGGCAGGGTACCATCAGGTCGCCTCGGCAGATGTGGTGATCGATCCGATGCCGCATCTGACCAAGGCGCGGGTCGCCGCGCTCGATGCAGCGATGAAGGCGGGTGCCATCCTCGTTCTGGGCTGTGAGCGTGTCGATATCGGGACGGTCGCGGCAAAGACCGGTCGCGCATCGGACGTGGTCGGAATGCGGTTTTTCCCCGGTGTGCGCAAAAACCGCTGCGTTGAGATTGCGACCACGGAAGCAACCGGTCCGCGTGCCGTTGCCACGGCCCGGGCATTGGCGCGCAAGCTGGACCGGTTGATCGTGGAAACCGCGCCCGGCAAGGATGCCATTGGAACAATGATCCTCGAAGCCCTGCATGCGGCGGCGGATCTCTGCCTCGAAGATGGGGCGCGGATTGCGCAGATTGATGCGGCGCTGAAAGATTGGGGATTGCCGTTTGGGTCATTCGCCTGGCGCGACCTGACCGGCATAAAGCGGTTGTCCGCCCCGCACG
>JBCBBB010000142.1:0-6927 GCA_038532095.1 Pseudomonadota bacterium
CACGGCGGTCGCCACCAGATCATCAAGCTCGTCGGGATCAATGTCTGCGCCCGCCTCAAACGGATCCTGCACCAAGCGCGCAAGATTTACGGAACCAAGCAGACAGGCGCCGTAGGGTGGCAAAGGTTGCTCACCGCAGGGATTTGTGGCCGCAATCTCTTCGGCATAGGCGAGGTTGTTGGCGGCATTGATGCGATCAATGAAAATCACGCCTGGTTCGGCATAGTCATAGGTGGCCTGCATGATCTTGTTCCACAGATCACGCGCCTGCACCGTGTGATACACCTTGCCTTTGAACACCAGATCCCACGGACCATCCGCCTTGACCGCGGCCATGAAATCATCGGTGACGAGAACGGACAAGTTGAACATGCGCAGTCGAACAGCGTCTGATTTCGCCGTGATGAATGCTTCAATATCGGGGTGGTCACAGCGAATCGTCGCCATCATCGCGCCTCGGCGGCTGCCCGCGCTCATGATGGTGCGGCACATGGCGTCCCAGACGTCCATAAAGCTCAAAGGGCCGCTGGCATCGGCCGCAACCCCCTTCACTTCGGCCCCTTTTGGCCGAATGGTGGAGAAATCATACCCGATGCCGCCACCCTGCTGCATGGTCAAAGCGGCCTCGCGCAGCGCGTTGAAAATGCCGTCCATGTTGTCGGGAATCGTGCCCATGACAAAGCAGTTAAACAGCGTGACACTGCGGCCCGTTCCTGCGCCCGCCGTGATACGCCCCGCGGGCAAAAACCGGAAATCCTCAAGGGCTGCGTAGAACCTATCTTCCCAATCCGAAGGCGTTTTTTCGACCGACGCCAGCGACCGTGCAATGCGCCTCCAACTGTCTTCGACAGTCTGGTCGATCGGCGTGCCATCTGTCTCCTTGAAGCGGTACTTCATGTCCCAGATGGCTTCTGCAATCGGCGCGGAAAAACGGCTCATGGGTGGGTCACCTCGATTGGGGCATTGGTCTTGGGATAGGAGTCTGAGAATACCTCAAGCGGCCACAAAACTCCATACCTTGCCCTAAAAATCCGATGCTCTACGATATGTAGCGGGCGGGCATGGGATTCTCTTTGATGGCACATCTCAATCTGATTAAACTGAGCGTTGGCTCAAAATCGGTGGCCAGCCTTGTGGACTGGCAGCAAACACGCCGCGCGCAGAGCGAGGATGGTCTGCCCAGACACGTCACGCGGATGTGGCCGAAACGCGCCGGAGACATTCTCAAGGGCGGATCGATCTATTGGGTCATTCAAGGGTTTATCCAGTGCCGCCAACAGGTGCTGCGATTTGACGAGGTAATCGGATCTGATGGCATCCGCCGCTGTGCGTTCGTGCTTGATCCAGAGATCACCCGCACTTGCACCGCGCAACGGCGTCCGTTTCAGGGGTGGCGCTATTTGGCGGGGGATGATGCGCCTGCCGATCTTCCCACATCCCGCCAAAACGAAGACCCATTGCCAGCCGAGCTTTCTGCGGCGCTTGCCAATATCGGAGTGCTTTAACGCCGATCAGACAAGTGTTGCTGATAATTCACAGACTTAAGCTTTCCCTTGCAGAAAAAGCGCTGACCACTTGAGGTTGTCGGCCAATCCTGTAGCTGTTGGGCAAGGGATCGAAGATGTCCCACGGTGTTTTGGGAAATGAAACGCCGTAAAAAACATTGAGCAAGTTTCATCAAAAGGACGATGTCCATGAAAAAACTAATGACCTCCGCCGCTATAGCTGCGTTGAGTGCGACCTGCGCACTCGCTGGTAACTTTACACCTCCACCTCCTGCCCCCGCCCCCTCACAACCGCGCCTGGTGGATTGGACGGGCTTTTATGTCGGCGCTCAGGCCGGCTTTATTGACATCGACTCTAACGCGGTCGGCGTCGAAGGAGATGGCGGCATCGTCGGTCTGACGGCAGGCTATGACTATGACGTTGGACGCGGTGTGGTCGGCGTCGCCCTCGACTACGACGTGATGGACGTGACGCTTACGCCAGGCGTTGACGCAGAAAGCGTCTTCCGCGCAAAGCTCCGCAGCGGCGTAAAGACGGGCTCCACGGGAAGTGGCCTGGTGTATGTGACCGGCGGTTACGCCGAAGTGGATACAACTGGTCTGGGAACGCAGGATGGCTCGTTTCTGGGAATGGGCTACGAGCATCTTGTCAGTGACGGGTTCTCCGTTGGTGGCGAAGTGTTGTTTCACGACTTCAGCAACGTCAACAATACCACTTTGGATGTTGATGCGCGAACCTTCCAGATCCGGGGCGCATTCCGCTTCTGATACTCTGCGGGCGTCGGTCAAAGCACCCGTACGTATCCTTTCGCAAAACGTATAAGGGTCCTGCCCAAAAGCAGGGCTCTTATTGCGTTTTCCTAATTACATCCGGCGTGCCGAAAAGGCCGCTAGAACCGTTGGTTGACGAAAAATCGGCCACTTTCCGCGCAGTTTGAAACAAGCTTCACAGTCACTTTACATTGATTGCAAGAAAGTGACTTTAAATTCTGGGAATGAACCCATTTATATACGGCACCCGAGACGCATGTCGCCTCAAAATGACACTGTACAAAACACGTCCAAGAAAGGACCAGTCTCTTGAAATCAGCAGTTACAACAACCGCAGCCGCATTGGCACTTCTCGCACAACCAGTTCTTGCGGGAAATATTGAAGCACCTGCGCCCGAACCGATCATTTCTTCTCCTGCCATCACGCCCACCGGACCAGACTGGACGGGCTTCTATGGTGGTGTCCAACTCGGGTACGCCGACGTGGATTCCAACGTGGCCGGCGTGGATGGCGATGGCCTGATTGGCGGCCTGATCGCCGGGTACGACTATGACTTCGGCACCTTCGTTCTGGGCGCCGGTATCGATTATGACTTTGCCGATATCACCCTGACACCCGGTGTGGATCTGGAAAACGTGTTGCGCGTACGTTTGCGCGGCGGCGTTGAGGTTGGCAACGGTCTGCTCTACGCAACTGGCGGCTATGCAGAGGCAGACGCCAGCACACTGGGTAGCGAGGATGGCTACTTCATCGGTGCCGGTTATGATTATCTGATCACCGATCAATTCTCGATCGGCGGCGAAATCCTCTATCATGAGTTCGACAACTACGGCCCGACCACGATTGACGTGGACGCGACCACGTTCCAGGTCCGTGGCGCGTTCCGCTTCTGATCTGTAAACGATAGTTTAACGAGAGGCGCCCCGAAAATCGGGGCGTCTTTCGCTTTGCAAGGCTAGCGTGCGACCTGAGAGCGGTTGGCCATTCAACTCAACGCCATTAGATCGATCAGGCGATCTCGCGTGGCTTCATCACCATCCGACACCGCAGCATTGCGCGCCATAAAGAGCGTTGCCTGAGATCGAAGCACCAAACCATCCTCCAAGATCTTGAGATGGTTCGCGCGCAGAGTGTCCCCCGATGAGGCGATATCGGCAATGGCTTCGGCTGTTTCGTTTTTCACCGTGCCTTCGGTTGCGCCCTGGCTATCGACCAATTGGTAATCCGCGACGCCGCGTTCGCGCAAAAAATCACGAACCAATCGGTGATACTTGGTGGCAATGCGCAGGCGAAACCCGTGTTTGGCGCGAAACGCCGCGGACACGGCATCAAGATCGTCGGTCGTACTGACATCAACCCACGCCTGCGGAACTGCAAGCACAAGATCGGCATGCCCAAAGCCAAGCTCGGCCAAGGGCGACACCCGCGTGTGCCATTGGGCCAGCGTCTCGCGCACCAGATCCGTCCCTGTGACACCCAGATGGATGCGACCCGCCGACAATTCGCGTGGGATCTCACCGGCAGAGAGCAACACGAGCTCCACACCGTCCAACCCCTCAACAAGCCCTGCGTATTCGCGGTCAGAGCCCGCGCGACCGAGTTTCAATCCACGGGCCCCAAACCACGCAAATGTCTCCTCCATCAACCGGCCTTTGGAGGGCACACCAATCTTGATGCTCATGCCGCACCCCCAAGGCTCAAAGCCAGTTCAGGCCGGATCACGCCACCCACCGCTGGGATCTCGACGCCGCCGCCCAATTGCAGGGTCAGCGCATCATAGCGTCCGCCGGACGCCACCGGCGGAAGATCATCCCGGCCCTCAGCATAAAAGCCGAAAACAAACCCGTCGTAGTACTCCATCTGCGTGCGGCCGTACTGGGTCTCGAAATCGAGTGTTGTGATATCAATCCCTTGCCTCTCCAGCGCATCCAATCGGCGTTCCAGGCGCGATACTGCTGGCACGATAGATGGCAGGTCACTCGCAATGGCACGCAGCTGTTCCAGCGCTTCTGAAGAGGCAGCCCGAACGTTCAGAATGGCATCAATCAGGGCGACCTCTTGGCCCGAGATCGGTGGCGTTGCGGCATCCTCTCTCAGAACGTCAATCCGCGATTGCACATCTGCCGCGCTGCGCAGGCCAATCTGAGGGCCCGCCGCGGCCATGGGATCGGGATCATTCAACAAGGCAGCGCGTGCCGCCGGCACTGGGGTTTGTCCCGAAAACCGGTCCAGCAAGGCGCGAAACCGCACCGGGCGCCAAATGTGCCGCCGCAGGGCTGCTTTGCGACGATCCGTGGTCTTCAGGCCATCAACAGCCGACATGAGAATGCCAATGTCGCCGGTTGCTGCCCGCAGGTTCAACGGCGCCAGAACCTCATGAAACAGTGCAAAGACCCGCGCGTCAGACGCGGCCGGATCGCTGCGATCAAACACCTCAAATCCCACCTGCATATATTCGCTGGCGCGCGCGACATCGTCTTCCTGGCGACGAAAAACAGGCCCCGCATAGGTGTAGCAGGCGGGCTCCGCCCCATGGGCCATATGCATCTGAACGACGGGGACGGTGAAATCCGGGCGCAGCATCTGTTCGCCGCGCAGAGCGTCAGACGTCACATAGGCGCGGGCGCGAATATCTTCGCCATAGAGATCCAAAAGCACTTCGGCAGGTTGCAAAATCGAGGCGTCCACCGGGACAGCACCCGCGGCTTCAAACACCTGCATCAACCGGGCAGCCTCCGTCCGGACGGCTGATTGCTGCGATGGCGTTTGGGTCATTCCCCCTGCCCGTCCAAGATCTCTTGTACCTTCGCGACCAGTTCCGCGCGCGGCACTTCAAACTGGCTGGGTCGGGATTTCCATTCCTCCAGCGTGGCGTTTTCAGCGATCTTTGCGCCGAGGATCAGGTCTTTGATCTGCACGACGCCGCGGTCTTTCTCTTCGCCACCTTCGATAATCGCGACAGGAGAGGCGCGGCGATCTGCGTATTTGAGCTGATTGCCAAAGTTCTTTGGATTGCCGAGGTAGACTTCCGCCCGGATGCCCGCCTGGCGCAATTCGCCGACCATGGCCTGATAATCCGCCATGCGGTCACGATCCATCACCGTAACAACAACCGGGCCAGCCGATGTCGAGGAGATGCGACCCTTTTCCCGCAACGCCGCCAGCAATCGATCAACACCGATCGAAACACCAGTGGCCGGCACAGCCTGCCCGGTGAAGCGCTTGACCAGATCATCGTAACGGCCACCACCCGCGACGGAACCGAACTGCCGTTTGCGGCCTTTTTCGTCAAGGATATCAAAGGTCAGTTCAGCCTCGAAAACAGGCCCTGTGTAGTATCCAAGGCCGCGCACAACAGACGGGTCGATACGAATGCGGTCTGCACCATATCCCTGAGCGGCCAAAAGGTCCCAAATCTGCCTCAGTTCTTCTACACCGATAAAACCGACATTTGAGTTTCCAATGAGCCTGTGAAGATAGTTGAAGACCCGTGTGTTCCAAATTGTCAAAGCCTCTATGTCGGACGAAAGAGGTTCATCGCGAAAGGCGTCCATTACGGAGTTGCGAGCGTTATCAAGCTGTTTGCCGCGCTCTTCATTGCCCTCGTCGTGCGCTTGTGTAGCCTCCAGAGAAAGCTCTTGTTGAACCTTGTCAAAGTAAGTGATGAAGCCCAGCACCGGCTCCATCTGCGTGGGGCTTAGACCGACACCTTCGATGTAAGCCCCGGAAGCATCTTGCCGGCCTTTACCCAACAACTCCCGAACTCCTTGCTCGCCAACCTTATCGAACTTGTCGATAGTTCGCAGCACGGCATCACGACGAATGGTATCTTCTGCAAGGCCCATAATTTCCAACACGCCATTGAGGACTTTGCGGTTATTCACCCGCACCAGATAGTCACCGCGGGGGATGCCCACCTCTTCCAAAGTGTCCGACAGCATCGCGCAAATCTCGGCATCCGCGGCCATGCTTGCCGTGCCAACAGTATCCGCATCACATTGATAAAACTGACGATATCGGCCTGGGCCGGGTTTTTCATTGCGCCAGACGGGCCCCATGGCGTAGCGCCGGTAAGGGGTTGGCAGGTCGTTGCGGTATTGCGCGTAGACGCGGGCCAGGGGTGCCGTGAGATCATAGCGCAGTGCAAGCCAGTCGCCGCGGCCATCCTCATCGGCTTCCTGCCAGGCAAAGACACCTTCATTCGGGCGGTCCACGTCAGGAAGGAACTTGCCCAAAGCCTCGACCGTTTCCACGGCACTCGATTCCAACGCGTCAAATCCGTAGCGATGATAGACAGCCGCGATCGTGCCGAGCATCTCTGCGCGCTCAGACACATCAGATCCGAAGTAATCCCGAAACCCTTTGGGCGTTTCCGCCTTTGGGCGAGGCTGTTTTTTGGTCTTGGCCATGGTGCCAGATCCTTACCGCGTTGTTTGCGAGCGCGGTCTAGCGGATGGGCGGGAACGGGGCAAGGTTGCTCTCACTGCACGGGCAAGCCTAGAGTGGTCTCATGACCCAGATTGAAGAAACACTCGCCCATCTGACCCGCACCGTCGAGGACCTGTCAGATGTGGTTGCGCGCCAGGAGCGCGAGATTGAAACGCTCAAACGCCGTGTGCAGATGCTCCTTGAACGCGAGGCTGAACGCCA
>JBCBBB010000143.1:0-6919 GCA_038532095.1 Pseudomonadota bacterium
GTGGACTTGAGGAACGTCCAGGAGCCCACGTCCTGATAGCCGACCTTCTGGCCTTCGGTCCAATAGGGCCCGTGCGGCGAGGGGGCCATCCGCCAGAGCGGGTTTCCATCGGCATCGACCGTGTTGTTGCCTTCCGACTGCGGCTTCACCATGTCGGCGGTGAAGGCCGTGTACCAGAAGATCTGCTGGGCCACGTTGCCTTGGCTGAGGGCGGGCAGCGACTGATAGAAGTCATAGCTTGCCGAGCCCGGAGGCGCGTAAGCGCGCAGCCATTCATCCCATTTGCGGATCGCGTAAACAGCCGCTGGGCCGTTGGCCGCACCGCCGCGCGAGACCGAAGCACCAACCGGGTTACAGGACCCGGCTTCCATACGGATGCCCCATTCGTCGACCGGTATCCCGTTTGGCTCGCCCACGTCACCGGCACCGGCCATGGAGAGCCAGGCGTCGGTCATCCGCCAGCCAAGGTCAGGCGCGCGCTTGCCGTAGTCCATGTGGCCGTAGATGCGGACGCCGTCGATTTCCTGCACGTCATTGGTGAAGAACTCGGCGATGTCCTCATAGGCTGACCAGTTGACAGGAACGCCCAGGTCGTAGCCGTACTTTTCCTTGAACTGCGCTTGCAGATCCGGGTTGTCGAACCAGTCCTTTCGGAACCAATAGAGGTTCGCAAACTGCTGGTCGGGCAACTGGTAAAGGTTGCCATCGGGACCCGTGGTGAACTGGATGCCCATGAAGTCATCGAGGTCCAGTGTCGGGCTGGTCGTTGCCGCCCAGTCGCCGCCCATCATCTCCGTCAGGTTATAGGCCAGTTGCAGCCGCGAGTGCGTGCCGATCAGGTCGCTGTCGTTGACGTAGCCGTCATAGAGGTTCCGCTGTGTCTGCATTTGCGTCTGCACAGCCTGCACCACTTCGCCTTCGCCGAGGATCTGGTGGTTCACCTTGATGCCGGTGATTTCCTCAAACGCCTTTGTCAGCACTTCGCTTTCATAGCCATGCGTCGGAATGCCTTCCGACAGCACGTTGATTTCCATGCCCGAGAATGGCTCGGCGGCTTGGATGAACCACTCCATTTCCGACATTTGCTCTTCTTTCGAAAGAGTCGACGGCTGGAATTCCTGATCAATCCATCTCTGTGCCGCTGCCGCGTCGGCAAACGCGGCTCCAGACCCCGCGATTACGGCAATCGCCGCAGTCGCGGAGAACAGATACTTTCGCATCTTAAGTCCTCCCAATGTGTCACATGTCGGTGTTGCCCGACTGTTCGTAACGCTAGGCAAATAGTCGCCGCCCTGTCAAACTAAAATGTTAGTAGGTAAGTTAGTGTATTGATTTTGCGAGATATTCAGAGGTGAGCGACCGTTAGTGCGGCAGGGTTTCGGAAATGAGCCGGCTTTGATCGAGCCCGCAAAGCTCAAGCAGATGCCATGCCAGAACAAGGTTGCTCGACAGGACAGGCTTTCCGATCTCGGACGCAATGCGGGGTAAGATGTTCAGCGTGCGCAGGTTGGTGCATGACAGGAAAACAGCGTCACAGTCAGGCCGTTGACCGATGCTCACCGCCGCCTGAACCAGCGATGCTTCTGTGATCCGCGCGACGTTTTCTTCCAGCGGTTCCGCGAAGCTCGCGACGCACGGGGTTTGCAGACCAGCGGCGCGCAACGTGTCGCGCAGCCGGTCGGAGACGTGCGCGACGTAGGGGCTGATCAGGCCAAGGCGTGAGACGCCAAGGGTGCGCGATGCCGCGATCAGCGCGGTGACCGGGTCGGTGACGGCGGAGGTCGTTGTTCCGGCATGTATCAGGTTGGCGACCCGTTCTGATCCAAGCTCGGCGGCGCCTGAGGTGCAGCCGTAGGCCACCGCAGAAAACCGTGCCGCGCGTGGAAACAGGGTGGCGGCCTGTGTGAGATGGCCTTCCATCTTGCGGAGTGTCTCGGATGTCAGTTCTTCGCCGGAGGGAACCCGCGAGACGAGGCAAGAGAGGTCCGGGGGCAGCAGGCGGCGCATGTCATCTTCGAGCACTTCGTCGGCCTGGAGGACGATCAGACCGACCTGGGTGCGGCGTTCTTGTTCCAGTTCGTAGGCGAGCGTCATGTGATGACCCTGAGGTTTGGGCCCGCGGGATGTGTCAGCCACTCTGCGCCTGCGTCGCGGATGACGATGTTTTCCTCATGCACCATCAGTTTGCCGGGGGCGACGGTGATGCAGGGTTCGAGCGTCAGCACCATGCCCGGCTCGAGCACAGTGTCGTCCGACGCGATGATTGAGGGGCCTTCGGTCAGTTGCATGCCCAGACCGTGACCGAACCGGCTGCTGGTGTCGTCTGCATCGAGGAGGGCGGTCATGGCGTGATAGAGGTCAGACATGCGGGCACCGGGTTTCGCGGTTTCAAACCCGGCTTGTGTGGCTTCGATTAAGCGGTGGTGGGCGGATTGCGCGGCGGCGCTGGGAGGGCCGAGACTGACATTGCGGTCGAAATCGCAGAAGTAGCCATCCCAGACCAGCCCGGTGTCGAGCATCAGGATATCGTCTGCGGACAAGGGGGTGTCGGTCGCGGGCGAGATCACGTCGCCGTAGCCGTTCGGGCCTGCGGCGCCCGCGAGGTAGGGCACCCAGTCCGCGCCTTCCTCAAGGCAGAGGCGTTGGAAATCGCGAAAGACGCGATCCAGACCGACGCCTATGCGTGCCACCTCGGGAAGGCGGAGAAAGGCCCGTTCGGCGATCCGAACGGCGTGGGTGATCTTGGCGGTTTCGCGCTTTGACTTAACGTTGCGCAGTTGCTGAGTAAGTCCGCCATCACTGACAAGGGCGCGCGTTCCAAGGCGCTTTGTCAGATCGGACAGCGCGGTGCGCGGCATGCGCACGTGCGTTTCCAATCCGTCGGCCAGTCCGATCCAGCCGTCTTCCGGCGCGACCTCCCGCAGGGTGTTGGCCAGCAAACCGATGCCGTCGTCCTCGTAATCCGGCGCGGCCCAGGTTCGGATGTCGTCGATCCATGTCTGGCCCATCAGGTGGGCGCCAATCGACGGGATGACGGCAATCGGTTTGCCAGAGGCCGGGACGACAAGGAACCAGGGGCGTGTCGGGCTTTCCCAGAAGCGCGTCAGAAACCCGCTGTAGTAGCGGAGCTCGGGTTCGGTTGTGAGCAAAAGGGCGGCGAGGTTCTGGTGCGCCATGAGGGCCTGTGCGCGGGCGAGACGCTCTTCGAACTCGGAGGGCGGGAAGCCGCGCGGCGGTGTCACGCCTCTGGACCTTCGCTTAGGATGAGCAACACGCGAGATGTGTCCGAGATGCCGACCGTGGGGCCCGCGGCGAGCAAGCCCGCCAGGCCCGCGGCCCCCGACGGGGTCGAGGGCAGGCCGGCGTCCTTTGCCACATGCGCACCGGTTGCACCTTCGGCTTCGGTGATCATAAGGAGGTCACTGGCGTCTTTTGCGAGCCCTTTGAGCGCGATCAGCGACGCCTCCTTGCAGTCGAGGCGGCCCATGGCCGAGCTTGCTCCGCCCACCGGTTCGAACCGACCTGACTTGGCCGAGGCAAAGATGGGCGCTGAGACGTCCGGTTCAACGATAAGGATGCGCGGTGCTGGTCCCCAGGCCACACGGGCATAGGCTGCGCAGGCCGCCGCCAACCCCCCAACACCCGCTTGCAGAAAGATATGCGTCGGGGGGGCGGGCATCTGTCGGACGGCTTCGGCCATCAGAACCAGGTAGCCCTCCATCAAGGTCCAGGGCCGGTCGAAATATCCGGACCAGGAACTGTCGGACAACAGGTCCCAGCCATTGGCATCTGCCGCTGCCGCTGCGGCGGCCATGCTTTCTTCATAGATGGCCCCTTCGCGCCGGACCGTTGCGCCTTGGGCTTCCAGCCGTTTTGCGAAGGCCGCTGGCACGGTTTCGGCGATGTAGATGACCGCCTTTGCGCCGAAGGCCCGTGCCCCGGCGGCGACGGACATGCCGTGGTTGCCCGCGCTTGCCGTCACATAGGTGCGATCCGTCACTGGCCCGGCTTCCGCGTCGCGCGCGATGACATAGGCGGCGCCAAGCGCCTTGAAGCTGCCGAGCCCCATACGGTCGCGTTCATCTTTTACGTAGACGGCGCCAGCACCTGTTTTTGCAGCGAGGTCCGGCCGGTCGAGGAGCGGGGTCTCACCCGCCGCGGGGCAACGTTTGAGCAGAGCGAGCGGGCGGGCGGCATCGACACTCGGTGCGGGTATGTCGGCAAGGACGCTATGCAAGGCGTCCAAAGACGCGGTTTGGGACGCGAGATGTCTCATCCCTTTTGCCTATCGAAGTTCGCGGGGGACAGGAATTGGCTTTTTGGGCTTTGGGGCGGTCGGCAAGGGGACGGGTCGTGGGATGTCAGTGAATCGAAAAATACGACAAGAGCGCCACCGTCCTCCCACCCCTAATATGGGGGGCGTTTTGATAACAAACCTCTAAGATGTGAGAGCTGCGGGTCAATTAGGGTCTGAGAGCTGCGGGTCTTTTAGAGCGAAATCGATTTAATCTGCAACACGGCGTATCAAAATCTGCGTTCGAAATCAGTATTTTGCTGATTGAGAGGCGGCGGGTTTTGGTTCTGATTTAAATATTTCTGCTTTGGGGTCTGGAAACTGCGTTTCACAGGTGTCCGGGGCGACGCAAGCGCGTGGTGCGCGTCGGTCGCAATCTCACCTGACCGGGGCACGTATCGCTGGTTTCAAAGCGGGCCTTGACCGTCCGCCATGTTCACCGTTTGCTAACCGAGACTTCCGTTTGATGCAGGTCGAAATGGCTTCAGGGGATACGACATGAAGGTAAACGGCACGCATTATCGTTCCTTGTGGTGGAATGCCGAGGACGCGGTTCTGGAGATCATCGATCAGCGTGCCTTGCCGTATCGGTTTGTCACGCAACCGGTGGTCACTCTCGATGATTTTGCAGCCGCCATCAGCGAGATGCGTGTGCGGGGTGCGCCGCTTATTGGAGCGACAGCGGCCTATGGTATGGCACGCGCCATGGCCGATGATCCCTCGGACGCGCATATGGATCGGGCGTATGACATCCTCTACGCGACGCGCCCGACGGCTGTGAATCTGCGCTGGGCGCTGGATCGGTGCCGGGCCGCGCTGCGCCCGTTGCCTGTGGAGGACCGGGCTGCGGCGGCTCTAACCCTTGCGCATGACATCGCGGACGAGGATGTGGAGATCAATCGTCGGATTGGCGTGCACGGGCTGGCGCTTATCCAGGAGATCGCGGCGCAGAAGCCTGCGGGTGAGCCTGTTCGACTGCTGACCCACTGTAACGCTGGGTGGATTGCGACCGTGGATTGGGGCACAGCGACCAGCCCAATGTACCAGGCGCATGACGCGGGCATCGCGCTGCATGTCTGGGTGGATGAGACGCGCCCGCGCAATCAGGGGGCGCTGACGTCGTGGGAGTTGGGCAGTCACGGGGTGCCGCATACCTATATCACCGATAACGCGGGCGGGCATTTGATGCAGCATGGGCTGGTGGATATGGTGATCACCGGCACGGATCGCACGACGCGCTCGGGCGACGTGTGCAACAAGATCGGCACCTATCTGAAAGCGCTGGCGGCCCATGATAATGGGGTGCCGTTCTATGTGGCGCTGCCGTCGCCAACCATCGACTGGTCGGTGCGGGATGGTGTTGCTGAGATCCCGATTGAAGAACGCGACCCGCGCGAGGTCACGCATGTGCAGGGGACGCTTGCGAGCGGTGATCTGGAGGTCGTTCAAGTCACGCCGGACGGGACGCCGGGGGGCAATCCTGCCTTTGACGTGACGCCGAGCCGGTTTGTGACCGGGTTGATCACCGAGCGTGGGGTGTGTGAGGCGAGCGAAGAGGGGCTTGCTGCGCTGTTCCCGGATCAGGCGCTGGCGGCAGAGTGAGCGCGCGTGTCAGCGCGCCCGCATCCAGCCGATCACCCCAACCGCCAGAACGAGGACAGCGCCGAAGAACACGGCGTCACTGCCGTGGACATGCGGGACGGCCATTTCATGAGCCATTGCGGAGGTGGTTGACGCGATCAATGCGATGGTTGCGGCGAGCGTTTTCATAGATCGTGGTCCTTCTTTCTGTGTGAGAGGAAATCGCGGATGTCGAGCAGTTGCTTTTCTTCCACTGAAACATAGACGAGCGCCATGTTGGTGCGTTCCTGCACCATGGCGCCGGGGAAGGGCAGGTAGCTGAGCTCGCGGCTTCCGAAGGAGGGCGACGCGGTGCCCACCTGCCATTCGGTTTTCAGTTCGACATCGACCAGCTTGAGCGCTTTATCCCCGCCCGCGCCCGGTCGTTCGAAAGGAACCCCGGCAAGGCGGAGATACGCGGCCTTGTCGGCGGCTTGGACGAACCCGTCGATGAATTGCGTGGCGAGCACCTGAAGCTCGGCGGCTTCATCTTCCGGCGGCAAATGGCTGTGGAGATGGTCATCGGCATGATTGTGGCCGATATGGCCGTTGACGATGTCATGTGGCATGGGCTGTCTCCTTTGTTTGCGCCGCGCGTGCCGCGCGTCGCCCTGTGCGAGGGGGCGTTGCCCCCTCGCGCTCCCCCAGCATATTTGGGAGCCGATGAAAGGTTTGTGGGATGTGATCAGGTCGCATTGGACCATCTCTTGCCTTCGAAGTCTCCATGCGGGATCGTTACTGGCTTGTCGATATGCGACTTGTGTTTGCCAAGATTGCCACTTGCGACCAGCGATCCTAGCACATCCACGATAACACGCGTGCCCATGAGGGCGGTGATGTCGGAGGTGTCGTAGGGTGGGGAGACCTCGACCAATTCCATGCCGCAGATGCCTTCGGCGGCGACTTTTGAGGCGAGCGCGAGGGCTTCGCGAGGCAGAAACCCGCCGGGTTCTGGCCAGCCGGTGCCGGGGACAAAGCCGCAATCGATGCTGTCGATGTCAAAGG
>JBCBBB010000144.1:0-6812 GCA_038532095.1 Pseudomonadota bacterium
ATTGATCATCTCGTAAAGGCGATGGACGCACTTTGGTCGCATTGTGCTCTAAATCGCGCCGAGCTCTCTGCCTAAACTCAATCGTGACCGATGCTTAGCGGTGTGTTAACCGTTACATAGCAATGCTCAGGGCCGATTCTGTTGCCCTGACTTGGGGAACGAGATGAGTGCCACGGGGCAGGATATATGAGCGGTCGTTCTGACACGCCGGATCCATCGGAGGACCAGCGAACCCTCAAGGGGTTCGACGACTTCGACTTGTCTCTTGGTGACATCATGCGCGGCGAACGCGCGACGATGGGGAAATCGCTCCTCGACGTGCAGCGTGAGCTGAAAATCAAAGCGACTTATATCTCTGCCATCGAAAACACGGACCCGTCGGCTTTTGACACCCCGGGGTTTGTTGCGGGCTACGTCCGGTCCTACGCACGGTATCTGGGGCTTGACCCGGAATGGGCCTTCAAAACGTTCTGCGAAGAAGGCAGTTTCGAAGTGGCGCATGGTATGTCGCCGGATGCACGCGTGCGCTCTGACCGCGCTCCCGGTGTCAAAAAGTCCAAGGCCAGCGCGCAGAAGCCTGCGCATCTGCGGGACCCGTTTACTGAGCCTTCCGTGAGCTATCTTCCGAAAGGGGAAGCGGCCCTGTCGCGCGTTGACCCCCGCGCCTTGGCCTCCATCGCCGTCTTGCTCATTTTGCTGGCCGGGATCGGCTATGGCGGCTGGGCCGTCTTGCAGGAAGTGCAGAAGGTCCGGCTCACGCCGGTCGAACAAACGCCCGAGGTCTTGGCCGAGCTTGATCCGCTCGCGGACGCGATGCGCCCCGAGCCTGAGGCGACCGCATCCTTGCCGGGCATCGACACAACCGCGACGGATCGCCTTGGCCGATTGTCACGCCCGGATGCGTTGGACATTCCGGTCCTCGTCGCGCGCGATGGACCGATTGCGGCGATTGACCCCGATACGATTGGCGCTTTGGCCCCCAGCCGCAGCGAAGGCTTTATCGGCGCGCGACCGCCGCGCCCGGACAACATTCCTTTTGCCATCCCAGGCAATACGGATGACGATCTGCTTGCGGCGGCCTCCGGTGAGATTGGACCACCCGCGCCACCGGTACAGGTGATCGAAGAGGCTGACCCATCCGTCACACTGTTCGCCGTCAGACCGTCTTGGGTGCGTGTGCGCGCCGCCGACGGAACGGTGATCTTCGAGAAGATCCTCGATGCGGGCGAACGGTTCGATGTACCGGTCACGGAAGAGCCGCCGACATTGCGGGCCGGGAATGCCAATGCGTTGTTTGTCTCAATCGGAGCCGAGACCTATGGCCCGATCGGCACCGGCCCCGAAGTTGTGAAAGGCGTCGTTCTGGCGGCCGATCCAATCAAGGACGCCTATGCAGTGGCCGACCCGGACGATGATCGCGACCTCGCGCGTTTCATCAATGTGGCCGAGGCTGCGTCCGATCAGTAACGTCGCATTGCCTGTCTGCGCGGGCCGACTTATGTTCTTTGCAACACGTCTTGACGAGGCCTTCGATGTCGCTGAACCATGTGCGCCCCTGGCGTAACATCTACCGCCGCAAATCCCGCCAGATACATGTTGGATCCGTTCCAGTGGGCGGGGATGCACCGATCAGCGTGCAGACCATGACCAACACGGTCACGACGGATATCCCAGGGACAATTGCGCAAGTGCAGGCTGCTGCGGAAGCCGGTGCCGATATCGTGCGCATCAGCGTGCCCGACAAGGACAGTTCCGTAGCGCTGAAGGACATCGTGAAGGAAAGCCCTGTCCCCATCGTGGCGGACATTCACTTCCATTATCAACGCGGCATTGAAGCGGCCGAGGCCGGTGCGGCCTGTCTCCGGATCAATCCGGGCAATATCGGCGATGAGAAGCGCGTGAAGGAAGTCATCAAGGCCGCGCGCGACCACAATTGCTCAATCCGCATCGGTGTGAACGCGGGCTCGCTCGAAAAGCACTTGCTTGAAAAGTATGGCGAGCCTTGCCCCGAAGCGATGGTGGAAAGCGGGCTCGACCATATCAAGATACTGGAAGACAACGACTTTCATGAGTTCAAGATCAGTTGCAAAGCCTCGGACGTTTTCCTGGCCGCGGCTGCCTATCAGGCGTTGGCGGAGGCCACGGACGCGCCCATCCACCTTGGCATCACCGAGGCAGGCGGGCTGGTCTCTGGCACGATCAAAAGCGCCATTGGCCTCGGCAACCTGCTTTGGATGGGGATCGGGGACACCATTCGCGTGAGCCTCAGTGCCGATCCGGTGGAAGAAGTGAAGGTGGGATACGAGATCCTGAAATCCCTCGGGCTTCGCCATCGTGGTGTGAACATCATCTCCTGCCCCTCCTGCGCGCGGCAGGGCTTCGACGTGATTAAGACGGTTGAAGTGCTGGAAAAGCGGCTTGAGCACATCAAGACGCCGATGAGCCTTTCGATCATCGGATGCGTGGTGAACGGGCCGGGCGAAGCGCTGATGACCGATGTCGGCTTTACCGGCGGCGGCGCGGGCAGCGGCATGGTCTATCTGGCCGGTAAGCAAAGCCACAAGATGTCAAACGACCAGATGGTCGATCACATCGTGGAACAAGTGGAAGCCAAGGCCGCCGAGATCGAAGCGGCGCAGGCTGCGGCAGAATAGCCGGGCTTACCCAATCCCCTGCAAACTTGAGTTAGGTCAAAGCGCGTTGGCGTTTGGCGCGACTATCGTGGCGGAAGGCGCCCGGCCATGAGGTGCCGGGAGGAGGGTACGCGATGGAGGACAACCCAGAGGAACCGTCCGGCTTGGACGGCGGCCGTTACGTATCGGTGCAATCCCGGTTGCGCCAACTGAAGTCGCAGTTGCCGACCAGCGCCGTTGCAACGCTTGCACGCGAAGTCATTCGACAGATCGCACAGGATGGCTTGGTCGATGGCGTTCGTTCTCCACAGCACCCTGAGATCGCAAAGCTCTGCGAAGCCTTGATCGCAGACGATGATCATGCGGGCGCGCATTTCATCAACGATGCGCGGAGCGAGGGAGCGACGATCGAGTCTGTCTACCTCAACTACCTCGCCGCAGCAGCACGGCTTCTGGGTACGTGGTGGGAAGAAGACCGCGTCAGCTTTTCACAAGTGACCGTGGGCACCAGCCGAATGTACGCGATCATGCGCAGCCTGCGTCGCGAAATGCCCGTGACAGCTCTGTCTCCAAACCGTGCTGCCGTTTTCGCGACGGTGCCCGGGGAGGAACATATCCTTGGTGTTCGCATGGCGGCCGATCTGTTCCGCAAGGATGGTTGGGAGATCGATTTGCTGATCGGCAAGACGCATGACGAACTGGTCAATGCGATCTCCGGCTCGGAGATGGTGGTCATTGGGTTGTCTGCCAGCGGTGCCAGCGCGCTTGAAGCGCTTTCAAAACTGGTGCTGGCGCTCAGGATCAAGAACCCGGTTTTGAAGATTTTCGTCAGTGGGCATATCGCGGAGGACTGCGAAGACACGCTGTCGCTGATGGATGTGGATGGCGTGGCGGCAGATTACGCGACAGCGAAGTACTTGCTCGAGGCGGCGGTCGCGACCCGCTCCGCAATCTGACCCCGCTTACCCGCGCGTTTCGCGAATGCCTGCGACGATGGATTGCATCTGCTGTAGGTCCACATAACCGCGCACGAAATTCTCACCCATGATGAAGCTTGGGGTGCCGTTGATGTTCAGCGCCTGTGCCAGCATCCGGTTTTGCGCAATGATCTCGCTGACCCGTTCGCTGTTCATTTCGGCCAGAACAGCGGGCACGTCCGCGATGCCTGCACTTTTGGCGACACGTCCAAGCGCGCCCTGATTGACGGGGCCGCTCCATTCCATCAACGCATCATGCACGGAAGAATACATGTCGTCGCCTTCGACGATCTTCGCCGCGATCGCAAAGCGTGATGCCAACTCGCTTTCGGGCCCAAGGATCGGAAACTCCTTCACGATGATCCGAATGTTCCCGTCACTTGCGAGCAAGGATTGCACGTCCGGATGCGCCCGTTTGCAAAACCCGCAGCGATAGTCGAGGAATTCGACAATCGTCACATCCCCGTCCGGGTTGCCACCAATCCAGCTGTGCCCGTCTTCAAAGATCGAGGCTCTGTATTGTTCCAGAAGGACGCCTTCCTGTGCGACCGCCTCGGCGGCGCGGCGCTCCTCAAGCACACCGATGGCTTCCATCAGCACCTCGGGGTTTTCCATCAGATAGGATCGGATCTCCGACCGAAATGCCTCGCGTTCGGCCTCACTCATGGCATCGATGTCAAAGGCGGATGCCGCTGTGGCAGTGAGGCTTATGGCAGCGGCCGTCACGAAAGCGCGGATCATCGCAGTTCTCCCAGTGGTGTCAGGGGTAAGGATGCCAGAAGTCAGAGCGAACGCAACCACTTCACAGGGATGTGTGCATTGACGCCGGGCATCTGACTTGGCAGGGAGGCGCGATGCTCATCAAAAGGTCATGTTATGCGTCCGTCACACCGTTCAGAGGTCGATCCGTTCATCGTCATGGATGTTATGGAGGCTGCGGCACGGGCGGAAGCCAAGGGTCGGCATATCATCCATATGGAAGTCGGGCAGCCGGGCACCGCTGCGCCGGAAGGTGCCAGGCAGGCGCTGACAGAGGCCATGGCAAAAGACGCCATGGGATACACCGTGGCTCTGGGCTTACCGCCGCTGCGCGAACGCATTGCACACTGGTACAAAGAACGGCACGGCCTCGATATCCCGGCCGAGCGGATCATCGTTACAAGCGGGTCATCCGGCGCTTTTCTTCTGGCGTTTACGGCGCTGTTCGATGCGGGCGACCGCGTTGCCCTCGGTGCGCCTGGCTATCCGTCCTACCGCCAGATCCTGTCGGCGCTGAGCTTGACGCCTGTGGACATCGAGACGCGCGCCGAAGACCGGTATCAACCAGTGGCAAAGGATATACCTTATGACATCAAGGGCTTGATCGTGGCGTCTCCTGCGAACCCATCCGGAACCATGCTGGACCGGCCCGCTCTCACGTCATTGATCGATGCGACACAGGCCCGCGGTGCCGCGTTCGTGTCAGACGAGATATACCATGGGATCGAGTACGAGCGGCCTGCCGTGTCGGCGCTGGAGGTCTCCGACGACGTCTATGTCATCAACTCGTTCTCGAAGTATCACTCGATGACAGGTTGGCGCGTGGGATGGATGGTCGTGCCAGACACGCATGTGCGCACGATCGAACGTTTGGCGCAAAACATGTTCATATGTGCGCCGCATGTCAGTCAGGTCGCGGCGCTGGCTGCGATGGATTGTCAGGACGAGCTTGAGGCCAATATGGACGTGTACCGTGCCAATCGCGCGCTTATGATCGAAGGCTTGCAGAAAGCGGGCTTCACCAGGATCGCGCCGCCTGACGGTGCCTTCTACATCTACGCCGATGTCACTGACTTCACCGATGACAGTCGCGCCTTTGCGGCGGAAATTCTGGAGAAGGCAGGCGTGGCCGTGACCCCAGGTCTCGACTTCGACAAATCCCGGGGTCACGGGACCTTGCGTTTTTCTTATGCAAGATCGACAAGCGACATTCGCGAGGGGCTTGTTAGATTAGCGCATTTCATGAGCGAACGGCGTTTGGGTGCGATAAGTGCGGACCTTTAACCTGTTGGTCTAAGGTCGCTTTTCTGTTAGGGTGTAAGGGTTGTTGGTTGTGAGCTTCATGGGACGGTTCTTGAGAAAATATTGTGTAGGATTAGGAGCGCTAATCCTCTCTGCAACGATGCTGTATTCCGCGCCAGCGACACTGACGGGAAATGGGGCGGTTGTGGCGGATGAAGGTGGTGAGGTCACCCTCGTCATCGACTTGTCCCGTCCGGTTGGGTGGCGCCTCCGCTTGGCTGATGAGCCGCCCCGCGTGGTGGTTGAGCTGTCGGATGTGATGCTCACCGAGGAACCGGTGTTGGAATCAACCTCCGTTCTGGCGTTTGAATCCGTCCAAACGGACGTGAATGTGACGGAAATTCAGGCTGTTCTGCGTGAACCGCTCAGCATTCTTTCGGCGGAAATGACGGCTGCGGAGGATGGAACTGCGCAGTTGAATGTGCGGTTGAAACCAACCACAGCAGACGTTTTTCAAGCTGACCTCGAAGAAAGCGATGCCATCGCGGATGCGGGCCTTGAGAAACTCATGATCGCCATCGACCCGGGGCATGGCGGACGCGACCCGGGCGCCGAAGCGGCTGGCATTCGCGAAGCCGATCTTGTTCTGGAATTTGGCGCCCGGTTGCGGGACATTCTGTTGGCCAGCGGGCGGTTCGATGTCGTCATGACCCGCACCGACGACACGTTCCTGTCGCTCGACGCGCGTCTCAGCCGCGCACGCGAGGCAGAAGCGGATGTGCTCTTGTCGCTTCATGCCGATGCCTTGGCGGACAAAGATGCAGCCTCCGGCATCGTTCTTTATCGGCTTACGCCCGGCGCGCATGCGGCGGCAAACCTGCGGCTACAGGAACGGCACGGCCCGGATGACCAATTGACCGGGTTAGACCTTGCGGGCGTGGGTGAGGACGTCACCCTCAGCCTGCTCGACCTGGCACGTCAGCAAACAGTCCCTCGGACCAAGGCCTTGTCCGCGTCACTTTTGACGGCGTTTCAAGGGGTTGATCTGGTGGTAAACTCCCGCCCGGAGCGTCTGGAGAACTTTGCAGTGCTCAAAGCGGCGGACATTCCATCCTTGCTGGTTGAGCTTGGCTTTCTATCGACGGAAGCGGATCTCACACGGCTGACATCCGAGGATTGGCAGACAAATGCCGCCGAAGCG
>JBCBBB010000145.1:0-6652 GCA_038532095.1 Pseudomonadota bacterium
TCCAGCGGCTTGCGGTCGAAAACAAACTGCTCGACCCCAATCCCCGCTCGATCAAGCGACTGGTGAACGCCTTCTCATTCCGGCGCGGGTTCGCCCTCGCCGCTGGGCGGGTCGGCGCGATCGAGAAGCTGCCGTTCTGGTGCGCGCTTGATCTGCGCTTTCCCTACGCCGCCAAGCGGTTGGCCGAGGCCCCATCTCTCACGGGCGGGGCGTGGTCTCACAAGGAGTACAACGCCCATTTTCCCAAGCAGGACCATGACGAGATTGGCGACATCCTGAAACATCTGACGGAAGCCGATGTCAAAGAGTTGCGCGGCTTCGGTTAAACGCGGAACGCCGTGGCGCTGACCTAAGAACACGGGCTCTACGGGGAGCCGGTTACACAGAGCAACGTCACAATCTCGAAGGGGTTCACATCAAGCTCAACGGTGCTGTCTGTAATTGCCAGATCCGCTTCGCGATCTTCGAGCAGGTTACATCTGGACACGCTCACGAGCGGTGCGGAGAAGGATAGTCTGACGCGCCCGGATTTCCGGTGCGCCTCGTAAAGGCGAATGACGAAGCCCTTCTCGACATCCGCCGGTTTCACCGTTTCGATGACCACGTTTGCGGCATCTGTCGCGACAAGCGGCGGGCGCTCGGGGCCACCCGACACACGCACGGGATGGTTCAGGGCCGCCGCCTCAACGTCGACAGTGCCGCGCCAATCGCCGTCATGCGGCAGCAATGCGTAGGTGAAACGGTGCATCCCCTGATCGGCGCCGACATCCGGCATGGTGGCCGACTTGATCAGCGACAAGCGCATGACGTTGTCCCGGATGTCGTGGCCATATTTGCAGTCATTTAGCAGTGCGACACCGTACCCGGCATCTGACAGGTCGGCCCAGTAGTGCCCGCAGACTTCGAACTTCGCAGCGTCCCAAGACGTGTTGCGATGGGTGGGGCGTTCGATATGCCCCCATTGAATGTCGTAGGTGGCCCGTGGGCTTAAGATCGCGATGGGAAAGGCGACCTTCAGAAGCGTGTGTGTTTCGTGCCAATCAACGTCGGTGACAAAATCCAGACGTCTGGAATTGGCGTCAAGGCGAATGTCTTGCGTTATTCGGCTGTTTGAGAACGTATACTCAACCCGTAGGGCCACGCGGTGTTTGGTGTCTTCGACAATCTCGATGGTGGTGACACTGTCCAGACGTTGCGCCCGGTCTTCAAAGAACGGATCGATATCCCAGGCATCCCAGACCAGCGGGCGATCTTCGAACAGTTGCAAGATGTTTCCGGGCCCGGACAGCACCTGGCGGCCTGCATCCTTGTCGAGCAGTTCGGTGAGGTGCCCCGATGCGGAAATCGTCGCACGAATGCTGGCGTTTTCGAGGATGAACCCCTCACCAGACGGCTTGATGGAGAGACCCGGCTTTGGTGAGACGGCGCGGTCCAAGGACATCGCCTGATATGGCGCGATTTCAGGCATTTGCACCTGTGTGCCGCCCACCTCAACCAGCGGGGATTGCGGGTACGGCGAGGTGTTCGTCACGATCGTGGCGCCGGTCTCAAGCTGGGCAAGCACTTTGTCGATTTCGTCCTGTATCGCTGCGTAATCCTTTTCGGCATCTTCGAACACCAGACGGATCGAGGTGCCGGTCAGAATGTCGTGGAACTGATTGAGGCAGAGCAATTGCCAGGCAGGTGTCAGGTCGGTCTCCAGACCATTCATGACCGCCAGGGCTTCGGCTTCATGCAGTGCCACTTCGGCTTTGCGGTTCGCGCGCTTGATCCAGCCATTGGAGGTCAGAACGCCGCGATGGCCTTCGAGATACAGCTCATCATTCCAAACTGGCAATCCATCCGCTTGCCCTTCAATCGCTTCAAACGCCTCTCTGATCGTCGACATTCTGAGGGTCGGCATCCCCGGCATGGCGGCATAGGCCTTGGCGGTTTGAATGAGCCCCTCGGTCGGGCCACCGCCGCCGTCCCCGTAGCCGAAGCATATGGGCAGGTCCCTCACCTTGTCCTTGGCGGTCGAATGTTCCCAGGTTCCGAGAACTTCGGGCGCGGTCAGGTCGCTTTTATAGTTCGTCGGAAACGGCAAATACTGCACATCGCGCGGCGTGGTAAGGACGTGGCTCAGCAGTTGGGTGCCGTCGATGCCTTGCCACCAGAAGGTCGATGAGGGCATACGGTTGGACTGGTTCCAGTTCATCTTGTTGGTGCAGAACCACTTGATCCCCGCCTGTTTCGCAAGTTGCGGCAGGCTCCACGGAAACCCGAACGTGTCCGGGAGCCAGAGAACAGGCGTTTCCGCATCCCCGAACTTGCGGCGAAAGTAGCGGCGGGCCAGCACAAGCTGACGCACCACAGCTTCCGCTCCGGCGAGGTTGACGTCGGGTTCAACCCACATGCCGCCGAAGACCTCCCATTGGCCACGCGCCACGGCCATGCGGATACGTTCGAAGATCTCGGGGTAATCTTCTTCGAGAAACTCGTAGAGAACGGCCTGGCTGTTGGAGAAACGGAAGGTTGGGTATTCCTCCATCAGGCGGAGCGCGTTGGACGAGGTCCGCGCAACCTTGCGGCGCATCTGGCTGACGGGCCAGAGATACGCGATATCCATATGCGCATGCCCGATGGCATGCAGCGTGACGTCTTGCGGCGCGCCCGCTTGCGCAAGATCGGCGCGCAACTGCTCCAGCGCGTGAGGCACGCTGTCATAGAAGGCGTCACCGCCGATCGGGTCACGCGTGTCGAGGGTCAGAAACGCGCGATCAAGGGCGGTCAGGATGTTGTGACGTTCGGAGCGGCGATCCAGAAGCTCGCGCGCCGTGCCAAGCGCCGCATTGGCGAGCCAGAGGAAGAACTGTGTCGGGCGGTCGCGCGTGACAAGCGTGCAGGTTTCCATAAAGAGCTTTGCGTTGCTCTCCGGGTCCGGGGGCCAGCCGGAAAGTCCCGTCCAGCCGTGAAGAGCGATCTGGTGATTTTGGCCATCATGCACATGGTCGGGCAGTGGGACGGTGTGATGATAGCGGTCGGCGGAGGCGATGGGCTTGCCGTCGATATAGACGAGGCCTTCGGGGTGCGTGAAGATATCGCCCGCTTCCCCAAGCGGCAGGTGAAGGGCGAGGTTCCCGACCCAATCGCTTGGCACGGTAAAATGCGAGCGCATAAGGAAGTTGAGATCGGGCTTGCCCCAATAACTGTTATGCGGAATGCGCTCCCACGTGCTGGGGTCGGCGTCGATGGGGGGCTCATCGGTCGCGCTGTCGAGCGGCAACAGCCAGAACGGCGGCAAAGGAAGTTTCTGGCGGAAGACCAGCGGGCGGATCAGTTCGATCCGCTTGGCAATCTTCTCGGCGGTGAAGTTGGCGTCGTGGGTCATTCGGGCAATCGTTACTGGGCAGTATCACGCAACGTCGAGGTCAAACCCGGGAACGCTGCCGCGGAACTCGGTCTTGTTTTCCCGTGCGAGCCGGTCAAGGCGTTCGGCATCCTCCGCAGCGGTCGAGGGCGTGCCCCAGGACCGGTCGAGATCAGGCCAGGGGATCGAATCGATCAGAAGCTGGGTGTATTCATGTTTCGGGTTGCCGATCACCTCCCCGGGGGGACCGGCTTCGGCCACGTGCCCCTGGTAGAGAACGATCACGTAGTCAGACACGTGATAGGCCGTGGCAAGGTCGTGCGTGATGTAGAGGATCGAGATGCCGTAGCGATCTTTCAGATCATAGATGTTCTTCAGGATCGACGCGCGAAGCGAGGCGTCAACCATGGAAACAGGCTCGTCAGCGATCAGGAGTTTCGGGCTGAGCATCAACGCGCGCGCCACAATCAGACGCTGACGCTGGCCGCCGGACAATTGGTGCGGGTAGCGACCGAGCACCAGCGCGGGATCAAGACCGACGGATTTACAGGCTTCCTCCATCTTCTCCTGAATATGGGCTTCGGACTTTGCGTAGCCGAATTGTTTAAACGGGAATTTCAGCGCGTGGTTCACACGATAGAACGGGTTGAAACAGGCGTAGGGGTCCTGAAAGACCGCCTGAACTTGCTTCCGAAACTCGAGTGATTCAGCGGCATTCATGCCTGCGATGTCCTGCCCCTCAAACAGCACCTGCCCTGTGGAGGGCGGGTTGAAGCCAAGCATCAGCGACCCCATCGTCGACTTGCCCGAGCCGGATTGGCCAACGATGGAGATGATCTTGGGAACCTCGCCATCGAGTTTGAAGGACATCGGTTGCAGGGCGGTGACGTTGCCGTAGGTCTTGGACACGCCTTTGAACTCCAAAAGCGGAACGCCCGGCTTGCCCCGGTTCGCCGGTGGCGCGCCAATCTCGTCATCGAGAAAGCTCTCGCCACCGACAAGCGGGACAGAGGAAATGAGTTCCCGCGTGTAGGGATGCTGCGGGTTCTCGATGATCTGGCGGGTCTCCCCATGTTCCACCAGCACGCCATCTTTCAGGACCGCAAGCTCATCGACGGATTGCGCCATAAGGCCCATGTCATGCCCGATAAGGATGAGGCCAGCGCCGATTTTGGCCTGCACGTCCTTCAGCGTCTGCATGACATGGCGCTGGGTCACAACGTCGAGCGCGCTTGTGGGTTCGTCCGCAATGATGAGGTCCGGCGTCAGGATCACGCCAAGCGCGATACAAACGCGCTGTTTCATGCCACCGGACAACTCATGCGGATAAAGCCGCCCGACCCTTACAGGCAGACCGACGCTTTCAAGCGCCTCGTCGGATCGGCGCTTAAGCTCTGCCCGGTCGGTCGTGCCTTCATGGGCGGTGATGCCGTCCCAAAGCTGATCTTCGATGCGCATGATCGGGTTCAGCGAGTTCATTGCCCCCTGGGGAATATAGCTGACGCGGCGCAGCCGGGCTTCGCGCATCTCTTCTTCGCTCAGCGCAAGCATATCGGTGTCGCCAAGGGCGATGCTGCCTTTCGCGACGCGCCCCGGCTCGGCCAGCATCTGCATGACGGCAAGCGCGGTGGTTGTCTTGCCCGAACCACTTTCGCCGATGAAACCGACCCGCCGACCGCGACCGACGGAGAGGGACAGGTTGGACACCGCGTGGACGACACCTTTCGTGGTCGGGAAGTCAATCGAAAGGTCGGTGATCGTGAGCGCGCTCATAGTTTCAGCTTCCTCAGGCGCGGGTTCGACACTTCGTCGAGACCAAGGTTGATCAGCAGTAGTCCAATGAACATCACCGCAAGCAGAAGCGTCGGGATGCCCCACCACCACCAAAGGTTCTGGATCAGCGCGCCGGCATTGATCGCCTCATAGATCGTGCGGCCCAGTGTCGGGATGCGCTGGGGCCCAAGGCCAAGCACTTCGAGGCCAACGGCGGTGACAATCGACGTTGTCACGTTCGCGATGAACGAACCGAAGAGGTAGGGGACAAGGTTCGGCAACATCTCTTTGAACATGATGTGCCAGGTCGATGCACCGGAGAGCCGCGCCATCTGGACATAGCCGGACTGCTTCATCGAAAGTACCTGCGCGCGGATCAGGCGGGTCGGCGATTGCCAGACAAACCCCGCAATCAGAAGCGCCATCATCGTCAGCGACACGTCACCAAAAGCCGACTGGAATACCACGAGGATCAAAAGCGGCGGGATGGTGATCATCACGTCGGACAACACACGGATCACGTCGTCGGTGCGTCCGCCGACGAAGCCTGATGTGAAGCCGAGGAAGATGCCAATCGACATTCCGATCAGTGAGGCGAGGAGGCCGACGAAGAGCGAGTTTGGCGCGCCAATGATGATCAGCGCGAGTATGTCGCGGCCTGAGCCTTCGGTGCCGAGCGGGTTCGCGAAGGTGCCGCTCTGCCCTCGCAGATTTTCGAATCCCGGCGGCGGCAGTTTCGGGATCCCGGAGCCGACGAAGACCAGCTCCGGGTCCCAGAAGACGCGGCCCAGGATGCCCAGAACGACGATCCCGAGGAGGAGGCCGACGCCCCAGAAGAGTTTCGGGTTCAGCCAGGGATTATCGAAGCGCCGGATGCGGCGCGCGCGGCGACGGTCCGCGCGGGTCATGGGTGCGTCGGTCATGGCGAAGCCTCATGTCGGATGCGCGGGTCGATGAACGGGTAAACCAGGTCAACGATGAAAACCGAAAGCGCCGTCATCAGGATGATGACGAAGCTGACCCCCTGGATCACCGGAAAATCCTGATCGAGGATGGCGTCATAGAGAAGCTTGCCCATCCCGTTATAGGCGAAGATGCGTTCGACCAGCACTTGTCCGGCGATAAGAAGCCCGACCTTCAGTGCGAAGGCTGTGATCTGAGGCAGGATCGCGTTGCGGATCATGTACTTGTAAAGGATGTAGCGCGGCTTCAGCCCTTTGGCCTTGGCGAGTGTCACGTAATCCTCGCCCTGTACGGTGATCATCAAGCCACGCATACCGAGCGCCCAGAACCCGAAGGTCACGATCACGATCGACAGCGCGGGCAGGAACCCGTGGTGGAGGACGGAGACGGCGAACTCCCATGTCCAACCGGGCTCTACCGTCAGGCCGTAGGCGCCGGTCAGCGGAAACCAACGAAGATTGGCCGCGAAAATCCACATCAAAAGCAGGCCGGAGAGGATCGGCGGGATGGAAGTGAAGACCATCGCCGCGGGGATCGCGACCTTCACAAGCTTTGGGCTTTCTTCCC
>JBCBBB010000146.1:0-6643 GCA_038532095.1 Pseudomonadota bacterium
CATCACCATTTGCCCGCCTTCGTCATCGGGATAGAACTGATCGTCCCATGTCGAATAGAGCGAGTTCGTCCAGTAGACACGCTTGCCATCCCGGCTGATCTCGACCATTTGCGGGCCGTAGACAAACGGTTTGCCGTTCGGGTGCTTGGCACCCCGCGCGATGCCTCCGACCTCGACCTTGCCGGTCAGTTTCGGGTTCATCGGGTCCGAGACATCGTATTGGTGCATCTCTCCTTGTCCCCAACAGGCCACGTAGAGATACTTGTCGTCGAGGCTCAGGTCGATGTCCGTGACCAGCGGCGGCACTGCTTCAAACCCCTGCAAGAGCGGCGGCAAGTTCTCGGCTTTCTCGGGGCGTGGGTCGATGGTGATGGTCTTCTTTGCCTCGAAGGTGCCGTCATCCTTCTGCCACCAGGTGAAGATCGCACCCTGGAGGTTCGTGGTGTCCACCACCACCCCGCAGAACCCATAATCCTTGGAGGGATCATGTGCGGGTCGGATCTCGAGTGCCATCTGATGGTTTGCGCCGAGGTCAATGGTTTGCACGTTCTTGCGTTCCCGCAAGTTCCAGAAATGGATCTTGTGCCCATATTTGTTGGACAGCAAATCCTCGGCCACGATCCCGTTCTCGAATTGTGGTGGCAATCCCCATTCCGAGCTGACCATGTAGTCGCGCGGCAGGTTCCACCAGAAGTCATAGTGCTTGTCCTGCTCACCGCGATCCATTTCGTAGCGGCCGAGAATTTCAAACGTTTCGCAATCCATGATGAAGATGCCCGGCGGTCCGTCCGTGCCATCTTCGCCGCCGCCACCAAGTGTCGAGACATAGATGCCTTCCGGTCCACAATGGATCGTATGGGGGCGCGAGTATCCGGTTTTCGCAAACACCTCTTCCGGTTCGACGATTTTGTGGATTTTGGCTTTGAGCGGTTCTTTGACGTCGATCACGTAAATGCGTGACGACCGGATGCCCGGAATAATCAGATAACGGCGTTCAAGAAACGCGTGCCCGGTTAGGGGCGACAAGGCGGACGAGCAGGCGTTCCAGCCGAAGTGATGAAATTCATCACCTTTGTTCGGCATAATGAGTTGGTGGACAATCTCGCCATAGGTTTTGGATGCCGGGTCGACATCCACGACAGCCAATCCATCGGGCTGCGACCCGTCCGGGCTGAGCATCAATGTGAACGCAAGCGTTTCTGCTGGCGCTTCCATGGCAAGTTTCGGTGTGGCGTGAAATGTGGGGTCAGGCCTTATGTTCATGTATTTCCTCCCTGGTCGGTGGCGTTTTCTTGTTTGCCACTCAGAACGAGCGTGCCACAGATGTTGTGAGTTGCGAAACAAAATTCTGTGTTTTTGGCAGTGGTGGAACAATCTGCCTCATGATCGGGACTGTCTGCATCGACATCGAAAGCGGAACTTTTTACGTTTCTTCCCGCGTTACGCCGTTCTTGCTGTTCTGGGGCACGCGCATGGACGGGCAGTGTGGCACGCCGTTCATTTTGCGGTACTGTTGCGGAGCCGATCTCCACGTTATGACCTCAACCGATCACAGGATGAAAAATGGACAACATTGCCAGCAGGTTTGAATTCGCAAACCAGACCTGTCGTGCCGCCGGAGAGATTGCGGCTCAGTACTTTGCGGACCGCGGATCTTTGGCGATTGAGGTCAAGGGCGCGCAGGATTGGGTCAGCGAGGCGGATAAGAACGTTGAAACTTTCATTCGCAAGCGCATTGCAGACGCGTGGCCGGACGATGGTGTCTTTGGTGAAGAGCATGGCAGCGCGACTGGAAGCAGCGGCTTTGACTGGGTGATTGATCCCATCGACGGCACCACGAACTTCGTCAATGGGATCCCCGCCTGGACGATTGTTCTTGCCGGGGTCAGCAACAATCGGACGGAGCTTGGAGTTATCCACGACCCCAATTTTGGCGAGACGTTTACAGCCCGACGCGGACAGGGTGGGCATCTGAATGGCGCGCCGATGCGTGTTGCCAGTGGCATCGGGCTTGAGAGCGGGACAGTCTCGGTTGGGTATTCGAACCGTGTGGAGGCGGCGCATGTCGTGCCCGTGATTGCAGATATCGTATCGCGGGGCGCGCTGTATCACCGCAACGCCAGTGGTGCGCTGTCATTGGCCTATGTCGCGGCCGGCCGAATGCTGGGTTACCTTGAAGAGCATATGAACGCCTGGGATTGCCTGGCTGGCCAACTGATGATCGAAGAAGCAGGTGGCAAGGTAGAGAATCAGAACGCCGGGGACATGATCCGAGAGGGCGGGCGTGTGGTTGCAAGTGCACCGGATATCTTCGACGACCTGTGCGCCATCGCAAACGCGCATTGGAGCAAATAGTCTACCTGCGTATCACCGCATTGGCACGCTCGGTTATGGCGTTCGCTCCGCTTTCGGACCGGGACGTGTCAGGTCAGGGGTTGTTTCCGGGCTGCCTCAGGGGCGCAGTTTGCCAGTCGTTGCTTTGAGATGCGCAAATCAGACTATGACCGCGCTGTCCCGGTGACGCTAGGGATGGCTCCGAACGGTGGAGCCGGGGATCAAGCTGAAGCCGATGTTGCGGAAATTCTCAATCGGTTCGTTGGAAAGCCTTGCCAGCATCATCTCGGCTGCCGCCTGACCGAGTTTCAGGTGCGGCACATGCATGGAGGTCAGGCGTCGCGGCAGGACAGAGGCGATTGGCAGATCCCCCCACCCAGCGATGCCGATATCGCCGGGAACCGACATGCCCTTGGAGGTGACGTATTGCAATCCGCCGAAGGCCATTGCGTCATTCTGGTAGAAGATGCACTCGATCCCGGAACTGCCTGCGAGCAATTGCTCGGTGCCATAGTAACCTGTGTAATAGGTCGCCGTATCGTGCAGGCAGAGTTGCTTTGCGACTGCGCCGCCGCCACCTTCGACCGCCTTGCAGAACCCGTCGAGCCGTGTGGTCGCAGCGTTGGCGGTGTCATGTGAGGTGCCGACGTAACCGATATTGCTGTAGCCGCAGCCGTTCAGATAGCGGCCCATATCGAACCCGCTGTCGAAGTGGTTGATCCCGACGCTCATGTCGAGTGGGGAGGAATTGAAATCCCAGATCTCGACAATCGGTATGCCTGCGTTCTTGAGCATATCCGTAGCGCGTGGCGAATGGTATCGACCGGTCAGGATCAATCCAGCCGGTTGCCACGAGAGCACTGTGCGTATCCAGTCCTCTTCTTCCTGAAGCGTATGTTGTGTCAGGCCCAGAACCGACTGGTGCCCGAAGGCGCCAAGCTTGCGGTCAATCCCTTCAAGGACCTGGCTGAAGACCTCGTTTCCCAAATCGGGGATGGCGACGCCAACGAAGGTGGAACTTTTATCGCCCGCAAAGACAGTGGCCAGCCGATTCGGCAGGTAGCCAAGTTCGTCGATTTTCTCCATGACCAGCGCGCGGGTCTTTTCGGAGTATCCGCCTTCCTCGCGCAAAACCCGGCTTGCCGTCATTTTCGAGACACCCGCGGCACGCGCCACCTGAGATAAACTTACTTTGTTGTTTTTAATTTCTTTTTCAGGCATTTCACGTCGATTACGTTACGGGTAACTTAAGGCTTGACAGATCGGTTCCTTCCCACAAGCATTAGCGTAACGTTACGGGTAACTCAATGCCCGTGACACAGGGAGGGCGCACGATGGAGAACCTGGCCTCAGGTCTGTTCTTCGATGGAATCGACAAGCATTTCGGCGGCACTTACGCGCTGAAAGACGTTTCTTTGTCGGTGGGTCGTGGTGAGATCGTCGCTCTCCTCGGTGAAAATGGCGCGGGCAAATCCACCCTCATCAAGGTGCTGGGCGGCATCCACCAGCCGGATGCCGGGCGTGTCCTGATCGACGGTGATCCCTACCAGCACCGCCCCGCCGGGTTCGGCGAGCGCCAGAAGGTGGCCTTCATCCACCAGGACCTCGGTCTGATCGAATGGATGACGGTGGCGGAGAACATCGCGCTGGCGCTCGGCTTCTCCCGGAAGAACGGGATGATCCAATGGGGCAAGGTTGAGAGGTTCGCGGCTGAAGCGCTGGCCAAGGTCGATTGCGAGTTTGATCCCACCACCCGTGTCGAGGATTTGTCGCGGACCGAGAAATCGCTGGTGGCGATTGCGCGCGCGTTGGCCGTTGATAGCGAGTTCCTCGTGCTGGATGAGCCCACGGCCTCGCTGCCCGCTGATGAGGTGGAGCGCCTGTTTGCCGCCATCCGTCCGCTCCGGGATCGTGGTGTGGGGATGATCTATGTGAGCCATCGGCTTGATGAGATTTTCCGGATTGCGGACCGCGTTGCGGTTCTTCGCGACGGGGTTCTTGTGGGCGTGCGCAGTATTGAGCACACGACGCCCGAAGAACTGGTCCAGAAGATTGTGGGTCGGAAGACCCGTGAGACAGTCAAAACGACCGAAGAACCCGGGCGGTCCATTCTGGAGTTGGAGAATTTCGCGGTTGATACGGTCGGGCCGCTCGACTTCACGCTGCGACAGAATGAGATCGTCGGCTTTGTCGGCCTGCGCGGGGCAGGGCATGAAGCCGTCAGTCGGGCCCTGTTCGGATTGTCTTCCTTCGATGGTGAAGTAACGTTGGACGGCGCCCACCCTGATCTGTCGAACCCGCAGAAAGCGTTGGCGGCCGGGATTGGATTGGTGGCCAAGGACCGTACGGAAGAATCTGTCGCCATGACGCTCAGCATCCGCGAGAACACGTTTCTCAACCCGGAGGGTATTGGGCGTAAATTGCTCGACATGCTGTCACCTCGCACAGAGGCCGATCAGGCTGCGATCATTGGGGCCGAGCTTGGCCTTTCACCAAACGATCCAAGCCTTTCGATTGAGGCGCTTTCGGGTGGCAACCAGCAGAAGGTGGTCATCGGGCGGTGGCTCGCCACGAAGCGACGGCTTCTCTTGTGCGAGGACCCGACAGCGGGCGTCGATGTTGGCGCGAAGTCGGAAATCTATGCGCTGCTGAACCGGGCGCTGGCGGATGGCGTGGGCATTCTCGTCGTCTCCACCGATTTCGAGGAGATCGCCACGATTTGCCATAGGGCCATCGTGTTCAGTCAGGGTGCGATTGTCGATGAATTGTCAGGCACGCGACTGACCACGGAAAACCTGATCCAGGCGGCCTCGGCCGGGAACATGCAAGACGGAAAGGACGCGCCCCATGCAATCGCTTGAGAGCAGCGCGCTGGAACCAACCAAGGCGGAACTGAAAGGTCTGACGTTTGGCAGACGGCTGATGCGGTTCCTGCCGGTCTATGGTCTCGTGATCCTGACATTCCTGCTGATCGGGCTATTCTCGATCCTGTTGCCGAACACGTTTCCGACCATGCTGAACCTGCGGGCGATTGTCAGCGACAAGGCGATCATCGCTTTGCTCAGCTTGGGCGCGATGATCCCGATGGCGGCGGGGCGGATCGACTTGACGGTGGGCTACGGGATCGTCCTTTGGCACATCCTGGCGATCAGCTTGCAAACCCTGCTTGGCCTGCCTTGGCCGCTGGCCGTGATGCTGGTTTTGGTGCTGGGTGGGATCACCGGGTTTCTGAATGGATTGCTGGTCGAGGTGGCCAAGATTGACAGTTTCATCGCGACGCTTGGGACGGGCACGGTGCTTTATGCACTGGCGCTTTGGCACACGGGCGGGCGGCAGATGGTCGGCGTTTTGCCGGACGGATTCTATGGGCTGTCGACAACGTTTGTCTTCGGGCTGCCGATCACAGGGTTCTATCTGTTGGCGATCACCATCGTGATGTGGATCGTCCTCGAGTACACGCCCATCGGTCGCTACCTGTACGCCATAGGCGCCAACCAGCGCGCGGCGCAACTAAACGGCATCCCGACCCGGAAATACGTGATCGGAGCGTTTGTCGCGTCTGGCACGCTGACCGCGCTGGCTGGTGTGTTGCTCGCCGCGAAACTGAGGATCGGGCAGGCGAGCGTGGGGCTTGAGTTCCTGCTGCCCGCGCTGGTCGGCGCGTTTCTGGGCTCCACCACGATCAAGCCGGGCCGGGTGAATGTCTGGGGCACCATTGTGGGTGTCGCCATTCTGGCGGTTGGCATTTCCGGCATTCAACAATTTGGCGGCTCCTTCTGGGTCGAGCCGCTTTTCAACGGGGTAACCCTGCTGATTGCCATCGGCATCGCAGGCTACGCACAGCGCAGAAAAGGTGCAGAGAAGCGCTGAACATTGAACATGCAAAGGGAGGAAATCACATGAAAAAGAGGAAATTCATTGCGGGCCTGATGGCCACGACCATGCTCGCCTCGCCAATCCTGGCAGCCGAGTGGGATGGGCCGACGTCGGGCCCCGCAGCGGCGGAAGGCAAGTCCATTGTCGTGGTGGCGGCGGACCTGAAGAACGGCGGCATTCTCGGCGTCACGAATGGCGTCGAGGAAGCGGCGGCCAAGATCGGCTGGGACGTGCGGGTCCTGGACGGGGCAGGCTCGGTTCAGGGCCGCACCGGAGCGATTGGTCAGGCGTTGGCGTTGCAACCGGATGGCATCGTGATCAACGGCTTCGATGCGGTCGAACAGCAGGCCGCGCTTGAAGGTGTGGTTGCCGCAAACATTCCGATGGTCGCGTGGCATTCAGGACCGGTGATCGGCTGCGATGCGCCGGGCGG
>JBCBBB010000147.1:0-6591 GCA_038532095.1 Pseudomonadota bacterium
GGTCATGCTCTGCCGCGAAGGTCCGCAGACTGGAAAGCGCCCATAGTCCGCCACCGCCTAAAACAGCACTTCCGATCATTCCATTTCTTGCAATCTTCAGAAAATTGCGGCGGCTGGGTGTTTCGTGAGATCGCTCAGCGCGTTTGGCTTGGCGTTCTTTTCTTGGTGACAGTTTGCGTTTCTTCACGTGACATCCTCCTGAGGCCTGTCAACTCTAGTTCCCATGGATGAAAATGCTTCATCACGAAGCTGTCAGCCGATATGGTCACATTCCCACCGCAAACCCAATCTATCCTCACATTCGGGGCTTGAGACCGGAGACCAAATGCCGTGATGCGCCGCGTCCTGCTCACGATTGCCCTCGTCCTTGCTGCCACCTCCGTGCAAGCGCAAACCAAGGATCGTCTCGACCGCCGCGACAAGCTTTTCGGGTTCGAAGCCGTGGGCCTTCTCGAAGGTCCCGGTGGGTCTTGCACCGCTGCGCTCATCACCCGCGAGGTTGCCGTGACCGCCGCACATTGTGTGTATCGCAAACGTGGTAAGTTCACGTTCCGCGCTGCCTTCAGTGATGGCGCGGCGCTTGCCACGCGAAGCGTGGAAGATATCGTGATTGCAAAGGGTTACATTGAGGCCGACGCCAGAAACAATCGCTCCGGCGAAATTTCCAACGATGTCGCGCTCGTCCGCTTGGCCAGCCCGATCTACGATGCAGGCATCGATCCTTACAGTATTGTGGGCGCTCCGAGACGCGGCGCAGAGTTGACCCTGGCCTCATATGGGCGCGGCCGCATGGGCGCACTCACTTTGGAGAGGGGGTGCACGATGCACTCAAGATACCGGGATGGCGTGGTCGGAATCGACTGCGACGCGACCTATGGATCATCGGGTGCGCCGGTTTTCATCACAGTTGGAGGGCGGCCCCGGGTCTTTTCCATTGTGTCCAGCGGTATCACGAAGGGCACTGGAACCAAGGAAACGTTCGGTGTGGAATTGACTGAGATCGTGCCTGAGTTGATGCAAGAGTTGCGAAAGAAACGAAGCTTGGCACCAGCCATTACCGGCGCACGTCGGGCAAAGGTTGGCGAGCGGACGAACGGAGGCGCGCGGTTCGTGCGACCCGGCGGATCCTGAGAGGCCCTTAGCACTGACTGGATTCTCAGAGTTAACGGAAACACCCGCACGGGCGGCTTTTTGTTCTACACATTGCTTGGTAGCGTCGCGACATGACGCAGGTGAACATCATCGGAGCCGGTCGGGTTGGGCAGGCTTTTCTGAAGGTGCTCGGCTCGAAGGTGCGTGACGTGGCCAGCGCGCGATATGCCTCCGCAGCTATGGCAGTCGAACAAGCTGGCCAAGGGCGCGCAACAGTAGTCGCTGACATGCGTGCCGCCGAAGTTTGGCTTCTGACTGTGCCCGATACCCAGATCAGGTCAGTTTCGAGCGACCTTGCGCGAGCAGGTCACCCGCCGGCAATTGCCTTGCACTGCTCGGGCTTTCATACGGCTGATGTCATGGCACCGCTGCGTGACGCCGGTTGGCAGTTGGCGAGCGCGCATCCGAACCTGAGTTTCGCGGACCCGGTTGTTGCTGCGGCCAGTTTCCCTGGCACGCCTTGCGGTATTGAGGGTGATGCTGCCGCAGTCGAAGCAATTGAAAACCTGTTGATCGAAGTTGGGGCGCGGCCCTTCCGTATCGCGTCGGATCGAAAGGCGCTGTATCATGCTGCCGCAGTGTTCTCGAACAACTTCGCGACAGTCTTGCAGGCCATCGCGCGAGAGGCGTGGAACGACGCCGGTGTGCCCGATGACCTTGCGGAGGACATAAACGCCAGTCTCCTTCGTGCGACCTGTGAAAACACGATCCTTCATGGCCCGCGCGATGCGCTTACAGGTCCGGCGGCACGGGGGGATACAGATGTGGTTGCGTCGCAAGGTGAGTATGTGGCGCAATGGAATGCACCGGCGGGCGAGCTTTACCGCGTGTTAAGTGCAATGGCGGCTCGTCTTAAGGCCGATGGGTCACTGTAAGAACTGCGCTCATTCTCGACGCGGACCTCGCAGGTACTCGACCAGTAATCCCATACGAAACGGCAAGCTGTCCTTGCGCGCCTCTAGTTGTGCCAGTGTCATCCGCCGTTTTCGTATGACAGTCCGCGCAACCCGATAGTCGAAACGTCGCTTTCGGGCGAGCCATGATGCTGGCAACAAGCGCTTCAGGCCTTTCCAGAGAAGCGCAAGTTGCAGAAACGCAGCGGCGCGAAACGCCATCTTTTGCACACTGGTCCAAACCATGCGGCCCAGTGCGGTGGCCACTGCAACAATCCAGAGCGGGATTTTGACCGAAAACAAGATCAGCCAAAGACCAAGTGACGTCACAGAAAGGGCTACCGTGGCGGCCAGAATGATGGCAGCCGACAAGAGCTTCTCCCACCGATTCAATCTTCTGTACCAACGCAGAAGGCGCATGTATCGCAAACGCACGGCGCGGCGATACTGATCGGTGAAAGCCGCCACTCTGCGCAAGGCAGCGCGCCCCAGAAGCAGAGGCAGGAACGTTGTTGTTAGCCACTTCTTCAGAAGCTCAACGCGGAAGAAAACAGTGGCCTGCATCTTCAGCCATGCCAGAATGGCTGGAAGTTCGATGCCTACGACTTTCTTTGCCAGTACTTTCAGTTGAGTCAGGATCAGCCCCAACGCAATCAGGACGTCATTCCCGAAATAGACAGTGGCCGCGTAGGACAGGCTCACTGCGGCAATGAGAAGAAGAAATCCTCGCAGGAACATGACTTTGGGCCTTACCACAAGTTGAAAGCGGTGGGAAATGTAACAACTTCTCAAACACCCCCTTGCGGTCCAAAACGACTCGCAATAGACAGTGCAGGCTTTGGCGCGGGGTGGAGCAGCCCGGTAGCTCGTCAGGCTCATAACCTGAAGGTCGTAGGTTCAAATCCTACCCCCGCAACCAATGCCACGAACTCGTCTTGGTTAACTGCTGACGGTTCTCCCGAAAGGGCAAATCCAATTCCAGCGATGACAGACTGTGTGCCTCCCAGGTCTCCTTGGAACCCGATAATCCGCCTGTCCCTATCTTGGGAGGGCGTGAGAACGATGCGACCAATGAGCGTTCTGGTCAGCCTAACAACTTCTTCACCATGTTCACCGCTGTCCAGTCTTTCGAATAGACCAAGAACCTAACGCTTTCACCTTGCGGCGATCTCAGGCTCGGACGTCGGCGTAGGCTTAGCCTTCTCGTTGAGCAGCATTGTCACCTGTTCCCTGCGTCATTCCACAAAACACGGACGCGTCACGCTATAGCGCCGCCACAAGCGTTCGGTTGGCCGTTTTCCGTTCTAATGCGACCGCGCTTTTTCAGCCCAATACTAGGTGCTTCGTCGCTCGTCGTCGAAGCTGTGGATGTGCTGGAAGATGGCCATTTCTGCTTCTTGGCGGTTTGGCCACGACCTGTGCCAAATCAACACGGCCTTTATCGTCTTGAAGAAAATCTCACAGCGGAGTTGTCATTGCCGCTGCCCGTTTCGCTAATTTGGTGCTTGGAAGCCGACCACCGTAACTCCTGCAACACCGTTCGTTAAGACGCTGGTCTTAGAAAGAAACCACTATTCTACTCCAAGCAATGATGCACAGTCCCGAATAAATGCCCTCGGTGATAGGTGTCGCGCCCGCTTCGGTAACCGTAGGAGGTCTAACTTAGCCGCCGACCAGAAGTGCGTTCGCTTTCAATGTGTTCGGGTCCATGTCACCCAACCATACCGAACGCCTCGACACGGATGTGCCAGGGCTTTTATGTGGCCAGCGAATTTCGTCTTGCGGCCAGTGACAGGCGTTCCGAAGCCTGAAAGAGTCAGGCGCGCATGTTAGCGCCATTGGCGTCATAGATCGCTCCCCCGAGAACATCAGCAGTGTAAAGTTCACCAAGGATTTCGACCTGAAGCTGGGTTCCTGGCACGGCACAGGCGGCTTCGACATAGCCCATGGCCATTGAGTGGCCGACCCGGTGGGCATAGCCGCCTGACGAGACATATCCGACTGCCCGGCCCTCCTTCAGGATGGCCTCGTCGTTTGACACATCAATGCCATCGACGTCGATCGTCATCGTGATGAGCTTTTGCTTGGGCCCTGTGTTATTCGCTGCAAGTGTTGCATCGCGACCGACAAAGTCCTTCTTCCAGTTGATGAAGGCGTCCATGCCCGACTCCACCGCGTCAAAGTCCGGGCGGAACTCCAGCGTCCAGACGCCCCAGCCCTTTTCGAGCCGCATCGACATCAGCGCACGGGCGCCATACCAACGATAGCCAAGATCGGCACCGGCATCCTCAATAGCTTCGGCGAGGCGCAGCAAATATTGTGGGCGGCAGTAGATTTCGTATCCAAGTTCACCGGAAAAGCTGATCCGGTTGAGAATGACCGGAACGCCGCCCACGAATGTCTGGCGCAGGTCACGGAACTTGAAGGCGTCGGGATTGACGTCATCGCGGCAAATCCGGGAAAGCAACATGCGGGACTTGGGACCAGAGAGCGCCACCCCGTGCCAGTCGTCCGATACGTTGGCGTAGCCCACGTTTTTGGGCAGGTCTTTTTCGAACCAGCGGCGATGCGCCTCTTGCATAGCGCCGGAGCCAAAGAGCATGAAGTGATCTTTGGCGAGACAGGCAACCGTCAGGTCTCCGTAGAGTTTTCCCTTCGGTGTCAGCATCGGTGTCAACGCAAGGCGCCCGGGCCGCGGCACGAAACCGGCTAGCGTCCGGTCAAGGTAAGCGCGCGCACCGTCCCCCTTGAACTCATGCTTCGCAAAATTGGCAATCTCGATGCCACCCACGGCCTCCTGCACCGCTTTGATCTCTTGCGCGACATAATCGTGACTGCGGTTGCGCTCAAAGGTGGGTGTTTCATGGGCGTCTTCTGGCGCGTCCGCAAACCAGAGCGCGTTTTCCAGCCCAAAGCCCTGGCCCATCAACGCGCCTTTTGCAACCAGGCGGTCGTAAAGTGCTGTCGTTTTCTGCATCCGCCCCTTGGGCAGGGTTTCATTGGGGAAGGTCATCACGAACCGGCGTTCATAGTTCTCGGACGATTTGACGGTGCCCCAATCGGGTGTTGCGAACTCACCAAAGCGGGCAACATCCATGGCCCAGACATCAATCGACGGCTCGCCATCGATCATCCATTCGGCCATCGTCAGCCCGACACCGCCGCCTTGGCAGAACCCGGCCATCACGCCGACGGCCACCCAGTAGTTTGTCATGCCGGGAACCGGGCCAATCATCGGATTGCCGTCGGGACCAAAGGTGAAGGGCCCGTTTATCATATCCTTGATGCCGGCTTCGCCAATAGTCGGAATGCGCTCAAACGACATCTCAAGGCGGTCCGCAATGCGGTCGAGATCGGGCGGGAGGAGCTCATGCCCGAAATCCCAGGGTGTGCCGTCGACCTTCCACGGCGTCGACTTCGGCTCGTAGGTGCCCAGAAGCATGCCCTGACGCTCTTGTCGGAAATAGATGTTGGCCTCGTAGTCGATCCCGGCAGGCAAGCGGCCGGCTTCGCCCATACTTTCCATGCGTTCGGCAATGAGCGGTATCTTTTCGGTGATGAGGTAGTGGTGCTCCATCGGTTGTACCGGCAGATGCACGCCCGACATGTGACCCACTTCGCGTGCCCACAGTCCGCCGCAGTTTACAACATGTTCGGCATTGATTTGGCCTTTGGGTGTCGTCAGATCCCAGGAGCCATCGGGGCGCTGTGACATAGAGGTGACGCCGCAATGGGTGAAGTACTGCGCGCCATGCACGCGCGCGGACTTGGCAAAGGCATAGGTGGCCCCGGAGGGGTCCAGATCACCGTCCTGATCGTCCCACAGCGCAGCGTAATAGTGCTGCGAATCGATCAGAGGATGCCGCTCACCCAGTTCCTTGGGCGAGATAAACTCTTGGTGCAGCCCCATGTAGCGCGCTTTGGAGCGTTCGCGCTTGAGGTAATCATACCACTCCTTGGTCGAAGCGGCATAGAAGCCACCAGTGATGTGCAAGCCAACCGAATGGCCCGACGTTTCCTCGATCTCCTTGTAAAGATCGATCGTGTAGCTTTGCAGGCGCGATATGTTGGGATCAGAGCTGATCGTGTGGATTTGACCCGCGGCGTGCCAAGACGATCCTGAGGTGAGTTCATCCCGCTCCAACAGCACGACGTCCTTCCAGCCGAATTTGGCGAGGTGAAAGAGGATCGAACACCCGACGACACCGCCTCCGATCACCACAGCCTTGGCGTGAGAGGGGAGGGACTTGGTGTTTGTCTCGGCGTCTTTTTGAATCTCAGGCATGGACTTATCCTCAGTTGAGCGGAAGGCGGCGGAAGCGCCCTGGCGCGGCGGGATCAATGAAGTGATCGAGTGGGCCGTTTTCCACGATATGCGCGTGCCAATGTGCCAGCGCATCGGGGTCGAGTTCAACACCAAGGCCGGGGTCTTCTGGTACGGGCACGACGTTGTTGGTCTGACGGAAGGGGCCGCCCTGGATCACATCGCCGACCTGCCAGCGGAAGAGCGACTGCGACGGCTCCGTGATCCAGGGCATCGCAGCCG
>JBCBBB010000148.1:0-6585 GCA_038532095.1 Pseudomonadota bacterium
AAGGCCAGAAGGTCGGCTATCAGGACGTGGGCTCCTGGACGTTCCTCAAGTCCACCCCGTCTGACCGCGCACAGGCCGCTTGGCTCTATGCGCAGTTCGTGACCTCGAAGACGGTTGACGTGAAGAAGTCCCACGTGGGTCTCACCTTCATCCGCGACAGCACGGTCAACCACGAAAGCTTCACCGAACGGGCACCGAAGCTCGGTGGTCTGGTCGAGTTCTACCGCTCGCCCGACCGTGTGGCCTGGTCGCCGACCGGCATCAACGTGCCGGACTATCCGAAGCTGGCCCAAATCTGGTGGCAGCAGATCGGTGACGTGAACTCGGGTGCCTTTACGCCTCAGGAAGCCATGGACCGTCTCGCAGAAGAGATGGACATCACCATGGCCCGGATGCAGGCGGCTGACGAAGGCGCCAACGTCTATGGCGGCTGCGGCCCGCGCCTGAATGAAGAGCGCGACGCCGAGTATTGGCTCAGCCAGCCGGGTGCTCCGAAAGCCAAGCTGGAGAACGAAAAGCCGCAAGGTCAGACCGTCAACTATGACGATCTGGTTGCGCGCTGGAGCCAGTAAAATCATTTGGCCCTCGCCTTTGGGCGGGGGCCATTCACTGCCTGCGCACGCAGCTATAAGAAAGCATTAACGTTTAAATTCAGAGACTTAGGTTTCGCTGCGAAACCTCCTCTGATCTCGACGGATAAAGGAACGCGGGGTCGATGACACTGGAGTTGAAAGAGGCGAGCAAGGTTGTGCGTGGCATCACGCATATCAAGCCGACCTCCCTCACGTTGAAGACCGGGCACTTCAACGTGCTTCTGGGTCAGACGGGTGCCGGCAAGACATCCCTGATCAAGCTGATGGCCGGGCTCGACCCGCTCGCGTCCGGTCAGATCTTCATGGACGGTGAAGATGTCTCCAAGCTGAACACGCAAAAGCGCAACATCAGCCTCGTCCACCAGTTCTTCGTGAACTACCCGCATATGACCGTGTATGACAACATCGCCTCCCCGCTTCGGGTCGCAGGCATGGCGAAGTCAGAAATCGACGGCCGCGTGCAGGAAGCCGCCGAAATCCTGAAACTCAGCCCGATGCTCAAACGCCGCCCGCAGGAACTCTCGGGCGGACAGCAACAACGCACCGCGCTGGCTCGCGCGATTGCCAAGGAAAGCCGCGCCGTTTTCCTCGATGAGCCGCTCGCGAACCTCGATTACAAACTCCGCGAAGAACTGCGTGAACAGCTCCCCGAACTGTTCGCCGGGCGCGGCGCCGTGGTCGTCTATGCCACATCGGAACCCGAGGAAGCCCTGCTCCTCGGCGGCTACACCGCCTTGATGGATGACGGGATCGTCACGCAATTCGGGCGCACCGCAGAAATCTATCGCAAGCCCGCAACGTTGACAGCAGCGCGCGTCTTTTCCGACCCGCCGATCAATGCGGCCGAGATCACCAAGTCAGGAGATCAGGCCAAACTCCGCACCGGTGTCACCTGGACCATGCAGGGCAATGCGGCATCGCTCCCCGATGGCCCTTACACAGTGGCGATCCGCCCCCACCATGTTTTACCGACCCAAAGCGGACCGGAAGACGTGGCGCTCAACGGCATCGTGCAGGTCACCGAGCTTTCCGGCTCGGAATCAAGCGCGCACTTCCAAATGGGCAGCGACGGTTGGGTGTCACTTGCACACGGCGTCCACCCCTACGAAGTCGGCGAAGATCACCAGTTCTTCATGGACGCGCGAAAGGCGTTCTACTTCGCCCCCGATGGGAGGCTCGTGGCCTAGTGGCAAAAATCACCCTCTCCAACCTGAAACATTCGTATCTGCCCAACCCCTCCGGTCCCGAGGACTACGCTCTGAAAGAGATCGACCTCGACTGGCAGGACGGCGGTGCCTACGCGCTCCTCGGCCCATCGGGCTGCGGGAAATCGACGCTACTGAACATCATCTCCGGGCTCTTGCACCCGTCTGAGGGGCGTATCCTTTTCGACGACAAGGATGTGACCGACCTACCACCGGACCAGCGCAACATCGCGCAGGTGTTCCAGTTCCCGGTCATCTACGACACGATGACGGTGCGCGAAAACCTCGCCTTCCCGCTCAAGAACCGGGGCGTCGACCCGGCCAAGATCGCCGAACGCGTGGCCGAGATATCGGCGATGCTGGAGGTCGAAGAGATGCTCGACACCCGCGCCGCGCATCTCTCGCCCGACAACAAACAGAAAGTCTCCATGGGTCGCGGCCTTGTCCGGGACGACGTGAATGTCGTGATGTTCGACGAACCACTCACGGTGATCGATCCGCATCTGAAGTGGAAGCTTCGCTCCAAGCTCAAGGAACTGCACCAGCGCGTGCGCGCCACGATGATCTACGTCACCCACGACCAGACCGAGGCGCTGACCTTCGCCGATCAGGTCGTGGTGATGCAGGAGGGCGAGATCGTTCAGATCGGCACGCCCGTAGAGCTTTTCGAGCGCCCGCAACACACCTTCGTCGGCCACTTTATCGGCTCGCCGGGGATGAACATCCTGCCCGCCTCCGTACAAGACGGGCGCGTCGCGTTCCACGGCATCGACATCGCGGTTGAAGGCGCGGTCAGCGGAGAAGGAGGCACGACAGAACTTGGTGTCCGACCCGAGTTCGTAACTCTGGCCGAAACCGGGGTGCCCGCGCGCGTGCGCAAGGTGTCCGACGTCGGATGCCACGCCGTGGTCGAAGCCATGGTGGGCGACACATCCATCAGAGCGGTTGTAGATCATGCGGATGTCGAACAAGGGGCCGAAGTCCACCTCGCGTTCCGCTCCGATCAAACCCGGCTCTACCGCGATGGCTGGATTGCCACGGAGGCTGGGCATGCAGGATAACACCCCTCCCAACCACCCTTTATTGTTTGGAGATTCGGTGAAGGACCCGTTTCGCCGGGCGGCATGTTTCAGACCTTGTGAACATCGTACGCGCCCTCCAGCCCTCCGGTCTCCGACAAATACGGTCTCGCACCAATGCGTGAAGCATTTGACTAAAATTGTCCTTCGCCTGTTCCAAAATATCCCGGGGGGCGAGGAGCGGTCCGGCGCAGCCGGTGAACTCTCCACTGGAGAGTTCAAGCGACGAGCGGGGCGGAGCCCCTTGTCGGTTGCCACAAAAAGGAAGCATCCGTCATGAAAACCGAAAACCAAAAAGCCTGGTTCTTCGTCCTGCCCGTGCTGATCCTGGTGGCGTTCAACGCGCTGATCCCAATCATGACGGTGGTCAACTACTCCGTGCAGGAGACCTTCGGCAACAACGTCTTCTTCTGGCAAGGGCTTGATTGGTTTCAACAAATCCTGACCTCCGACCGGTTCCACGCAGCCCTCGGGCGGCAGTTCCTCTTCACCTTTCTCATCCTGATCATCGAGGTGCCGCTGGGCATCATCGTGGCGCTCTCCATGCCGCGCAAAGGCTTCTGGGTGCCCGTTTGCCTCGTCCTTATGGCGCTGCCGATGCTGATCCCGTGGAACGTGGTCGGCTCCATGTGGAACATCTTCGCGCTGCCGAAAATCGGAATGCTCGGCTATTTCATGAACGATGTGCTCGGTGTGAATTATGACATGACGCAGCAACCGTTCTCGGCCTGGGTCACGATCATCGTCATGGATGTCTGGCACTGGACATCGCTGGTGGTGCTGTTGTCGTATGCCGGTCTCGTCTCGATCCCCGATGCCTATTACCAGGCGGCGAAGATCGACGGCGCGTCCCCCTGGAAGGTCTTCTGGTACATCCAACTGCCGAAGATGAAGACCGTCCTCACGATTGCGATCCTGTTAAGGTTTATGGACAGCTTCAACATCTACACCGAACCCTTCGTGCTGACCGGCGGAGGCCCCGGCAACTCGACCACGCTTCTGTCCATTGACCTTGTGAAGATCGCGCTTGGCCAGTTCGACCTCGGCCCGGCGGCGGCGATGAGCCTGATCTATTTCGCGATCACGCTCTTGGTGTCATGGCTCTTCTACACGCTGATGACGAAGGACGATCCGAAATGAGGACCACATTTCGCCATACCGCGCCGCGTTGTCCCGGACGTGATCCGGGACCTCATCGCCTGTGCCAGAGGCTCCGGATCAGGTCCGGAGCACGGCAGCGCCAACGGAGACCGGATCATGCGTAAACGCTCCATCATCCCGATCCTCTACATCATCTTCCTGATGCTGCCGATTTACTGGCTGGTCACGATGAGCTTCAAAACAACAGGTGAGATCCTCTCGGGCTTCAGCTTGTTTCCGCAGACCTTCACGCTGGACAGCTACCGGGTCATCTTCACCGACCCGACCTGGTACTGGGGCTACATCAACTCGATCATTTATGTGTCGTTGAACACGGTGATCTCCATCGCGGTCGCCCTGCCCGCCGCGTACGCGTTTTCGCGCTATCGGTTCCTGGGCGACAAACAACTGTTCTTCTGGCTGCTGACAAATCGCATGGCCCCGGCGGCCGTCTTCGCCCTGCCTTTCTTTCAGCTCTATTCGTCGGTCGGCCTCTTTGACACGCACCTCGCCGTTGCACTGGCGCATTGCCTCTTCAACATCCCGCTGGCGGTCTGGATCCTCGAAGGCTTCATGCGCGGGGTGCCGAAAGAGTTGGATGAGACGGCTTATGTCGATGGCTATTCCTTCCCGCGCTTTTTCGTGACGATCTTCATCCCGAATATCAAAGCAGGTGTCGGCGTCGCCGCGTTCTTTTGTTTCATGTTCTCCTGGGTGGAGATGCTGCTGGCCAAGACCTTGACCGCGGTCGAAGCGAAGCCGATTGCGGCTACGATGACCCGGACGGCCTCGTCCGCCGGGTATGAGCTGGGGCTTCTGGCCGCAGCCGGGACGCTGACGATCATCCCCGGCGCCATCGTGATCTACTTCGTCCGCAACTACATCGCGAAGGGCTTCGCGATGGGGAGGGTGTGATGCGGTATCCTCTGGTTTTACTGACCCTGCTCGCGGCGACGCCAGCCTTCGCGCAGGGCTGGGGCAATGTCGCGAAGAAAGAGGAAGAAACCGGCTTTTCCTGGACCGCGCCGCTTTGGCCTTCGTTCTGGATGGCGTGGACGCCCGCGACCTTCGCGCTCTTCTGCGGCATCTTCGGCGCTATTGCCGTGATCGGCCTCATGGAAGGCTTCAAATACCGCGACGGGCTGGAACGCAAGGGCATCCTGGGCCTGACCACAACGCTGGGTGACCGGCTTTTCATCACACTTCTTGGAACTGCCTATATCTTCCTCGCCTGGCTCGGATTGATGGGCCAGCCGCTCTGGTGGCCGCTGGGGATCAGCCTCCTTTGGGGCATCTTTGTCTTCAAGAAAGTGTGAGATTCCGCTTTGAAACACGAAACGCATAAGCTTTACTCACTTTGTGTAGTGAGTGAGCGTTTGCCCGGGATGGGACAGCAATGAAGAAAAAGAAAAGCGAACTGCTGACCGAGGTTGAATTGGAGTTCATGAATGAACTCTGGGCTTTGGAGGAGGGGACTGTGCGCGACGTGCTGGAGCGACTGCCGGACGACCGGTCCCTTGCCTATACCTCGGCTGCGACCATCCTGCGCATCCTGGAACAAAAGGAATTCGTGACCAGCCGCAAGTCGGGCAAGAGCCATATCTATACCCCGACCATTGCCAAGGACGCGTATCAATCCCGCTCTCTCAAGAACCTGTCCGAGAAACTGTTTGACGACACCCCCGCCTCACTCGTTGCGGCACTGGTGAACGATGAACAGCTCTCGGAAGAAGCACTGGGGCAAATTCGAGCGCTCGTGGATCGGAGATTGAAAAATGATAGCGGGTGAAGCGCTGCTCGATACTTTCATCAATGCCAACATCCTGTTCTGCCTGGCATTTGGGCTTTGGTACGTTGTCCGTCAGGTGATGCAACGCTCTGGCTTGAAACACGCCTATGACACGCAGCTGCGTCTGCTGAACACGATCTTTCTGGTTATCGTCGCTGCCCCTTTCGTGGCGCTCGCGTTCACGGCGCTGCAAGGCCTAGGGGTGGCGCGGGGCGTCTCGGTGAACCTGTCCGACATGGTTGTGGCGTACTATCTGAATGGCGGCTTTGAGATGAAAGCCTCGGAGTTTGAGGGGCTTGTCCTGGCCCGCGATACGTTCATGCTTAATGTGCTTACATTGGACGGCTTCTTCGCACAGGCCGTGATTGCGGCGTTTCTGGCGGGGTTTGCGCTTGGCACCGTACGGCTGGTCTATTCGATCTACTGCCTCTACCGCATCGTCGCCGGAAGCTACGCGTGGCGCCGGTTCGGGCGCGTCCATATCCGCTTGTCGGACAGAACGCTGGTGCCGTTTTCGACCCGTGGTCTACGGAATTACTACGTGGTCATCCCGTCGCATATGTTGACAGAACCCGATGAACTGCGCGTCTCGCTGGCGCATGAGTTCCAACACATCCGGCAGGGGGATCTTGAGTGGGAGATTGCGCTGGAAGCGTTGAAGCCGCTCTTTTTCCTCAACCCGGCCTATCATGCGTGGAAGCGCCACGTTGAGGATCTGCGCGAGTTCAACTGTGACAGCGCCGTTTTGTCGAAAGGCCGGATTGGGTTGCGCGCCTATT
>JBCBBB010000149.1:0-6505 GCA_038532095.1 Pseudomonadota bacterium
CGATGGGCAGGCCGTGGCAGTCCCAGCCGGGGATATAGCGCGCGTCACGGCCCATCATTTGTTGGGAGCGCACCACCATATCCTTCAGGATCTTGTTCAGCCCGTGGCCGATATGGAGGTTGCCGTTGGCATAGGGCGGACCGTCATGCAGCGTGAACGGCTTTCGACCCTCCGCTTTCTCGCGAAGTTTCTCATAAACCCCGATCTGCGCCCAGCGGTCGAGCCAGCCGGGTTCGCGGGTGGGCAAACCTGCGCGCATCGGAAAGTCGGTTTCCGGCAGGTTCAGCGTGTCTTTGTAGTCAACAGTGTCGGCACACATCAGTCGTGTCCTTCAAATTCAAAATGTCGGTTGGGGCGGCGGAGGTGTCTCAACGCCTTGCTCGCATTTCGACTGAAGCAGGATCACTTTTCGCTGCCTCTCCCTTCGGTCGAACGCAAAAAGCGATACTCGATCTTTGGGGACGTCGAAACACTGTTACCCGGCCACTCATAGTATCAGAGCGCCGGGCCTGTAATTCGTATGATCACGCGTATCAGTGCCATGGCGCGCGTTATAGGCAAGGGCGTGAGAGCCGACAACCCGGCAATTCAGGCGAAAAGCGTTCCTACGAAGTATGCGATGGCCGCAGCGACGCCGCCGATGGCCAGTGTTTCGAACCCCGACCGCCACCAGCGGGCGAGGGACCAGCGGGACTTCAGAGCGCCAACGCCGAAAAAGGTCAGGCCCGTCATGGCGATGGACCATTGAAACGCGCTCTCAGTTTCGAAAAGCCAAGGCAGTAACGGCACCATCCCCGCCACCAGGAAGGCAAAGAACGTGGCTTGCGCGGCGCGCATCGGGTGTGGGTCGACCGGCGAAAGGCCGTATTCCTCGACCAGCATCATGTCGATCCATGTGGTTCGGTTCCGTGCGATGGCGTTGACTGCGGCGTCGAGCGTGTCGCCGTCCAGACCTTTCTGTGCCAGAATCTCCCGCAACTCCGCGCGTTCACCTTCGGGTGTCTCCCTAACATGGCGTTCCTCGATGGCGCGCAGACGCCTGGCGTCATCCAACTCGGCCTTGGTCCCCGAATAGTTCCCGGCTGCCATTGAGAACCCATCGGCCAGCACATTGGCGATGCCAAGCGCGATGATGACCTTGGTTGAGAGCTCTGCACCCACCACGCCCGCCACGATAGCGAATGTGGTGACCGCGCCGTCGACCGCACCATAGATGACATCGCGCAGATGCGAGGGTTTGCCGGCTTCACCGATCCGCTGGGCAATCTCCTCGGGACTGTGGCCATGTTCGAGCATGTGCAGGCTCCTTCCTCAGCGAGGAGCTTACCCATGGCGCACCCTTTGCAACTTGATCTGCCGCAAGTGGGTCAACTGTCCTGAGGTTCGAAAAAGAGGGCGATCATCGCCGTCATGGCGATGGCGATCAGCACGATCTGCGCCATGAGCCACGCGGTATGAAACCCGGCCATGTTTGAGGCAAGAACAAGCGCGGCGGCGGCAGTGTTCCCCGCGAAAAACGCGACACTGCCGCCATCAAAGACGCGCCAATACAAAAGCGCATAGGTGCCAACATAAACCGCGACCCCAACCACTCCGATCATCCTGCAGATCAGAACGATCTCATACTCACCCAACACAACTGTCGACCCCTTGAAAGGAGGCGGCCCACCTTGAAATGACAGCGGCGGGTCCGCCTTGTTACACACTCCCCCGGGAAGAAACGAGGTGCGTTTACCTTGCGGCAAGGTGGCTGTGATTCCGACAGGGAATCGGCGATTTTCACGCTGCATTCGCGGAATGTGACTGCGCCTGCCAAACGGATTGGCAGAACCGTTTCTGCTGCGGCAAAAAATGCGTTTCCCTCGCTCGCATAAACTGTCAACTTAAGATGACAGAGGATGGACGCCATGACCGAACAGTTCAACGACCAGAAAGTCCGGGCCAGTGCCTGGTTCCGCAGCCTTCGCGACGAGATTGTCGCCGCGTTCGAGGCTTTGGAAGACAGCCAGACCGAAGGCCCGACCGCGTCCTTGCCCGCGGGACGGTTTGACGTTTCGGACACCAAGCGCACCGCCGAAGATGGCTCGGACGCAGGCGGTGGATTGATGAGCGTGATGCGCGGGGGGCGCGTTTTCGAAAAGGTCGGTGTGAACGTGTCCACGGTCTATGGCACCCTCGGAGACCGCGCGCAAAAAGCGATGGCCGCCCGCGGCGTTCCGGGCATGGCCGATGACCCGCGGTTCTGGGCCAGCGGGATCTCACTGGTGGCGCATATGCAAAACCCGCATGCCCCCGCGGTTCACATGAACACGCGCATGTTCTGGACGCCGCACGCGTGGTGGTTCGGGGGCGGCTCAGACCTCAATCCTTGTATCGAATATGAGGGGGACACGGCTGATTTTCATGCGGTCCAGAAAGCGCATTGCGATCCGCATGGGGAAGACATTTATCCCAAACTCAAAGCCTGGGCCGATGAGTATTTCTTCGTGCCGCACCGGGGTCGCGCACGCGGTGTTGGCGGGATTTTCTATGACGACCGGAATACCGGCGATTGGGAGGCGGATTTCGCCTTTACGCAGGACGTTGGGAGGGCGTTTTTAACGGCCTACCTTCCCCTTGTGGAACGCCGTCGCAAGATGACATGGACGGATGCGGATAAGGATGTGCAACTGGTCCATCGTGGGCTCTATGCCGAGTACAACCTTGTTTATGACCGTGGGACCAAGTTCGGTCTTGAGACTGGGCACGATGCAAACGCGGTCTTGATGAGCCTGCCACCGCTCGCCAAGTGGGTGTGACAGGCCCACTACTGTGCTTTAGCGGACGGCAAACCAGAAGATAAGGGCGAAAATCGCAACCCCGAGGAGCCATGGAACAATCCAGTCCCATCGCCGGAGGGCTGTCTCTTGTTCCATCACAGGGCGCGGTGGCTTCAACGTGGGAAACGGGCGCGTGCGCTGTTGAGACATTTCGCGTGCAACGTGATCGTCATTCGCAGGCTCGGGCGTTTCAAGGACTTGCTCGCGTTGTCGCCGTGCCGCGTCGAGGCGGTCATAGATGTTTCCGACGCTGCGGTCGGTTCGGCTTGCTACCGAGTATTTTGATTCAAAACCCACTGCTCTCACCCAAACGCATTAAACTGTCTTATTAAGCATTAGTTTATCAGGATTTTCGTCAAAAACCACCTTTCTGAGCATGTTCTTTAGGTCATGGTAAACACGAGCGAATTTGGGATGTCCCCAAACTCGCCCACAGAATCGGGGCATTTGGCAGCAGCGTTGAGGAAGGCGTCAGTCCACCGGAAGGCCGGAGGGAACTTCGCTGGGCCGTCCTAAGGGGCGGTTCAACGCGCTTTCCCCGGTCAGGCTTTCCAGAAAGGCCACCAAAGCGCTGACGTCAGGATCGTCGAGTTGGACAGGCTCAATGTCGAGGGCCATCGCCTGGCGGGCCATCTCACGACGGTCCGCCTGAACGATGAAATCAACCTGTTCAAGCCATGGGGCATTGGGCAGGCGGGCATCTTCGCGCTGCCATTGTTTCCGCGATCCGGCAGGGTCAAGGTGGTGGCGCACCATCGCGTCAAGCGTCGGGAAAGCGCCGTTGTGACCATAGGGTGCCGTCAGGGCCACGTTGCGGAGCATCGGTGTTCGGAAGCGATAGGCGTCCTCCAACCGGTCGCTCTCGCCCATGCGACCCACATCGCGGGGCTGCGGATCAAAGCGGCGTGTTTTGCCGGGGCCAAAGGCAGGCAGGCCGAGCGCATGGAAGCCTTGATCCGACAGCAACGGGCCGCTGTGGCAGGAGGCGCAATTGGCTTCGCCGTAAAACAACGCCATGCCGCGTTTCGCATCCGGTGATAGCGCGGTTTCGTCACCCGTAAGATAGCGGTCGAACGGGCTGTCGTGGTTGCGCCATTCCGTTCCCATGAAAGCAGCCAGCGCATTTGCGATCTCCACGATGGTGACCTGTTCCGGCGCGTCGATATGGTCGAAGGCCGAAACAAACATCTCACCATATTCCGGGATGATGCGCACACGTTTCGCCAGGATCGGCCAGGCATTGTCGATCCGGTCGTTGACGGCACCGGATATCTCGTTTTCCTCCGGATCGCCCGCCATCTCGAAGCGCGCGGTCAGCGGGAACACGGCTTGCGCCGCCAGGATTGTGTCCAGCCCCGAAGGCAGCCACTCTTCGGCGGGTGAATTGAAACCATTCCCGTAGAGGTCAGAGGTTTCGAGCCGTCCGTCATGGAACATGACGCGGATGTCCTTTGCACCAAGGTTCCAAAGCGCAGGTGCGTTTCTCGGGATGCGTTTGCGAATGCGGTCCTTAGCACTCTGGCTGATCCGTTTCGGTCCAAGTCCTTCGCCACCTTCGCCAATGCCAAGGCTCAATCCATCCGTGCCGCCGTGATCGTGGTGATGGCAGGTCCCGCACGAGATGTTCCTGTTGCCCGACAGGATCTTGTCGTAAAAAAGCAGCTGACCGATTTTGGCTTGCTCGGCATCGAACGGGATGAAATCGTTCGCGCTGAGCGGGCGCGGCAAAACCGTTTCTCCGCGCGGCGGTTCAACGGCAAAGGCCGGTAAAGCGACACACAGGGCAAAGATATGAAAAAGACGGTTCATGGCTTGATTTTGGCAGTTTGCACAGGCCTCGCAACCCCGATTTTTGCCGAGATTGAAGAAGCGCGCGACCTGATGGAGGCGGGTCGGTTCGAGGAGGCGCGAGAGGCGCTGCTGCCCGCCGCGCGATCCGGCAATGCGGATGCCGAGGAGTTGATTGGCGTGATGTACGCGCTGGGCCTCGGGGTGGAACGCGACCCGGAACGGGCGTTTGAATGGTATCTCAGGTCTTCGATGAAGGGCCATCCGGGCGCGCAGTCGGGCGTTGGCTGGTACTACGAGGTGGGGCTTGGCATGCCCGCGCCGGATCTGGTCCGGGCCTATCTCTGGTACGCGCTCTCCGCCATTGGCGGGGATCCGGATGCGGCAATCTCGCTTGAAGAAGTGGTCAAGAAGATGACGCCGGAAGAAATCGCGCGGGCGCAGATCCTGATCGATGACTACAAGCCCTGGATGTATCCGTTTCGATAGCGTTTGAGACGCGGCACTTTGCTTTCGTTTCGGCCCCTAAATTCGGTCGGGAAACCTTGCAGGCTGCGCCAACTTTCATAAACTCCACGTGAACGGCTGCCAGGAACTGGCGGCATGGGTTTTCGAAGTTGGATTTGTCGAGGGGGGCGAAATTACACCGTGTCTTTGAAGGAACTCCGCCTCGATTTCGAAGCGACACTGGCCGAAGCGATCGATGGCAGTGGATATGCGCATTACGGCTACTGGACAGAGGGCGCGCCGTCTGTCCCGACCATGAAAGCGCTCGGGGCCGCGCAGCAGGCATATTTCGATCTGATGGCGTCCCGCATCCCGGAGGGCACAAAATCCATCCTCGACGTCGGGTCAGGAACCGGGGCCAACGCCGCAGGGTTCGTCAAGCTTGGATACGATCTGGAGTGTCTCTGCCCGTCGGAGCATCTGAACGCGCTGGCGCGGCGCAAGCTGCCGGACAGTGTCTCCGTCCACGATACGTTGTTTGAAGCGTACGAGACCGAAAAGGTCTTTGATCTCTGCCTGTTTGCCGAGAGCTTTCACTACATCGAACTCGACACGGCGCTGGCTCAACTCGCCCGATACGCCCGCAATCATGTTTTGATATTCGACTATTTCCGCAAAGCCTCGAACGCGGAGGAAGATGGCACGCGCGGCACGCATAGCGAATTCCTGAATGCGGTCGAAGCACAAGGCCTGTTCGAGGTGGTCAGCGACGACGATCTGACGGAAGCGATCATCCCGACCTTCGCGGTCCTGGAGCACATTCGCACCAAGCAGATCGCCCCCTTTGTCGAACGCGCCCGCGAGACGTTCTCAAAGGATTACCCGATGCGCACGCGGGTGGTTGAATGGTTGTTTGGCAAGACACTTAGAAAGATCGGGCGGCCGCGCGGGCGTGCCGAGAAATTCCTGGCGACGCGCGAGTATCGTCTCATCCTTATGACACGGCGGCAGACATCGGCGTAGCAAACCGTTTCAGGTCTCCACTTTTCGGGTCGCGAATAGGCTCTGCCGAATATTGCGCAATATAGGCGCGGCGCGGCCTGTCAGTGCTGTTCGGCCCGGAGCGGTGCAATGTGATCGAAGAAAACGCGACCACAGTACCGGCTTCGCATTCCATCGGCTGCCCCGGCGCGTCGCCGAAATACCCGTTCAATTCGTTGGTCTCGTCCTGCCACTCATGCGGGTCGATGCCCGGGTCCTTGTCGATGTCGCGGGGCAGGAGGTAGACACACCCGTTTGCCTCTGTCGTGTCGTCAAGCGCGATCCAAACAGTGACATACGGCGTGTGGTCAAAGCCGACATAGGCGCTGTCCTGATGCCAGGCGAAACTCGCGCCTTTGCCTGCGCCCTTCACCACGAACTGCTCGTTGAACAGGTAAGGCTCCGCACCA
>JBCBBB010000150.1:0-6491 GCA_038532095.1 Pseudomonadota bacterium
CAGGACCTCAGCCGCCTCCGCGTGTGTCACGTCGTCCAGCACCAGGGCCACGGTGTCCCGCAGGTCCTCGGGCAAGGCGCGCATGGCGGCTGTCAGCCAATCCAGCGCCTCTGCACTCTCGGCCGCCTCCGCCCGGCGCGCCACCTCAACCTCGCCCCAGCCTTCGGCGGCCTTCGCGTGGCTGGCGCGCCGCCGCCGCCGGTCATGCGCGGCATTGACCACCACGCGATAGAGCCATGTCGTGAACCGGGCATCGCCACGAAAGGCGGACAGCTTGGCGGGCAGGGCGGCACACACATCCTGCGTCAGGTCCTCTGCCTCCGACCGAAGACCCGTCAGCCGAAAGGCCAGCCGAAACACCCGGTCATAATGCCGGTGCAGCAAGCTGGAAAAAGCCTGCCGGTCGCCCGCGGCTGCGGCCAGAGCCAAGGCATCATCTGGGGTCGTCATACGCATCACGATGAGTAGGACGCAGCAGAAACGTCAATCCTTGGCGGCCCCTGAGAAAAAATGTCCCACGCGCGCGGCATCCCGATGCGGGTATAGCTGCTATGCACAGTCTGTCCTTGTTGCGGGCGGTGTAATTGGTAAAAAGATTTTACCAATATGAAGGTGGAGGAGAAGACATGCCGGTTATTACAGAGGTTGCCGATCTGAAACGGATCTACCGTCGGCGTGTCCCAAAGATGTTTTACGATTATGCGGAAAGCGGGTCGTGGACCGAGCAGACCTTTCGCGAGAACATGAGCGACTTCAACGATATCCGCCTGCGCCAGCGGATCGCTGTCGATATGGCCAACCGGTCCACTGCGACACAGATGATCGGGCAGGACGTGTCCATGCCGGTCGCACTTGCGCCTGTCGGGCTCCTCGGGATGCAATGCGCTGACGGTGAAATCAAAGCCGCCCGCGCGGCGGAGAAATTCGGTGTGCCCTTCACGCTGTCGACCATGTCGATCTGCTCGATCGAAGATGTGGCGGAACACGCGGAAAAGCCCTTCTGGTTCCAAGTCTACACCTTGAAAGACGATGATTTCATGAGGCGCCTGATGCAGCGCGCGAAGGATGCGGAATGTTCGGCGCTTGTGATTACGGTTGATCTGCAAGTGCTGGGCCAACGCCACAAGGACCTGAAGAACGGCCTCTCCGCGCCGCCAAAGCTCACGCCCGCCTCCGTCGCCAATATGATGACAAAAGTGCCCTGGGGGCTGGAGATGCTGCAAACCCAGCGTCGGTTTTTCGGCAATATCGTCGGCCATGCCGAGGGGGTTTCAGACCCGACCTCGCTGTCGTCCTGGACGGCGGAGGCGTTTGACGAGTCGCTCGACTGGGACCGGATCAAGGAACTGATGGATATGTGGGGCGGCAAGGTGGTGCTGAAAGGCATTCTCGATGTCGAGGATGCCGAGAAGGCCGCCGAGATTGGAGCCGACGCCATCGTCGTCTCAAACCACGGCGGGCGACAGCTGGATGGCGCGCTTTCTTCGATCAAGATGCTGGAGCCCATCGTGCGCGCCGTCGGCAACAAGACCGAGGTCTGGCTCGACAGCGGCATCCGCTCCGGGCAGGACGTGTTGAAAGCCGTCGCGCTGGGCGCCAAAGGTGTCATGATCGGGCGCGCCTTCGTCTATGGTCTTGGCGCCATGGGAGAAAAGGGCGTCACCGAAGCGCTGAAGGTCACACATAAGGAGCTTGATGTCTCCATGGCCTTTTGCGGGCGGCGCAACATCACCGATGTCGACCGCGACATCGTTCTGGTGCCCGAGCATTTCTCGGGTCGATACGCGTAAGGCTGGAAACAATCCGCCACTGTGCGCGGATTGTTTCACCATGAGAAAATAACCGCCAGATCGCTGCCGCCGGATCGCCATTTTCTTGCCGCAATCCTTGAAACCGCATAGCGTGCGGGCATGGATCGTTTGATGGCCCGCTTTGTGATGACTGTTTGCTGCGCCGCGCTGCCTTTTGCGGCCGCCGCAGAGGGCGTGGCGCAAAGTGCTGTCGGGGAATTCCCCGAGGAGGCCCGGGCCCTTGTAAAGGCGACCAGCGCTTACTTTGACGCGGTAGAGGCTGAGGGCAAAGCGCAGAACCGGCGTCCTGTCATCGGGGTTCCACTGGCGATCACCAGATCAAGCGCGGATACCGTCACGGATGACACGAGGTTTCTAACGCGAATGGGGCCGGTCGATCACCTGACGGGGTACCGGATCACGTGGTATCCGATGGAAAAGCTGCATGGCACGGTCGATTTCATGGGGACATGGGATGGCAACCGCAATCTCGTTTGCGGCTACCTGTCCTGGGACATGTCCGACCCGGAGGCGCCGGAACTGACCTCTGTCACGGCCAGTTTCGTCGATGTCAGAACCATCCTGCGCGGCAGCACGGCTGATATTCACCGGACCTTGCTTGAGGCCAATTGCGCCTATGGCTCCATCGAAGCCAATTACCGCGTGTTCGACGTCTCCGGCTGACCGAAGGCCAAGAGCGGTCAGGTTCAGGCCGCAAGCTCGGCGACGATGTTCGCAATGACATCCATCCCTTTGCCCCAGCCCTGACCGAGGTTTTCCATGGCGGCGGCGAAAGCCTCGTGCTCGGCATCGCTGGCCTCGAACGGTGTCCACTTCAACGTCAGAAGCGTCCCGCCCGCGTCCGGGTCAAACGTGACCTCAGTCAGCAGGGTCGTCGGCCAATTGGCCATCATGGGGCTCGGAATGATCTTCCAGTCGGCATCCGCGTTCGACATCAGCATCACCAGCTTTGACGGCGCGTCCACCTCGACGAACTCGATCCGCTGATACATTGATTGCTCGCCCATCTTCATCTCGTGTAGCCAAAGGCCCACCGGCACCGGGTCAAAGGCGTGCACCTCGGTTTCCATACCCGGACCATACCAGCGGCCCACCAGCTCCGGCTCGGTCCAGCACCGCCAGACCAGTTCGGGCGGCGCATCGAAATGGCGGGTCATCGTGAAGGTGGGGGCAGTCATCAGCGATCCTCTCGTTTCAAGTCGTTGAGCAGGCGATCAAGGCGGTCGAGCCGTCCCGTCCAGTGATCACGGAACGTCTCCAGCCAGGTGACGGCCGCTTGCATCCGTTCCGCGTTCAGCCGAGCGGGTCGTGTTTGCGCCTTGGTTTCCCGGTCGATCAGGCCCGCCTTTTCCAGAACTTTCAGATGTTTGGACACGGCAGGCTGTGACATGGCAAAAGGCTCTGCCAACTCTCCGACCGTGGCACTTCCCTCGGCAAGCCGGGCCAGAATGGCACGCCGTGTCGGGTCGGCGAGGGCGGCAAACACGCCATCCAGCTCTGATCCATAACCAATTGGTTCCATAACTTTCAGGTTATATGATTTATCCCATTTGGCAAGCAGGGTTTTTGCGCTTCCCAAACACACGAATCGCCGCTATAGCCACGGCTTCACGGGATACGGACACCCTTGGAGGCCGGTCCCAGACACAATTTGGAGAAGACCCATGGCTGGCGAGATTCCTGATCTCAACGCCACGGTACGCGCGGGGACAGGCAAGGGGGCCGCCCGCCAAGCTCGCCGCGACGGGCTCGTACCTGGCATCGTATATGGCGGCGGCACCGATCCGCTTCCGATCAACATCCCCTTCAACATTCTGCTCAAGAAGCTGAAAGACGGGCGCTTCCTGTCGACGCTTTACAACATGAAAGTGGATGGTCAAGACGACGTCCGCGTCATCTGCCGCAACGTGCAGCGCGATGTCGTGAAAGACCTGCCGACGCATGTCGATTTCATGCGCCTGAAGCGGACCACTAAGATCAACCTCTTCATCCCGGTGGAAGTCACCGGCGAAGATGAGTGCCCGGGCCTGCGTAAGGGCGGTCTTTTGACCATGGTGCGTCCGGAAGTCGAACTGGTTGTGACCGCAGGCGATATCCCCGAGAGCATCACGATCAGCGTCGAAGGTCTCGACATTGGCGACACCATCACGATTTCCGACGTGACGCTGCCGTCCGGTGCGAAGCCGACCATCGACCGCGACTTCGTGATCGCGAATATCTCGGCACCGTCCGCTCTGGCGAGCGCGTCTGACGACGAAGATGGTGAGGCTGAGGAAGCGGATGCGCCCGAGGCTGAAGAAGCCGAAGAGGGTGGCGAGGAATAATCGCACCCCACATCGAATGACACCAAAGGCGAACCTGTAAAACGGGGCCGCCTTTTTCGTCTCGGCCCGTTGCCGGGCACGCCTGACAGATTTCCCGTGTCATCCGCCGCGGTCGCACGCTAGGCTTTGGCCATGACGCATACACCCCCCGTTCTTTCGCTGAGCGCTGCGGCGCTTGAGGTGTTCCTGGCGCTGCTGCCGCCCGCGCGGGTCAGCCGGGCGCCGGACATTATCACTGTGCACGCTGATATCGGGGACGCGATCTGGACCTGGCACGACGGGCGCTGGATCACGGGCGCTCCCGGCTTCGACACCGCGCGGCGCTTCGGCGCGAAGGGGCGACTGCAATGACCTCGTCGCCGGCACTGATCCTGAAATCCGAAGGGCCGCTGCCGCTGCCCGCTCTGATCGACCGGTTGGCAGCCGTTGATCCGGCACGCGCAAGCCACACAGCACCGTGGAGCCTGGCGCGCACCTTTCACCATCTGGCGCAAGGGGTGGAGTTCTCGCTCGAAGGCTATCCGGTTCTGAAACCCGCGCTCTTTCGCGCCACCGTCGGACGCGCGGCGTTTCACCTGTTCCATTTTAAAGGGGCCATGCGCCACGCCACCGACAGCGAAATCCCGGGTGAGGAGGTGGCCGACGGCGACCCGACCGCCGCACGCGACCGATTGCTTCGGGCGTTGGAGAGCTTCGACCGGTCAGACGCGTTCCACCCGCATTTCGCCTATGGCCGCCTGTCCAAGCCGCACTATGCGGCGGCCCACGCGATGCATGTGGCCGATCACCTGAGCGAATGTCGTCTCTGAGCCGCGGCGCCCTTACACCGTCGGCACACCGTCCTGCATCACGGTCAGGAACCAGTCGCGGTCGATATTCCCGCCGCAGAGGATTACCGCCACCTCGCGTCCGCGTTGCGCGTCCGCCTCGCTCATCAGAGCCGCAAGGGGCGCGGCTCCGGCGCCTTCGGCCAGGTTATGGGTATCCGCGTAGTAAACGCGGATGGCCTCTGCCACGTCCGCGTCGCTGACGGTGACAATCCGGTCGGCACCTTCCGAGTAGATATCGAACGCCGCGCGCACAGGCACCCGGACCGCCATGCCGTCGGCGAATGTCTGTGCGGATGGCGTCTCGACAAGCGCGCCTGCCTCGACCGAGAGCTTGGCCGTCTGGGCGTTCTCGCTCACCACACCGACGATCCGGGCCGGATGACCAAGCGCATCCCGCGCCGCGATGCAGCCGCAAATCCCTGAGCCGCAACCAATGGGCACGTAAAGCGTTTCGATGCCGGGCGCTGCGCTCAGAAGTTCAAAGGCATAAGTGGCAACGCCGCGCACAATCTCACGATGAAACGGCGCAACGAAGTGCAGGCCTTCGGCCTCGGCCACGCGCAACACCTCCTCGCGGGCCTCATCGAAATCGTCGCCGAACTCGACCAATTCAGCACCAAAGGCCTGCATCGCCGCGTTTTTCTCGACCGAGTTCCCGCGCGGGACATAGATCACCGGACGCATCCCGGCGGCGCGCGCCGCCATTGATTGACCTTGTCCATGGTTGCCGCGCGTCGCCGTGATGATACCGGGGCAATCGGGCTCGGTGCGCGTCAGCCAATCGATGAACGTGAGCGCGCCACGCACTTTGAACGATCCGGTGGGGGTGTGGTTCTCATGTTTGACCCAAACCTTGCACCCAAGCCGCGCCGCAAGCTGTGGCCACGCATATTGCGCCGTTGGCGTCATGCGGGACGATATGAAACGCGAGGCCTCTTGCAGTTCCTCAAGTGAAAACACGCGGCATCTCCTTTGCCCGGGGGGCGTCGTGATGCGCCCGATGCTGCAAGCTTTAGGAGGCTGCCCTGAGGGACACAAGCCAGCGCATGCACTGGTTCGGATGCTTTACTCCTTCTTGCGCCCACGTGGATCTACCAGCAGCGCGGCGATCCAGCCCGCAACAAACCCGCCCAGGTGGGTTTGCCACGCCAGAACACCGCCCATTGCGTAATAGAGGGCAATGTTCAGGCCAATCAGCAACAGGGCAGCGCGCGCCACTGGCCAAAGGCCCTGGTCGCGCAGGAACCGGTCCAGATAGTCCCACGCCAGCAAAGCGCCCGCCAGCCCGAACAAGGCCCCCGACGCACCCACCATCGGGCGGAAGCTCGTGGTCAGCAGGGCATAGCCCACGGCACCCCCGAGGACCGACAGGGCATAGACCGTTAGGAACTTGACCTGGCCCACGCGCGCGATCACCGGGGAGGCGAGGCTCCAGAGCGTCACCATGTTCAGCGCAAGATGCCACAACCCGGCATGCAGAAACGCGTAGGTGGCAAACATCGCCGTCGGTTGCAGCGTGTAATTGG
>JBCBBB010000151.1:0-6483 GCA_038532095.1 Pseudomonadota bacterium
CTGCAATATCATCGCCGCGGGCGGTGTGAGAAGCGCGGATGATATTGCAGCTGCCACTTTCTGCGCTGGCCATCGTTCCCTTTTCGGCGCTTGTTCTCTGGCGCCACAGGGTCGTCTTTACGGAGGCGTTCGAATGTCCGCCGCCGCCGCAAAGCTCAGCGCAACTGGAACCGTAAACAGTTGCGACCCTAATGCGCCTTCGTGGCGATCTTCTTGATGGGCCGGTCGCGGTAGAGCAGCGACTGCGTATCGAGGAAGACATGCACCTTTGACGGATCGGCGGTGAGTTTCACCTCCTGCCCGCGCAAGTCCTTGTGGATGCCCGCCAGCTTGCCGATCACCGGATCAGCCTCGCCCTTTGGCTCAAAATAAAGCAGCGTCACCTCGCCCAGGGCTTCGGTGATGCCCACCTTGCCCTTGAAGATGAAATCACCCGTGGTTTCGACGAAATCCTCTGGCCGCACGCCGACATTGACCGCTTTCCCCATGTCGCCATCTTGGCTGGGATAGTTTGAGACCGCGTGCCCGCCATCTTCCAGTTCAATGGTGGTTTGCGTGCCGGTTCCCACGATCTTGCCGGGCACAAGGTTCATCGACGGTGAGCCGATGAACTGCGCGACGAACTCATTCTCGGGCTTCTCGTAAAGCTCAAGCGGTGAGCCAACTTGCGCGATCCCGCCGCCTGCCAGCACGACGATGCGGGAGGCCAGCGTCATCGCTTCCACCTGGTCGTGGGTGACGTAGATCATGGTCGATTCCGGCATCGCTTCCTTCAGTTGCGCGATCTCGATCCGGGTCGCGACGCGAAGCGCGGCATCGAGGTTCGAAAGCGGTTCGTCAAAAAGATACACCTTCGGGTCGCGCACGATCGAGCGGCCAATCGCCACCCGCTGACGCTGACCGCCCGACAGTTCCTTGGGCAAACGGTCGAGCAGGTTGTGAAGCTGGAGCGTCTTCGCCGCCTTCTCCACCCGCTCTGCGATTTCCTCTGGCGGCTTCTTGGCGATCTTGAGCGCGAACTGCATGTTCTCGCGCACCGTCATATGCGGATAAAGCGCGTAGGACTGGAACACCATCGCGATGCCACGCTCGGATGGGGGGACATCGTTGACCACCATCCCGTCGATCTCCAGCGTGCCACCCGTGATTTTTTCCAGGCCGGCGATCATGCGCAAGAGCGTTGACTTACCGCAACCGGATGGCCCAACGAAAACAATGAGTTCACCGGTCTCGATATCAAGATCGATATGTTTCAGAACATCGACCTCGCCATAGGACTTGGCAACATCCGTCAGCTTCAAATTGGCCATTGGCCTTACCCTCCCTCATGGGCAAAGAGGACCTGCCATCCGGCAAGCTCCGCCCCTGTCTCCGTCTTGATCACGTCGAATGGCGCGTTCATGTCGATGCTCCAGTCTCCTCCCGGTAGCGCGACCTCACGCGGCGTGTCCGACAAATTGAACGCCACAAACATCCGTTCGCCCTGCACCTCGCGGATGACCGCGAAAAACGCATCGTCAAACGCTGCAATCTCAAACGTGCCCTTGCCGAGCGCCTCATGCGATTGCCGATAGGCGATCATGCGGCGATAGAAATTGAGCATCGAGTCCTCATCCGCCGCCTGCACATCCACCGACTTTGCCGCGTGCGACTCCGAGACCGGCAACCATGGCTTGCCGCTGGAAAACCCGCCATGCTCGGCATTGGAAGACCACACCATCGGGGTGCGGCACCCGTCACGCCCTTTGAACTTCGGCCAGAACTTGATGCCGTACGGGTCCTGCAGGTCTTCAAAGGCCACGTCCGCTTCCTGAAGACCCAGCTCTTCCCCTTGGTACAGGCAAACAGACCCTCGGAGCGACAGGAGCAACGCCAAATACGCCTTCTGCGCCTCCTCGCTCAGCGCCCACCGCGTGGTGTGGCGCACGACGTCATGGTTCGAATAGGCCCAGCAGGCCCAGCTGTCTTTCGCCAGATCGTTGAAGCGGTTCAGCACCTCGGCCACGCGCGTGCCGGATGGGTACGGCGCCGACAGGAAGTCGAAGCCGTAGCACATGTGCAAACGGTCCGTGCCTTGGGTGTATTCGGCCTGAATCTGCAACCCTTGCTGGTCGTCGCCCACCTCACCGACCGAGGTGATGTCCTTGAACTCATCCATGACGGCGCGGAGTTTCTTCAGGAATTCAATGTTTTCGGGCTGGGACTTCGAATATTTGTGTTCTTGCCAGGTGTAGGGGTTCACCGACGGCGCGATCTCGGATTTCTTCTCATCTTCGGCCAGCGCCGGGTTGTCGCGCAGCTCTTTGTCATGGACGTAGAAGTTCACGGTATCGAGGCGGAAGCCATCGACACCCCGCTCCAACCAGAAACGCGCCACGCCCAGAAGCGCCTCTTGCACCTCAGGTTCATGGAAGTTCAGGTCGGGCTGTTCGCGGAGGAAGTTGTGCAGGTAATACTGCATGCGGGACGTGTCCCATTCCCAGGCAGAGCCACCGAAGATCGAAAGCCAGTTGTTAGGAGGCGTCCCATCGGGTTTCGCATCGGCCCAGACGTACCAATTGGCCTTGGCGTTGTCGCGGCTCACCCGGCTTTCGACGAACCATTTGTGCTGATCGGAGGTGTGCGAGAGCACCAGATCGATGATGACCCGGATGCCCAGTTCATGCGCCCGCTCGATCAGCCGGTCGAAATCGCCGATTGTGCCGAACATCGGATCGACATCGCAATAATCCGAGACGTCATAGCCATAATCCAGCATCGGCGATGTGAAGAAGGGCGAAATCCAGATGGCATCGACATTGAGCGAGGCCACATGGCCCAGACGCTCGATGATGCCCTGTAGGTCCCCGATGCCGTCCCCGTTCGAGTCCTGGAACGAGCGCGGGTAGATTTGATAGATCACCGCGCCACGCCACCAATCGGGATCGGTGACGAGGGTTGAGGTTTGTTCGTCGGGATGAATGTCGACAAAGCTCATCAAGGTTTGATCCTATTTCACAGAGCCGGCCAGCAGGCCGCGCACGAGGTAACGTTGCATTGCAAAGAAGACGGCGAGCGGAACGGCGATCGAGACAAAGGCTGCTGTGGCCAGGATTTCCCAGTTGCCGCCGCGCGTGCCGAGCAGTTCCGTGATCTGGTTGGTCATGACGGTGGTTTGACCGGTCGAGTCGATCAGGAACACCTTGGCGACCAGCAGGTCGTTCCAGGTCCAAAGGAACTGGAAGATCGCGAAGCTGGCGAGCGCCGGAAACGACAAGGGCAGGATGATCTTGGTGAAGATCTGGAAGTCTGTCGCCCCATCGACCTTGGCGTTCTCGATGATGTCCCTTGGGAGACCCACCATGTAATTGCGTAAGAGGTATATCGCGAGCGGTAACCCGAACCCGGTGTGTGCCAGCCAGACACCGAGATAACCCTTGCCGATCCCTACTCCGAGGTGAAGTTTTAGGAGCGGGATGAGTGCGAGTTGCAGCGGCACCACAAGCAGGCCCACAACCATCGCGATCAGAAGTGCACGGCCCGGGAAATCCATCCACGCCAGCGCATAAGCCGCGAAGGCCGCGATCACGATGGGGATGATTGTCGCTGGAATAGTGACTGTCAGCGTGTTGAAGAACGCCTTCGCCATGCCTTCCGAATTGGTCGGATCGAAGAGCATGTTGTCGTAGTTCTCGAAGGTGAATTCGGGCGGTGCCGTGATGGTTGCGAAGGCGCGCTGGCCGCGGCCAGAAATCGCGTCATCATCGCCGCGCCATTCGTAGTTGCCCGACGCATCGACGGTGAAGGTCTCGCCGTCGCCGAGATCAGCCACGTCGCCTGCGGTGTAGGCATCGATGGCGCGGGAGGATGTGCCCCAGACGGTGATCGTGCCGCTGCCGCCTTCATCTTCGAAGAAATTGCCGGTGACTACAAAGCCATCGCCATCGGCTTCCCGGAAATCGTCCGGGTCCTTAGCGCGGAAGACGACGCTTTGCTCGCTCTCGCCCAGTGCCGCCCACCAGCCGGAGGTCGCGATCTGATCTCCCGTGCGGAAGGATGACACCAGAAGCCCGACGGTTGGAAAGAGCCAGAGCACAACGAGGAACGCAACGGAGAGGTGAACTGCCCATGTCAGGGACGATTTGGATCCTGCGATGTTATCCATCAGCGCATCTCCTTGCGAGCGTTGTAGACGTTCCAAATCAGGATCGGTGACACGAGCAGCATGATGATGATGGCGCTCGCCGAGCCGACGCCCCAGTCATTGGCGCGGAAAAGCTTGTCATACATGTAATTGGCCAGAACCTGCGTCTGCCATTGACCGTTGGTCATCGCGAAGACGATATCGAAGACCTTGAGCACAGTAAGCGTGATGGTCGTCCAGACCACCACGATGGTCGGCATGATCTGCGGCACCTTGATCTTGAAGAAGATCTGGAACGGGTTAGCGCCATCGACAATGGCGGCTTCAACCGTTTCTTCCGGAATACCGCGCAGCGCTGCTGACAGGATCACCATGGCGAAGCCCGTCTGAATCCAGATCAGCACCACCATCAGGAAGAAGTTGTTGTAAAAGGGAAGCGTTAACCAGTTTTGAGGCTCTCCGAAAGGCAATGCGGCGGTTGCAACGCCGATGACGGACTTGAGCGACAGGAACACCATCCACGCTGCGAAGAGCCCGCCGAAGACTTTGAGCAGGGTTGTCCAAAGCCCGCCCGTCATGCGGATGATGATGTAGCCGACATAGGCCACGATCGCGGCAAACGCGAGCAACAGGATGACGGGCATGACCTTCAGGAAGATCATCGAGCCAATGCCACCTTCGAAGTTCATCCAGACCGCGTTCAGGACACCGATCTGCGCGCTGTCTTCGGGACGCGCGTCGTAGATCAGCTTGAAGATGACCGAGGCGCCGACGAAGGAAATCGCCATTGGCATGAAGATGATCGATTTTGCGATGTTGCCCCAACCGATGCGGTCAGTGAGCTGCGCGACCAGCAAGCCGAAGGCGGTAGAGGTCGCGGGCACGACGATGAGCCAGAGCATGTTGTTGCGCATGGCTTCCCAGAATTTCGCTTCGCCAAACATCTGGTTGTAATTTGCAAGTCCGATAAACGCACCGCCTTGATCGCGGTCAGTGAGCGAAAGGCGCAGGGTCTCAAAGACCGGGTAGCCGAGATAAAGGCCAAGCGCGAACATCGCCGGGAAGACAAACAGCCACGGTCGGATTTGGTTGGCGCGGTTGATGTTGACGCCGGCATTCGGGCCCGTCGCCGGAAACAGGACCTTATCGAGAAGAAGGTTCGAGAAGTAGAAATATCCCAAACATCCCCCTACGCCGATGACCACTGTCATGAGGCCTAGAAGCGCTGCATCCATCTCGTTCCCTCCCAAGATGTGAGATGAAAGTTTCGCATGCGAAACCAGTTAATTAGAGCGCACTCTTAAATTACAGCTCAGTAACGTTAGTGACGATTTTCGCACCAAACCGCACTGAGGAAGAGGCCCCGGGACACGCCCGGGGCACCTTTGTCTTTACGCTTACTTCAGCGCATCCCAGCTGGACTGGATTTCATTGGCAACATCTTCCGCAGACTTGCCGCCGGTGTAGTCGACCATACCGGTCCAGAACGTGCCTGCACCCACGCCGCCCGGCATCAGGTCAGAGCCATCGAAGCGGAAGGTCGTGGCGTTCACCAGGATTTCCGCCTGACCGCGCAGCGCGTCGTTCAGGTACGTCTCCGGGTTCATCGTCTTCAGCGGCGTCAGGAAGCCCGACTGCGCCGCGAACACTTCGTGCGCCAGCGGCAGCTTGAGGTATTCCATCAGCGCATTGGCACCGTCAGATGGGTTGGTGATCGCCATCAGCGTTCCACCGCCCAGAACCGGAGACCCGAGGTCCTTCTCGGCGTAAGCCGGGAAGTAGAAGAAATCGACATCTTCCCCAAATTCGGTGTCTTCCGGGAAGAAAGCCGGCACAAACGACGCCTGGCGGTGCATGTAGCAACCCGGAGGTGCAGCGAACATACCGTTCGGGCTGTCACGGAAGTCGGTGGAGGCCACCGCACCTGCCCCGCCAGCAACTTTGGCGTCGTCACGGGCGAACCAGCCGAATTCTTCGATGGCCGCGATGACCTTCGGGTCGTTGAAGGGCAGCGCGTTGGTGGTCCATGCGTCGTAATCTTCCGGCGACGCGGTGCGCAGCATCATGTCTTCGACCCAGTCGGTCGCAGGCCAACCGGTGGCAGCGCCTGATCCCAGACCGATGCACCATGGCACTTCACCGTCTGCTACGATCTGTTCGGTGAGTGCCTTCAACTCTTCCATGGTTTCCGGCACTTCGTAGCCTGCGTCCTCGAAGTTCTCAGGCACGTACCAGACGAGCGACTTCACGTTGACATTATAGAAGAAACCGTAGTGCTGCGGATTGCCGTCGGCGTCGCCATATGTGCCGAGGTCCACCCAGGACTGACCTGCGCCATAGTTCTCGGCCACGAAGGCATC
>JBCBBB010000152.1:0-6459 GCA_038532095.1 Pseudomonadota bacterium
GCCTTTGATCATCGAGAGCTCACTCTAAAGAGCGCTCTCTCGCAAGTAAGTGACTGTATCAAAGAAGAGCTTGATAGGGTCAGAAGAATGGGGTCGGACGTTGGGTTGACTGACCAGCAAATGATCGAAAGAGGCGTCGTGTGTCGAAAATCGCGAGTTTATACGATTATGTACTTGTCTGCATCGCAGGAACGAATTCCAAGGTACGTTCACTATGCGACAGGATCGGACTGGGCGAGTTTCTACGTCAGGCAGAAGGCACTCAGCGACTTGTTCTATGCACGCTTGGGTGAATGTCTGCAAACCGGACGCATTCTCACCGTCGAAGAGACACCCAGTGGCGCAAATTTGTACGCGCCGTGGCAGTGGGATGACCAAAACCCAAGAAAGAGTTCCACACTCGACAGCCGTTACTATGTGTTCTCCGGCAACCTCCCTTCGCGCTGGTTTCAAACAACACAAGTTCTGCGAAAGGACGAGAGAAAGTGCAAAGTGCGTCAGGTTACGGACTACGCAGAAGAACTCTACGCCAATCGTCAACCTGAAGAACGAAGGTTGCTGAAAACTGAATTCTTTGACTTAGCAAAAAGAGCACTCGGGGCCGCAGAGAGTGTAGCAAAAGACGGCTGGCAGGCTGCTGATATCCCTGAATGGAAAAGCGGAGGTGCGCCGAAAGGTAATGCGCCTAAATGCCTGGTGGAATTAGGAAAATAATCTAATCCCCTTGAGTTTGGGGAGCTGACCGGGTTTTTTTACTGATGGTTTCCACGATACTCAGCACATGTCTGAAGTAGTCGGAGACGAGCAGTGAATGACCAAGAGGAATACTTCTTGTTAAGTCGAAAGGACGTCGAAGAAAGGTTCGGTGTCTGCAAGCGCTATCTTGAAGTAGCTGATGCCAAGGGAGTTGGACCGAAACGTGTACAACTGAGCCGCTCTGTCCGGTATCGCGTAAAGGATGTTCGGGATTGGATTGATCGCCAATCCGTGAACCCCTGCGCAGGAACAAGGCAGGAAGCACTCAAATGAGGCGCCCACTCCAATTGAAAGACAAATACGATGTTATCCAGTTTTGGATGCTGCAAGACCCGGTACTCACACGTTCAGCACTGCGTGTCTTGGCAAGGTTGGTACAACATCAGAACCCAAAATCGGGACGCTGTGATCCGTCCTATGCAGGTCTTGCTTCGGATTTGAGACTCTCCACAAAAAGCGTTCAGAACGCGATCGCAGAGCTTTTGGCTAAGAAGGCTATCCGAGTGATAGACGGCCGACGAGGCAGGCGAAACAGGTACAAGATCATGTCCGTTCAAGAACATGAAACGCGCGTAAAAAAAGAAGAGAACCTGGCTTCCAAGAGTACGGAAGCTGAATTCCCTTTAGCGGAGAAGCAGACTTCCTACGAAAAGAAAAAGAAAAGAGAAAAGAAAAGAGGACGGCAAAACGGAAGTCTGAAGGTCCAGCGACCATGGCGTGACAAGCCAGCACGCCATGTCCGACAGGAAGATGGCGAGTTTGCTGGCGAGCAAAAGAGATCGCGTCAATCGCTTCAAGCGCTCGAGAACAGTGTCGGAAGACACTTAGAAGCTCTTGGACAATCTCTGCTTTTGCTTATGCATGCGGAGCCTTCTGCTGTCGACGAAGTGTATCACCAATATGAACGAGGCGAGCTAGCCTTCAACGAGGCAAAGGCAGGCCTTCTCAAACTTTGTATACATAACCCATCCAAGTGACGGATGTGATGCAAGGCACTTGGCCAAGCGGGTCCTTTCAGCCCAATAGGTTTACGGTGCGGCGAAGCATATGACTTTCTTCATTGCCAAGTTTTGCGAGGGTGCAACAGTGCAACCTCAATGCTGCAGACCTTTCCGAATGCTCATGCACGATGGAGATGCCCCGCGTTTGGGTCCTTTCCATGCGCTTCTATCACGCGGGTTCTTCGCACCCCGTGCCATGCAGTTCTGGTTTGGACAGCGGCGCTTGCTGTTTGGGTTGTTGTTGTTGAAATGGAATGCAACTTGCGCCGCGCACAGCCTCAGGCGACGCATGCATTCCGAAGAAGCTTTGCCTTGCTCTTTTGCAACCCCTGATCGCCAAGAGGTGGTATTCAGAGCTCACGCGGTGACGACCTAACGTGCGAAACCACTATTTTAACATTTTAAACGGCTCTGGTCCCGTCCGCTGCGACTGATAGAGCGGCCGGCTGGAAACCGCAGACGGTTGTCCTTTCGGCTTACTTCCAGATATGGTGGAGGGAATTCTGCGTAGCGGGTGGTTTGGCCTTGTCGGGGAGTAGGCAGCGACTCTCCGCCGGTGTCGAAGTGAATGCGAATGCCACCGTAAACCACGGCGAGCCTGCCGTTCTCCGAGAGCGCGGGGCGCTCGCAGAAATACCGACCGTAAAAAACTTTGGAACTGACGAGCATTCCAGTTATCAGACATTTATGCTTGGTCTTTCACGCAGGTTAGTTCCGTCGTGCTGCGGTCAGTCCCAAAACACTTCTGCCTCTTTCGACCGCTCAGGAGTAAACGAACCGCTGCGGTAGGGCTTAAACATTCCATTAAAGACAGGAACAGTTGGTGCGTTTCGGCTTAGCAAAACGGCAAGCCTTGCCCAGGCAACTCATCAGTGTGGCGTAAGGGATGGTCGGTGTTATCATAGCGAAAATCAAACTTTTGCAGCCTAAGCGCCGCGAAGGACATTTTCGGCCCTCATCACATCCGGTTCGATAAAAATTCGCGTCTACCGGTATCCGTCTTGGCATTTAAAAACCTGCGCGACAACGAATATGACAGCGACTTTTCATCGTTTCTATCTCAACAGACGGTCTCTTGTCGCAGTGTTCACCAGGCGACTTTACTGTGACGCCTCGGGCCCCATAGCTGCAGACGAACTGACGATGCAGCTTGCGCGGCACGGTAACTGGAGACAGGCCCAGATCAACGCTATGGTCCGATATCGCGACCGGACAACTGGGCTCATGCTCGCTCTTTTCGAAGCGTGCGGCCTAAAGGCTCCAGTTCATGGCAGTGACAACCAAAGCGCATTATAAAAGGTCTACACCTGTGACACTAAACGTGGATGCCGCATCGCGTGCCTTTGGAAACTCTAATTGGCAGACCGTCTGCGTTTGTATTTACTGCCGTACAACCGGAGCATCTTAACCGCTCTTCCAATCGTTTTTATCGGCGTCATGAAGGAGTTTCCCGCCATACTGACAGCGCGGCCGCCAAAAGATGACACTTTGGCAGTCGAAGCGATACCTCTTGCGTCGGACGAGCGGTTCCACGGCGCGGCTATCTCGAGCTTGATGATCGCGGCCACCTGTTTCTGCCTGTCATCCTTCTTTGTGCACAAAATCGACGATTGGCTGGGCGATCGTGCGGAACAACGCCGGAAGCAACAGGCGGCCCAGTGGCCTTTACTGAACCTCATAGCTGAAGTTGAAGCTGGTTCTTGCACCTGGTGGCGGAGGCGGAAATGGTGCGGCACGGCGCACATGCCGGAGCGCGGCCTGATCCAATCGCGCATTGCCAGATGACCTTGCAATATCAAGCCCCGCGAGGCCGCCATTGGCCGCGATACGAAATGACACGACTGCCGTCCCGCGCCCGGCGGAACTGGAGCGTCGTCCGCCTTGGAGTTTTGACCAAACCCGTCCCGGATAATTTGTTGCAGCGGCGCTGTTGCCTTGCTGTGACGCGCCGCGGTTGCTCGAAGACGCGCTGCTCGATGTGGCGTCTCGGCTTCCGGTACTGGTGCCGCGCGTTGCATCTTGAGTGCTGGAGCCTTGCGGGGCAGGGCGCGCCGGGGTCTCCGCACGTTGGCGGCGGTCTGGGCGTGCCTTGGGACGTTCGGTATTGGCGTCCGCCTGTTGCACGACAATGGGCGTTTGGCCGACGATCTGCTCGGTGGTCTCGGGCGGTTCTGTTTCAATCGGGCGCACCGGTTCGGCGGACGGTACGGTTGGCTCGGCCTCGGTGGTTTCCGTCCGCTCCGGCTCAGGGCTATCGCTCGGTGTCGCTTGCGGGGTAAGCGCAGCGATCTTGTTGGATGGCGTTGTGGTCGGGCGCACGGCTTCGGTTCTGGGGGCGACCACAAGGCCGTGTTCCACAATCGGTGATGGGGAAGGCACGGCTTCGGTCGGGGTCTCGGCTGGTGCCATCGCGCTTGCCGTTACGGTCGCCGATGGAACGGGTTCTGCGGTTGACGCTGCCTCCACCGCTTCGACAGGCGGCGTGTTCTCGGGCGTCACCTCGTCGGCGGTATCAGGTGTTACTGGGGTCGATACGCCGCTGACCATATCGGCAAAGCTGTTGCCCAGGCGCGCTTCAGCGACGGGGGCACCGCCTTGCACACTTACGTCCTCGTGATCGTAAAAGGCACCGAACCCCAAGCCATGGAGCGCAAGGGACAAAAGAACCACAAACGCAAGCTGACGCTTCATTCGAGCGTACGTTCTGTGACCACGCGCAGGTTCGTTGCGCCACGGGCTTCGAGCGTTGCAGCGATCTCGATCAGTTTCCAGGCGGGGAGGTTTCTGTCGGGCAACAGGCGGAGCACCCTGTCTTCGCCGTCGGTTGCAGGAATCTCGAAGGTCTCCGGCATAACATCGGCCCCTTGCCACACCGCGCGCCCATCCGGGTAGATCGCCAACGTTTCTGCCGGGGCTGTTCCCTCAAGATCGGCAAGGCTGACCAGTTCGATATCCGTCTCACTCGGGAGCGCGATGGTGCCCGCGATCAGAAAGACGATCAGCATGAGAAACACGATGTTGATCAGTGCAATCGTTGGCTCGCGCGTCGGTTTTGCCTTGGACGCCCGGCGTCTCATTGCAGCACAGCGACGCTTAAGCCCGTGACCTGACGCAATTCCATGAGCGTCTCGATCAGGCGTTGTGACGTGGCGTCTCGTGTCACGGACAGAAGGCCAAGCGCTTCCTGTCCATCAAGCCGTGTTGCAAGGGTTGCGGCAAACGCCTCTGGCATAGGCTGTCCGTTCAGGCTCAGGCCACTTTCGGAGAGCCGCAGGAACAGACGCTCCTTGTCTGCGGTTTCCCGTTCCGGTGTGCCTGCGGCCGCCTGCACCAATGGGACCTCGGCAAAGCGCTTGAAGGTCGAGGTCAGCATGAAAAACAGCAGCAAAAGAAAGATCACGTCGATGAGGGGCGTCATCGACAGAGCGCGCGCCGTGAAGCTGCGCCTACGCCGCATCCCTGCTCTCCGGGCCCGGGCAAAGCAGCATCTGGAGCGCTTTGTCGGCAAAAACACGGTCACGTGTGATGCGGCTTTCCAGCCAAGTGAGCATGAGCGCCGTCGGCATAGCAACGGCCAGCCCGACAGCTGTAGTGAGAAGGGCCACCCAAATGCCGCCCGCAAGCAGGCTGGGATCGACGGAAGAGCCAGCGTCCTGAAGGTTCTGAAACGCGCTAATCATACCAAGAACGGTACCGAAAAGGCCGAGAAGCGGCGCAATCTGCGCGATGCTATCAAGCAGACGAAAGCCACTTTCCAGGCGTGTGATCTGAGCCTCGCTCCGCGCTGCAAGCCGTTCGGAGAGCGGTGCGAAAGCCCCGGTCGACCCCATGGCTTCGAGCATGACATGCCGGATGTGGCTTTGGCTTTGACGGGTCACTGTGATCGCCTCGTCACGGGCGCCTTTATCCCAAAGTGTCAGGGCAGTCTCCAAGCTGTTTCGTCGCCCGACGCCCGCGCTCAAGAACTGCCAAAGCTTGAGCAGGATGGTTGCGAGAGAGACCACCGAAAGCACCAGAAGGAGGGCAACGACGGGTCCGCCGAGCTCGAGGAAGCTCCAAACGCTTTCGCGGATGGCAACAAGCGTGATCACCCGTCTACTCCGATGTTGGTTCTGGTGGATAGGTTCAGTGCGGTCTGGCAGGCATCCGGGGTCAGCGCGTCGCCGTTGCAGGTCTCCACACCGTTGATCAGAATTGAGCCGACGCCCGAGCAGGAGGTGCCGGACAGATCGAACTGGCGAACGCGTGGGCGACCGGCGGGCACCGATTGGAAGTCGAACAGGGTCAGGCGTTCGACCTGAGCATCGGATGTGAAAACCACGGTCTCAAAAACAAGTGACGTGATGTCGGTGCCGAACCCACTCTGTACGAGAAAGGAAAGGCGACATGCGCCTTCGACGTCGCTTGCACTGTTGAGTTCAAGGGACAGCTTGGCATCCTGTGAAAAGGCAGGCCCCCCAACCGCACAGGCGGATACCAGCAAAAAAGACCGGACTGTCTTGAGCATCTTGAAGCCGTTCCATCGGGGATCGAGTTTCCGGCTGGAGCCGCCCGAGGGAAGGGCGGTCTGGCTTCGCTCGTCAGTTCTTAAAAGCCCAAGTTAAATTGTCAAGATTTCTTGTTCAGAACAGAAACTGTTCCGCCAGTACAAAAAAGGCGCGCCGTGATGGCGCGCCTCAAGTCATGTCACCAGCGGTTAGGC
>JBCBBB010000153.1:0-6377 GCA_038532095.1 Pseudomonadota bacterium
CGCCAATTGCCGCTGGTGATATGGGGCGTGTGCCAGACCAGATGATATGCAAATTCGCGCCAGACGACTTCTTTCAGAAAGGTCTCGGCCTCTGCTTTTCCCTCTTCCAGCGCCCGCACACCGGCATGCCAAAGCGCAGCCGGAGAGATCTCACCCCAGGCCAGGTTCTCGCTGAGCTTGGAGGTTGCAGGTACAGCAGGTAAATCGCGTTCCGACTGGTAGCGCGCGACACGCGCGTCAATAAACTGATCCAATCGGTCGCGCGCGGCCTCTTCCCCGACGCAGGTGTACGGCAACACAACGGATGCCCCACGGCGCATGGCCGTGTCGAGGCCCCAGTCGGCCAGAGCGTCGCTTGCAGGCCACGTCGCTGGCGCGGGGATCGACCCGGGTGCAGGCTCAAGCGACCGGACCGGTTTGTCCTTCGCCGCGCGCCAGAACGGTGTGTAGACCCGGTAAAACCCGCCATCCTTGGTTTCTACCGACCACGGCTCAAACAGCAAATGACCCGGCACGCTTTTGGCATCGACCCCCTGCCCCTCGAGCCGGGCCTTGACCGCCTTGTCGCGGGCGACCTGATCGGGGTCATAGGCGCGGCTCCACCGAACGGTCTTTGCACCGGTTTCACCCGCCAGCGCCGCCAGCACGTCTTCTGCACGACCGCGCCGCAGGACCAGGCGCGACCCTTTGGCCTCCAACGCTTCGGCCAGTTTGGCGACACCAAGCCCAAACCGCCAAAGCGGACAGGCCCCGTAGCCTTCAAACACCTCATCGAGCACAAACACCGGGATCACCGGACCACCTGCCGCAACAGCCGCCGTCAGTGCGGGATTGTCCGACAGTCGCAAATCTTTTCTGACCCACCAGATGACCGGTGCCATGCCCACCTCCGCTTCTTCGTCCCACGCGACTTAGAGCCTGTCACCCGATTTCAATGCGACTCCATTGACCCGAAAATATCCCAGGGAGTTTGAGGGACAGCGTCCCTCAAAAAAACATCGCGCGCGCCGCAGGCGCACAATTTGCTAGAGCGCGCGGTCGAGGGCAGCGATCAGGCGGTCGATCTCGGCCTCGCTGGTGTAATGCGTGAAGCTCACCCGCAAGACACCGTGGTCGGGATCGATGCCCATCGCCGTCAATGGACGCACCGCATAGAAGTCGCCGCCCCCCGCATTGATCCCGAAGGGCACAAATGCAGCGGCGAGGGCAGCACCCGGGCGCTCTGCATGGATCGCCACGGTCGGTGCGCGCAACTCGGGCCGCGCGGGACCGAGCACGCGCACATGGTTGAGACCGTTCAGATACGCCATCACCGGCGAGAGCAGCGCAACCTCCCGCGCCCGCATCGCGTCATGCACCGCGGCCGCGCGTTCGCGCGGGCCGACCTGCGGCGCGCCCAGCATCGCGTAAAGCGCATCGACATAATCCGCCATCCCTGCGCAGGCCGCGACCTGCGCGTGATCGGGCCCGGCCGGAGTGAACCGTTTGTAAAGCGCGCCGCCATTGAAATCATGCCCCTGGTTCGGCAATGCCTCTCCCAGCGCGCGCCGGATGACCATGATCCCCTGATGCGGGCCATAGGTCTTGTAGGACGAAAACATGTAAATGTCGGCCCCCAGCGCATCGACATCGGGAAGCCCGTGGGGCGCATAGCTGACCCCGTCCACACAAACCACAGCACCGGCATCATGCGCCATCGCGGTGATCGCGGCCACATCGTTGATCTCGGCCACGACATTGGAGCAATGCGGGAAGCAAAGCAGCTTCGCCCCATCAAGAAGAGCAGGCAAAGCCGCGGGGTCGAGGTGACCGGTCTCGGGGTCAATCTGCCACTCGCGCAGCTCGATGCCGGATGCCGCGAGCCGCCGCCAGGCACCGGTATTGGCCTCATGATCCTGGTTCGTCACGACGACGGCATCTCCGGGCGAGAGCCATTCCCGGAAGGCTTGCGCCAGAACATAGACATTCTGGGTGGTGGATGGCCCGAAGCTGAGTTCGTCCGGCTCAACACCCAACATGGCCGAGAGGCGCGTTCGGGCCTCATCCATTTCTTCGCCCGCCACCCGGCTTGCGGCGTAAGCCTCATAGGGTTGCACTTTCCGTTCTCTATAGAACCGCTCCAACCGTTCGGTCACAAACCGGCAGGGATAGGACCCGCCGGCATTCTCGAAGAACGCCTCCTCGGCAAGGGCCGGTTCGGAAAACGCAGGGAAGAGCGCGCGGATGCGGGTCGGGTCAAGTGTCGTCATGGCGCGAGGGAACGCCGACGCGCGCGGAACGTCAAGCGCGGGCCGCGCCTTTCAGCATACGCCAATGCAGCGCGACCGATGGCAGGAAGAAGAGGATGAAGCCGAACTGGATAAACCCGTAGACCGTCATTGGCACCCAGAGCAGCGCACAAATCAGACCAACGCCGGCGCTGATCATGACCGCAAGGCGGGGTCGACAGACGCGGTGCATCATCAGCGAGAACAGCTTGCCCCCGTCCAACGGGTTCACCGGAAGCAGGTTCAAAAGCGCCAGAAAGCCGTTCAGCGAAGAGATGGTCCAAAACACCCAGGCAGTTTCCGGATCAGAGATGAAGGGCGCAATCAACCCCGCCCCGGCCCAGAGGGTGAGCGTTACGATCGGCCCCATGGCCACGATCAACTCTTGCTCATATCGCGTCGCCGACCGGGTGCGTTCGCAAAAGCCGCCACCACAATGCAAGACCACCCGCTTCACGGGCACGCCCTGGATCAGACATCCCCAGGCATGGCCAAGCTCATGCAGGTAGATCGATCCGATAAGGATCAGGATGAACATCGCGTCGAACGCGAAATCGCGGGACGTCCCACCAAAATCCACCAGCAGCAGTGGAAGCAGCAGGATCGAGGCGTTTACCTCGACCGGAACGCCCCAGGGGCCATGAAATCGCAATATAGGAAAAGAAGCCGGAACCATCGGACACACTCACACAACAAACAATTAGCACACAACTGTAGGGATATCATCGAACTGCGGCGAAACTGTGTGCCGTTTCCTCAGAAAATGAAAAGAGGATCAGCCGTGACCCTGCAAGCACAGAGCAGGCTTACGCCGCGCTCACCGAGTTCGAGGGGTTTTCCTTGCGTGCCGCCATCTTGGCTGCAAGGCGCTCCTGCGGGGAGGTCACGTAATGGTCCATCTTCTTGCGAATACGCCGGATCTCATCTTCGGTCCCGGTGGCAAGGCGGAGCGGTTTCTGACCATCAATCAGGTAGATCAGACAGTGGCAATCGCCGGTTGCAAGGGACCGCGTGATGCCGACGCCGATGATCTGGTCGATATCGACGGTGGCCAGGATTTGGCCCCGCCCACGCGGATTGCGGGACACGAAGCGGATTTCCTGGCGCACCCGGTCCACCTGGACTTCAGGGCGGAAACCACGGGCAGAGACCGCCATGCAAAGACCGCCCAACATGCCAAGGACGCAGGTCAGCACCAGTTTCGCCATCAAACCGCTGCCCACGTAAAGCGAGCTGGGCAGAAGCCATTGCGCGAACGCCGCGATCAACAGAGCAACGCCCAGAAGGTTGAGCCCCCATTCCACGAACAGGTCGCTTGCCTTCTCTTCCATATTGGCAGGACGCAAGCGAAACCCCCACGGGGTTTCGATCTGCTCCAGAAGCGGCGATGTATCGCCCGTGATGGTTCTCGATATGCGGCTGAATGCGTTCATTGCGCTTTCAGTTCCTGTTTCCACTCCATAATGCGCTGTTATCGGGACATCATGGCAACAATGAGACCAGCATAGAGCGATTAAGGTCCGGTAAATGTTGCCGTTTCGCCATGCTCAGACGGGGATTGCCTTTGGAGGAGACCCGTGTATACACCGCCTGTTCGCCGCAAGATTGCTTGACCGGCGCAGCCTCTCGTGGATGGGCGCGGCGACATGAAACCATCCTTTGAAGTGCGCCCTGAAAAATGGAGATGACATGCCGCTGTATGAGCATGTGATGATTGCGCGTCAGGACTTGTCCAACACGCAAACCGAAGGTCTTATCGAACATTTCAGCACCGTGCTGGCTGACAACGAGGGCAAAGTCCTCGACAGCGAGTATTGGGGCGTCAAGACGATGGCCTACAAGATCAACAAGAACCGCAAGGGCCATTATGCCTTCCTCAAGACCGATGCCCCGGCGCCGGCTGTGCAGGAGATGGAGCGCCTGATGCGTCTGCATGAAGACGTGATGCGGGTTCTGACCATCAAGGTCGATGCGCATGAAGAGGGTCCGTCGATCCAGATGCGCAAATCCGAGGAACGTGAAGGTCGCCGCGGTCGCGACGATCGCCGGTAAGGAGGGCTAACCCATGGCAGCAAAACCGTTTTTCCGCCGCCGCAAGGTCTGCCCCTTCTCGGGCGACAATGCACCCAAGATCGACTACAAGGACACGAAGCTTTTGCAGCGCTATATCTCTGAGCGCGGCAAGATCGTCCCTAGCCGGATCACCGCCGTCTCGGCCAAGAAGCAGCGTGAGCTGGCCCGTGCGATCAAGCGCGCCCGGTTCCTCGCCCTTCTGCCCTACGCGGTCAAATAAGGAGAGCTGATATGCAAGTTATCCTTCTCGAACGTGTCGCCAAGCTGGGCCAGATGGGGGACGTGGTCACCGTCAAGGACGGTTACGCACGCAACTTCCTTCTGCCGCAGAAGAAGGCGCTCTGGGCGTCTGAGGCCAATGTGAAGGCTTTCGAGGCTGACAAGGCGCAGCTTGAAGCGCAGAACCTTGAAACGAAGAAAGAGGCTGATGCGATGGCCGACCGGTTGAACGGTCAGCAGTTCATCGTGATTCGTCAGGCGTCTGACGGTGGCAACCTCTACGGGTCTGTCACCACGCGCGACGCCGCGGACGCCGCGACCGAAGCAGGCTTCACCGTGGAGCGCCGTCAGGTGCAGATCACCACGCCGATCAAGGAACTGGGCATTCACAAGGTGGCGGTCACGCTTCACCCGGAAGTCGATGCCGAGATCGAGCTGAACGTGGCCCGCTCGGAAGAAGAAGCCGAGTTGCAGGCGCAAGGCGTCAACATCGCTGAGCAGGCGGCCGAAGAAGAAGCGCAGGCTGAGCTTGAGATCGCCGAACTCTTCGATGAGATCGGTGCAGCCGAGCTGGACGAGCTTGAGCGCGGCGACGATGCCCCGGCGGAAGAGACACCCGCCGAGGATGCGGATGACGCCAGCGACGAGGACGGCGAAGAAACCGCCTGAGCCATCAAACAGCACCAAACCAAGAGGCCGCTCCATCGGGGCGGCCTTTTCTGTTCCAGGCCTTCGAGACTTGCACCGTCGCGCCCCAAGTGAGACTGTTGAAGGCAGGAGGTGCCCCAATGCTTCGACCCATTTCAATCCCTGCCGTGAGCCTGCTGGTCGCCTGTGCGCCGTCCCAACCGCAAACCTTCCCACCGCCAGAGGCGTCTGGGCTGGTTGCCGTTGCGCCCTACCCCGGCCCGGATGATATCTGCCGGGTGATCGGCGAGAACGAGTTGACCCAGGAATATCTGGACCACACGGCCACTCTGGTTGGCTGCCCGAAGCGCGAAACCGGCGCCATTGCGGATCGCCAGGCCGAGGGTGGCGTCATTGTCGGGCAAGAAGGCAGTTGGGTTCTGATCAGCATTCCGGACGCTTGAAGCAGGTCCGGGACTAGGGCTTGCAGTCTTTGACACGCTCCAGCATGTCCTTGAATTTGTGAAGCGCGACGATGTCTTCGTCAGACAGCTTTGTGCGGTCCAGCGCGGCGTGCTTGAGCAACACTTCAACCGCGTCTGAGACCTGGCCAATCTGGCGGCCATAGCTGCCCGCGCGGACCAGTATCTCACGTTCCAGTTCGTCATCCCCCGCGTCACCAAGGTTGATATTGACCAAACCGATCTGGCCCACCGTCTCAAACCAGTCGGACCAGATTTTGAAGGCCTGGGTGACCGGGCCAGACCAAGGGGCGAAAAAAGCCTCATAGGGTGAGATCGAATAGGGGCGCATGGCAATAACTCCATCTAAATGCTGCGCCGCAGCGTAAACGATCAACGCTCCCTTGCAAAGCGCCATGGCCTTCCCGCACACTTGGCGCATGTGTGGACGTTTTGCCCTGACCCTGCCTGACGATGCGATGGCATCGTTGTTCGATGCGACGCTGTCGAATGATCTGGCGCCCCTCCCGAACTACAACATCTGCCCGACCAATCAGGTGCATACCGTGACCAGCGAAGACGGGCAGCGGCGGCTTCGCCCGATGCGATGGGGGTTTCTGCCGCATTGGTACAAGGCCGAAAACGGCGGCCCACTTTTGATCAACGCGCGGTCGGAGACGATTGCCGAGAAGCCCGCTTTCAAATCCGCCTGCCGGGAACGGCGCTGTCT
>JBCBBB010000154.1:0-6317 GCA_038532095.1 Pseudomonadota bacterium
CGGGTTTGTCGGAGAGAAATAGCTGCTGGGCGCCGTGCTGGTGGTGCCGAGGAACGACCAAAGAATGACAACCGCAAGCCATGTGGGCGACATCAGGAAGGCCAGCGCCCCTTGCAGCAGGTGAATGCGAGAGATGACGTGAAAGCCCCGCGCGGCCAGAAGCCTGAGATGCTGCATGTTGCCATGGCACCAGCGGTGATCGCGCTGAATGTAGTCGATCAGCGTTTGCGGGCTTTCTTCGTAGCTTCCATCCACCCGTGGCAGAAACCGCACAGCCCAACCGGCACGGCGCAACATGCCGGCCTCCACGAAGTCGTGGCTCAGGATGAGGTGCTCGTTCCCCCGCCAGCCCTTCAGGTGTGGCAGACGGGCGCTTTCGGCAAAAGCTCGGGTGCGGATGATCGCATTGTGCCCCCAATAGTTCCCTTCATGTTGCGACCATGAGGCGAGACCTTCCGCAATCAGCCAGCCGTAAACCGAGTTGGAAAACTGCTGCACACGACCAAAGAGCGTTCGCGCCCCGATCAGGATGGGGCTGCTCTGGATCAGCCCTGCATCCGGGTCGGCCGCAAGTGCCGCCGCCAATTGGCGGATGGCAGGACCGCTCATCAGGCTGTCGGCATCCAGGATGACCATCGCCTCATAAGCGGCGCCCCAGTTTTCGATCCAGTCAGAAATGTTCCCGATCTTCTTGTCGGTATTCTCGACCCGTCGCCGGTAGTGCACGGCATGCGCGCCATGCTCTGTCTGAAGCGCTTGGAAGGCACGTTCTTCGTCCATTGCAATGCGCGGGTCGCGCGTGTCGCTCAGCACGAACAGGCTGTAGCGGTTGTTATCGGGTCGACGCTTCAGTTCCCGCAGCATGGCAGAGGCATTGCCAAACACATCCCAAGTGGTCTCATTGTAGACCGGGATCAGCAGCGCGATGTTCATCGGGGCGACAGGCCCGTGATCCTGCCTGTGACGCGACCGATCGACCGCCACCCGGACCAGACCCAACACGGCCGTGTTGACCGAAAAGGCCAGCCAAACAAAGGTCATGCCCACAAGGGCAAGCACCACGCCTTCCAACAGCATGACACCATCCTGACCGAGATACCGGTTCAGGGACACGCACAGGACCAACGCCAAAAGCATGGTTGGAATGAAGGCGGACAGGCGCCAGAGCAGGTCGGAAACCCGCTGGGGTTTGCGCATGACACGCGTGCGCTGGACGTCCGAGAACGTCTGCAACGGTCGGATCAGCGGCGCCGGAGGTGGCATATGAGCGGCAGCGTATTGGGTCACGCGGTCCACCTGTAAAGCCAGACTTCGCTGAGCGGCGCGCCGTTGAGACGCAATTGTGCGCGGAACTCGATCAGCGTTGCGTCGCCTTCGTGGAACTTGAATGCAAGGCGCGGACCGCCTGTTTCAGGGTTGCGTTGCAAGACCCCGGTTGAGACCTCGCCCGCGCTGCTTTGCACCACGATGTCAACGTCGTTCAGATCGTCCGGCACATCCTTGCGAGGGGCGAAGTCGATCAGGACGATGGTTCCGTTATTGTCAAAGGCAGACCCGATCATCGTGTTGAGAACGGTCAGACCATCGCCGTAGCTGACCTCGTCACTCCAGGTCAGGCGGTAGGAGAAGACGTTCTCAGATCCGCGCGCGGCACCATCGGCGGGCCGCCAGTAACAGACGATGTTGTCGAAGATCTCGGATGGCGTCGGGATCTCGATCAGCGCGACGGAGCCACGGCCCCAATCGCCTTTCGGTTCAATCCAGACACCAGGCCGACGATGATAGAGCGCTTCGAGATCGGCAAAGTCGCTATAGTTCCGGGCGCGCTGCATCAGGCCGAAACCCCTTGGGTTCTCATCCGCGAAGGCGCTGATTTGCAGGTCCTTCGGATTGGCCAGCGGTCGCCAGATGGTTTCGCCCGCGCCGTTCTTGATGAGCAGCCCGTCAGAGTCATGAACCGCCGGGCGGAAATCGGTGAAGCGGTGGCGGTTGGTCTGATCGTATTGGAACATCGACGTCAGCGGTGCGATGCCGATGTTATCAATGTCGCGGCGCGGGAAGACATGCGCGGTGACATCCATGGTCAGTTGCGTGCCCGGTGCGATCTCAAACCGGTAAGCCCCGGTGCAGCTTGGACCATCAAGCAGCGCGTGAAGGACGAACGTGCCAGACCCCGGTGATGGCTTTTCCAACCAGAAGGAACGGAAATCGGGAAATTCCTCACCTTGCGGATCGGCGGTGTCGATGGTGAGGCCACGGGCGGACAGGCCATAGATATTGCCGGTGCCAATGGCGCGGAAATAGCTCGCCCCCTGGAACACCGCGAATTCCTGATAGATGCCGGGCCGCTCCAACTCGGCGCGCAACCGCAGGCCCGAATAGCCGAGCGTGTCATCAATCGGAAGCGTGGGAAATTTGTCGGTGCGGTCAAACACGCCGAGGTCGAAGCGCAACGGGCGTGCTTCCCCGTTTTCGACAATGGCGATGTCAATCGGATGCGGGAAGTACAGACCCGGCGCAAAGACATCCAACCGGAGCGGTGTTTCCGCTTCCTGTGCCCAAAGCGCATTGCGGCCATCGAACCAGATCGACTGGTAGTCTTCGTAGCTAATGCTGGTCCATGCCTCGGGAACACGGCGGGGTGTCTGGTACGCTTTCCGGCTGAGGGTACGGGCCAGTTCAATCACGTCCGTCGGATCAAACGGAACGCCCGCATTGGTGCGCAAACCGGGCTCCCCCGGCTCCTCAGCCAGGGCCGGAGTGGCGGCGAGTGCCGCCAGGCTTGCAACGAACTCACGACGCAGCATTGACAGACCTCTTCGACTTCCAGGGCGCCGATTTGTACCAGGCGGCAAGATACGCAATGCCGACAATGATCGCGGCGCCGAGGAGGTTCACCCACAGCATGGAGATATGTGTGCGACCGACCTGATCAAGCAGCGCCCCCATCAGGCGGGCAAGAAACATCGAGGCAATGAAAACCGCGAGCGATTGTTGGCCGACTTTCATGATAACCGTCAGCAAAGCTTGCCAAGCGGTTGCGAAGACACCGCTTGTATCAGGCGGGCGCAGGCGTGCGCCCATCGGCCCCACCAGGACCCAGGCGACATATGCCAGCGCGAGGAAGTGGATATAGCGCAGAACCCCGAAGTCGGTCTTGTTGAAGAGGAAGCTCCATTCCTTTCGCCATTCAAGAAACCACGTGAATTCGTTGTAGACGCGGAAATAGGCGAACGGGACAGACGCCAGAACAATCGCCAGCGCAACAGCGAAGAGCCGCAGATCAACCGGTGGTGCTGGCAACCAGCGGGACATGAACGCGAAACCAGTGAAGAAGATGAGCTGCCACCCAAACGGATTGAAGAACCACTGACGCTCGGACCACGGTTCCGCCGGGAAGTTGAGGTCGAGCAGCGAGGCAGAGAGCCATATGCCGATGACAAACGCCGCAACCAACCAGCGACTGACACCAGCCAGCGCCACGACAAACGGCAGCATGGCGAGGATCACCAGATACATTGGCAGAATGTCGAAGTAGTTCGGCACATAGGTGAGCGTCAGAAGGCCGAGCAGGTTGTCCTGCGCGTTGTTGAAAAACGGGTAAAGATTGAGCTGGCCGACATAGTCACGCCCGTCCGGGAACACGGCGTTCAGCGCCACCATGGTGGCAGCGATTGCAAAGAACAGGCCAATATGCGCCCAGTAAACCTGCCAGACACGATAGCTGACACGAAATGTGCCCATGACGTTGCCTTGCTCGCGAAAGACGCGGCCAAAGGCGATGGCGCTGGCCATGCCGGAGCAAAACACAAAGATCTCGGTGGCGTCCGAGAACCCGAAACGCGCGGGGATCCACAAGGTCACCCAATTGCCCGGGACATGGGCGATGAGGATGATGAACATCGCAATGCCACGGAAAAAGTCGAGGCGGATGTCACGCACGCGCGCCGCTGACGGCGCAGTGGTACTGCGCGCAGGAGGTGCGGTCGCGTAGGTGGGGTCAGCCATGGCCATCTTGTTTGTCCAGAATTACTCGGCTGCCGTAGAGGTGGTCGCAAGCGAACGCAACTCGACAATCTGCGCCATCCGCTTGGCTGCAAAACTGTCTTCATGGCCCTGGCGCAAAGCTGTCCGTGACAAAAGCAGGGTTTCCGTCTCGGCCAAACGCCCGGCCCGCAGCCCTGCCTCGATCGTCAGGCGTTCGAAGACATCGCGCTGGGCGTGGCTGCCGCCCATGCTTTGGAAATGTGGCTGCGCGGCTTTCAGCTGTGCAAAGGACGTCGCATAATCCGCCTCACCGAACGCGGCCAAGCCGTGTGTTGCGGCCAGACCGGGCTCGGTCATGACCTTGGCCATGTCGTCATCTGCTTCGGCATGCCGCGCGACGCTCGCGGTGAGACGTGCGATGCCGTCCGCTCGTGTCTCGCCGATCAGGGCGAGCATGTAGTGCATATCCGCAAAGGTGAGGCAGCCATCTTCGGCGCGGGTCTCGGCCAGGTCGGCCAGTTCCGTCCACCGGTCGCCCACGTCGATGCCTTCCAGTTCCAGGCGCATCAGCAGGGAGCTGGCATTGGAGAAGTCACGATAGTCATCGGTTTTCTCGTCCCGGACCTTGGTGTCATAAAGGTCCAGAACCGTGGCGATATCGCCATCGTCCAGATGCAGCAGCGCTTTGTGCCACCAGACGTGGAACCGGAAGTTGTTACAGTGGCTCCAGGCGTTCTGGTTCTGGTCAATCAGGGCAATCCCGCGCGAGGTGTCGTGTGTCATGTCATAGACATGCGCCACCGCATGCAGACCCCACGCATCATCGCTGGCGAATTCCAGGCCCCGCAACCCAACGCTTTCGGCTTTGTCATAGTGACCGGTTTCTTCCAGCGCGAAGGCGTAGCACCCCAGGGCATAGCCATAGAGCGGATGGGACGCACCATGCGCGGACAGCACGCGTTCGATCGAATGCAGCATCCCGTGATTGTCACCGAGCATGAACCGAATGCCGTGCGACAGCTTCATGCTGATGGTGTCGGACGGGTTCAGGGTAAGCGCCTGCTCCATCCGCAGAATGGAAAGCGAAGGCTTGCCCGCGAGCCAGTCGTCCAGCGCCTGACACCAGAGTTGTTCACGCTCCGTGGCGCTGCCCTGCGCCAGATAGCGTTTCGCGTCTGCATTGGCGGCGGACGCGACCTCGATCAGTTCACGTCGGCCGAGCATCAGACACGCCAGGCCCTTCATCGCGTGACCCATCGCAAAATCCGGCGCTTTCGTCAGAAGGGCGGTCAGATGGTCGCCGGTCATCTGGCCATGCGACAACACACCCAGAACAACGCCGTTCCATGACTCCAAAGCATCGTGGCGCGTTAAGCTCACGTCGCAGGAGCAGATATCAGTCAGCATTGTTTTTCCTTCCGGAGACAGCCATTTATTGTGGAATCGGTTTACCGCAGTCGCCGGATGAGTGCTCATCACCAGACTGTTATGCCTCGAAAACGTGAATATTGATGAACCCTTTGTGAAGTCAGGGTTTCTGCGGGCTTTGGGTGGATTTCCGCCAGCAAGGATCACTCATCGTGTGGGGTAGGCACAATTGGTGTGCAATTCAGTTCATTTGTGAGGAAATCTTGCCAATTTGCGGAACGTGCGTTCTGCCGCGCAGGCAGATGGCGCGAAAGTGTTTCAAGTTCTTGTACGAGCAGCGCTGCGTGCACCTGCCAAATCGAAGGCGGGTTGTAACACTTCTCTAGCCTAAAATTGGGGCATCTGCCGCTCTAGAAGGCCCCGTCATAGGCTTTACGGTCAATCTGGACGGCGATCACACTGAAGGTGTCAGCCGCTTGCGCTTCTGCCAACGCCTCCCGAAGCTCGGCTTCTGACGCCACGGTGTACCCCTGACCACCGAACGCACGCCCAACGCTGGCAACATCGGTCCCTTCGAAATCAACGCCGCTGTTCACCATTTGGCGCCCGCGTTGCTTCAGTTCGATCAGCGCGAGTGAGGCATCTACGAAGACCACGAATATTGTCTTGAGCTTCTGTTCAACCGCCGTCGCCAATTCGCCGACAACCATCAGGAACCCAGCGTCGCCACTGAAGGACACAACGGTGCGCTCGGGTTCGACAAGCTGCATGCCCATGGCCAATGGTACGGCACAGCCCATGGTGCAGAACCCGGATGACTGAACCAGGGCGCGCGGGAAGGTGCAAGTCCACATCTGGCTGAGCAGGATGCGATGCGCGCCGCTGTCGGCTGTCGCTAATGTGTCGTCCGGAAGACATTCACGGCAGACCGAAATGGCCTGCGCTGGCCCCCAATCCGCACC
>JBCBBB010000155.1:0-6233 GCA_038532095.1 Pseudomonadota bacterium
GATGTGTCGAAACTGGTCGCGGAACGGGGCGGCCTTGACCTGATGCCGGAACAGGGCACATCGCCGGTCAACAAGTACCTGCCGCCACGTCCACGCGATGAGATGCCGGAGTTCGATGTTCTCGCGCCCTATCTAGAACCCGTAGCAGACGAACCGACAGGCTTCCTGGGCTGGCTCGATCGCACCCTTTCGAAAGTCTCCTAATGCATCCCGCGCCATCGATCATCCTGTTCACAACGCTTTCGGGTCTTGGATTTGGCATGCTCGCCTTCCTTGGCCTCGATGTACCGGCACCACGAGGATGGACGGCATTCTGGTTCTTCCTGATCGCTTACGCCCTGGCCGTTGGCGGTCTCCTCTCATCCACGTTTCACCTGGGCCACCCGGAACGCGCGCTGAAAGCATTCACGCAATGGCGCTCGTCCTGGCTCAGCCGCGAAGCGTGGCTGGCTGTGCTGGCGCTGGGGTTCATGGGGCTCTACGCCATTGGCCTGGTCTTTTTCGACACAAGGTTGCGGATATTTGGGATTGCTGGTGGCTTGCTGTCCCTCGCGACAGTGCTGGCAACGTCGATGATCTATACGCAGATGCGGACTGTGCCGCGGTGGAACCATTGGACAACGCCAATCCTGTTCCTCGCCTATGCCATTGTCGGCGGTGCTCTTCTCACCGGCCGTGTTGAGCTGGCTCGCGCACTCTTGCCGTTGCTTCTCATCCTGCAAATCTTTGCGTGGATCGACCAGGACCGGCATGAGAACGCTGACCCTTCCAATATCGGCACCGCAACCGGTCTCGGCCCGCGCGGCACGGTCCGGGCATTCGAAGCCCCGCACACGGGTGAGAACTATCTGACCAAAGAGATGGTGTACCGGGTTGGTCGGAAACACAGTTCGGTTCTGAAGGGCATTGCGCTGGTTCTTGGAATGGCCGTCCCCGCCGTGATTCTGTTCCTGCCCTTCCACCATGCCTTGGCTGCGGTTGCGCTGCTTTTACACCTATGTGGCGTTTTGGTTCAGCGTTGGCTTTTCTTCGCCGAGGCGCGACACGTCGTCAGCTTTTATTACGGGCGCTAACAGCATAGCGGGTATTCCTATACGGCGGTGTACTGAAATGCTGCATATGCATTATGAATGCTGCATCGCAGAATATCTGCTCCTGAGGAGGACCCCTTATGACCAATGTCGTCATCGCCTCTGCTGCCCGCACCGCTGTCGGCAGCTTTAGCGGTAGTTTCGCAAACACCCCTGCCCATGATCTGGGCGCCGCTGTACTGGAAGCCCTGGTTGAGCGCGCAGGCGTCGAAAAGACCGACGTCTCCGAGACCATCCTGGGCCAGGTTCTGACAGCCGGCCAAGGTCAGAACCCCGCGCGCCAGGCGCATGTCAATGCAGGCCTGCCGATCGAAAGCGCGGCCTGGGGCATCAACCAGGTGTGTGGCTCCGGCCTTCGCGCCGTGGCACTCGGCGCTCAGCACATCCAGTTGGGTGACGCCAGCATCGTGGCCGCCGGTGGTCAGGAAAACATGTCGATGAGCCCCCATGCCCAGGCGATCCGGGCCGGGCAGAAAATGGGCGACCTGAAACTGATCGACACGATGATCAAAGACGGCCTCTGGGATGCTTTCAACGGCTACCATATGGGTCAGACTGCTGAGAACGTGGCTGAGAAATGGCAGATTTCACGCGACCAGCAAGACGAGTTCGCAGTCGCCAGCCAGAACAAGGCGGAAGCCGCGCAAAACGCCGGGAAGTTCGACGATGAAGTCGTAGCCTTCACCGTGAAGACGCGCAAAGGCGATATCGTCGTCGACAAGGACGAATACATCCGCCACGGCGCCACGATGGAAGCGATGCAGAAGCTGCGTCCCGCCTTCACCAAGGATGGCTCTGTGACCGCGGCAAACGCCTCTGGCATCAACGATGGTGCCGCCGGCGTGCTGTTGATGAGCGCCGATGAGGCTGAGAAGCGCGGCATCGAGCCGATGGGGCGGATTGCGTCCTATGCAACGGCTGGCCTTGACCCCTCGATCATGGGTGTCGGCCCAATCCACGCGTCGCGGAAGGCGCTTGAGAAAGCAGGCTGGTCGGTCTCCGATCTTGATCTAGTGGAAGCCAACGAGGCTTTCGCAGCGCAGGCCTGTGCCGTGAACAAGGATATGGGCTGGGACCCGGAGATCGTGAACGTGAACGGCGGCGCCATTGCCATCGGTCACCCGATCGGCGCGTCAGGCGCGCGCGTTTTGAACACGCTCTTGTTCGAAATGAAGCGGCGCGATGCCAAGAAAGGCCTCGCCACGCTCTGCATCGGCGGCGGTATGGGCGTGGCCCTCTGCGTCGAGCGTTGATCAGGAATTGCGCCGCCTGACGGCGACGCTCCACCGGGGGATTTCATCCCCCGGACCCCCTGAGCGTATTTTGAAAGAGATGAAGACGCCGGGGTTCATGAAATACAATTGGAGGAATGACCATGGGACGTGTGGCCCTTGTGACGGGTGGCTCCCGCGGGATCGGTGAAGCGATTTCGAAAGCTCTGAAAGCGGACGGATACGATGTCGCCGCGACTTACGCTGGCAACGATGAGAAGGCCGCCGCCTTCACGGCCGAGACCGGCATCAAGACATACAAGTGGAATGTCGCCGACTACGATGCATCGAAGGCGGGAATTGAGCAGGTCGAAGCCGATCTGGGCCCAATCGATACGGTGGTTGCCAATGCTGGCATCACCCGGGACGGCATGTTCCACCGCATGACACCTGAGCAATGGAAAGAGGTCATCGACACCAATCTAACAGGTGTGTTTAACACGGTTCACCCGGTCTGGCCTGGCATGCGTGAGCGGAAGTTCGGGCGCGTGATCGTGATCTCTTCGATCAACGGTCAAAAGGGCCAGGCAGGGCAGGTCAACTACGCGGCAACCAAAGCGGGCGACTTGGGTATCGTGAAGTCCCTGGCACAAGAGGGCGCACGTGCCGGGATCACGGCAAATGCCATTTGTCCGGGTTACATTGGCACGGAGATGGTTCGGGCGATCCCCGAAGATGTGTTGAACTCGAAGATCATTCCGCAGATTCCGGCGGGCCGCCTTGGCGAGCCAGAAGAAATTGCGCGCTGCGTTGTGTTCCTGGCCTCGGAAGAGTCCGGTTTCATCAACGGCTCGACCATCTCGGCCAACGGGGCTCAGTTCTTCGTGTAAGCCATTGAGTACGCATGCGAAGGGCCGGTCGATGTGACCGGCCCTTTTTCATGTCTTGAGGTAGGCTTGCAACGATTACCGGAAGACACGGAAGAGTTTTGCGAAGGCCCGGGCGCGTTCCTGATGGGCTGCGCGAAGGGCGTCACGGGTGCGAGCGTTGGCTGTGGGTTCATACATGTGGGACCTCATTCGGTTTGAATTTCTGAATTGAGGTTAATATGTGCGTTTCCACTACAACTGACAAACGAGACTTTACGGCGCTTCAGTTAAGTTCTACTTAACTGATTATGTCAGACCGACTGCCCCCTTTGACCGCACTTCGTGCCTTTGAAGCTGCCGCACGACACATGTCGTTTGCGAAGGCCGCGGACGAGTTACACGTCACACCGGCCGCCCTGTCCTTCCAAATCAAGTCGCTGGAAGAGCATCTCGGACAACCGGTGTTTCACAGGCTCAACCGTGCTGTTGAACTGACAGAAATCGGTGCGCTTCTGGCGCCAGGCATGCAAAATGGCTTCTCCGAGATTACAAGCGCTTGGGGGCGGGCACGGCGTTTTGCCGACCAAAGCATTTTGACCGTCACGGCGGGCCCTGCTTTCACCGCCCTGTGGTTGGCACCACGGCTTTTCAGCTTTGCCACAGAACATCCTGAGATCGAACTTCGGTTCTCCGCCAGCCTGCGCCTTGTCGACTTTGACCGCGATGACGTCGACCTTGCCATTCGTTTTGGCCCGCGCCCCGCCGACACCCTGTTTTCCCGCGCGCTTGCCGCAGAATGGGCGACGCCGATGATGGCGCCCGCCCTGGCAGAACGGGTCAAGACACCTGCGGATTTGGCCAAGGTCCCTTTGCTAACGGATGAGGTTTCAGAGGCCATACGCCCATCCATCGGATGGGATGAATGGCTGGCCGCGGCGGGCCATCCACCCATAGAAACGCATGGCGCACGGTTCAACCAGGCAGATCACGCGATCAGTGCCGCCATTGCAGGGACCGGAGCAATCATGGGGCGCGGGTCCCTGACGGAAGTCGCACTCCGCGAGGGGCGGCTGGTGATGCCGTTCACGCTATCGCTTCAAACCGCATCAAAGTATCGACTGGTGTGCCCGCACGGTGTGGAGACACGACCCCATGTTGCAGCCTTTATGGACTGGATCGACGCGCAAGCCGCAAGCTTGGATGACCTCGCAAATGGCAGGGTCTTCGCCGATCCAGAAACGTCTAATGGTGGTGACTGAGTCGCTCGATTTCTTCTTTTAGCTTTAGTTTTTGTTTTTTGAGCGCGGTGAGTTGAAGATCATCGAAGGCCGGGCTGCGCTGTGCCTCTTCGACTTCCATTGAAAGATATTCGTGTTTTTTGCGGAGTTCCTGAAGGTGTGAACTCAAGCTCATTGTCGTCCTCCTGTTTTGGTCGGCAACTCTTGAAGTGCAGCATGAAAATCGATTCGTGTCACGCCGCAGCGGCAAACTGTGCATAAATCCTTGTCAGAAGGTTAATTGTTGAACGGAAGTGCCGCGCCATTCCTCAAAACGGCTTGTGCCTCAGCGGAGTAACTCTCTCCGTCCTTTTCGTGATGGTCTCCCTGATGGAGAACAAAGGGCGGCAACAGGCAAAATGGCGCGTTCGAACCGCTTATCGCCCTAAGAAGAAAGAGCTTTGCGGGCCTCGTGCGCCGCGGGGCCAACGGCAAAACCTTCACTCCGCCCGCTCGCGGTCCAATGCTCGCAATATACTCCGGCAGTCGTTCGACACGCCCCACAAGCGTGATTTGGCCGCCCGGCAGCACACGCTTCAAGGCGGCGTCGATCCACGCGGAGACGCCAAGTGTTTCGCCGCGCCCGAGTTCACGACCCGTCTGGTGGGCTTGGCTCCCCTTCGCGCGGTCAAAGAATGGCGGGTTGGACATTACGTGATCAAAGCGCCTGGACTTCAGATCAGCCGGCAAATCGACAATGCTTGCGTGCGACACCGCCCCTTCGACGCCATTGCGCGCCATGTTCTCGGTCGCCAGATGGACCATCTCTTCTTGCAGGTCAACGCCGGTCAAAACCAGGTCAGGCACCCGCGCGGACAAACACAGCATCGCCGTGCCGACCCCACAGCCGAGATCAAGCACAGACTGACCAGGTTTTGCATCGACCGCAGCAGCCAGAAACACAGGGTCAGCGCCGGCGCGATATCCGGCCTTTGGCTGCAAGATATGCAACCTGCCCCCAAGGAACGCATTATCCGTTGTCTCGATCACTCTTCCACGGGAAGGTCATTGTCTTTCAGCACGGCCTTCGCCCGAAAGTGGTCCGCGTCACGCACCATCAGTCGGCGCGGCAATATGCCAATTGAGCCTTCAAGGACGCTCATGTGGACGTCCATCTCGAAGCAGTCTATATCCTCGCCTTCAAGCAGGGCTTTGGCGAATGCAATCGCGGTTGGATCATTTGTACGCAGAAGCTCTTTCATGTGACGGACATAAAGACAGTCTAACCAATTTGTCGAGCAATCTGACGTGGGTGTGATGAGCCTGGATACCGAAACCTCGATCAAGCCGCATGAACGGCTCGCCGAGTATCTGAAAGATGATCTGGGCGCGGTCGACGCGTTGATCCGGGAACGGATGGCGTCCGAACATGCGCCGCGCATCCCGGAAGTGACAGCTCATCTCGTGGATGCGGGCGGCAAACGCGTGCGCCCGATGCTGACCCTCGCTGCGGCGCGCCTCTGCGGCTACGAAGGCATCAACCATCACCGGCTGGCCGCGACGGTGGAGTTTATCCACACAGCGACCTTGCTGCATGACGACGTCGTGGATGAAAGCGCGCAACGCCGTGGGCGCCCGACGGCCAATCTGCTTTGGGACAACAAATCGTCCGTGTTGGTTGGTGACTACCTGTTTGCCCGCTCATTCCAGTTGATGACGGCCACAGGCTCCTTGCGGGTTTTGGACATTCTTGCCAACGCAGCCGCGACCATTGCGGAAGGCGAGGTCTTGCAGCTGACCGCGGCCGCCAACCTTGCCACAACAGAAGACATTTACATCAAAGTC
>JBCBBB010000156.1:0-6231 GCA_038532095.1 Pseudomonadota bacterium
CGCTGGCGCGGGCGGAGCAGTTTGTCCTGCCGGGTCACAAACTGCCGTTCTTTGGTTTGCCGACGCGGTTGGATCAGTTGATCGAAAACCACATCTCTGCTCTCAACCGGTTGGAAGATGCCTTGGCGACGCCAGCCAGTGCCGGGGAGTGCTTCTTGCCGATCTTCAAGCGCGAGATCGGGGCGGGCGAATACGGTTTGGCTTTGGTCGAGGCATTCGCGCATTGTCAGCATCTGTGGAAGGCCGGTCGTGTCACCCGGGACATACGCAGCGATGGCGCCTTCGTTTACGCGCAAAAGTGACTGGCCTCAGCCGTGCAGGCAGGCTAGCCACGGATCACGCGACTGGGAGTGACCGATGACAGACGATCCGCAAAAGATTGGTGAGACCGTTCAAGGAACTGTGTATCCTCGGCGACGGGCGGTGCATTCCGACCCGAACGAGCATTCGGTCGAACAGGAGGCCCTGCCGCCAGCGATCGCCCAGACGCCGATGGAACAGAAAAGCCCGGCGGAATGGGCGTATCAACGGCTGATCCTCTACATCCAGAACTTTGAGAAGATGCTCGACGCGGAACATGAGGTTGCCATGGGGTTCACCGATACCGGGGGCGGGTTCCTGCGGATTGAGGGGCTCGGGCATTTCGACCCCGATATCGTGACGTTCTACGGGCAGGACCAGACCGGGGCCAAAGTGCAACTGGTTCAGCATGTCAGCCAGTTGAACGTGCTGCTGCGCGCGATGCCGAAGGAAAACACATCTGAAGCGCCGCGCAGAATCGGGTTCCAATTGGCGGCCGGATTGGAAGAAGACGCCCAGGCTGTGTCCGAAGACCAAGGCTGATTTCATAAAACTGTTATCACTGGCCGATGAAAACTTGATCTGGATCAAGGCAGGCCAGGCAAAGGCGCGCGACATTCAGGCATCCGCAGGAGGTGCCTTGTGAGTAACGATCATCGCTTTCACGCCCATGAACGGCTCATGTCGCGTCTTGCTGACGCGAATGGGGTCGATCTTGATCTGATGATGCAATCGGGTGAATTAACGCCCGAGGAGTTTCGCGAGGCTGTTCTGAACTGTACTGGTTGCAGTGACCCCGAAGGCTGCAGCGCCCTTTTGAGGGGGGGTGGTTCAGACATTCCTGTGTTCTGTCGCAACCGCGACAAGATGAAGAGTTGGTCGGAGGTTTCTCCCTACTCTGACTGACTTCACCTGGGTAGGTGGACAAGTTTTGGCCCGGCATTATGCCGGGCCAAATGCTTTGCTCGAGAGGTTTTGTCCGTGGATTGAGCTTACTGGTGCTCAATGAAATCGTCTCAACCCGGTGGACTGCCAGTTTTTGAACCGAGGCGCACCTTTCGGAGCGTCGAGGGAATATGCTGCCATTTAGGCGATGGCTTGGGACCTTGGTTTGACGGAATTGCGGCGGAATAGCGGCGTTGTTCAAAAACTTTGTTCTCAAACCCGCTTTTCACCGGGCAACGGCCCTATGACTGTCTCTGGAAAGCAAACAATACAGCCGAAGCACGGCCTTGCTGTGGTGCGGGTGCGGCGCCGGTCAGGTCAGCGTGTGGTCTCGGTCAGGCGCCGCGTCACATAATCCGTGACGGAGCCGATCATCACTTCCATATGCGGGTCTTCGAAGAAGTGCCCGGCTCCTTCGATTTCTTCGTGGGTGATCGTGATCCCCTTCTGCTCATGCAGTTTGCCGACGAGCGTGTGGGTGTCGCGGGGCGGCGCGACCCGGTCCCCGGTGCCGTTGATGATCAGGCCTGAGGACGGGCAGGGGGCCAGGAACGAGAAGTCATACATGTTTGCCGGGGGTGAGACCGAGATGAAGCCGGTGATTTCGGGACGGCGCATCAGGAGTTGCATGCCGATCCATGCCCCGAACGAAAAGCCGGCGACCCAGCAGTGCTTGGCGTTCTGGTTCATCGATTGCAGGTAATCGAGTGCGCTTGCCGCATCCGACAACTCGCCGATGCCCTGATCGTATTCCCCCTGGCTGCGGCCAACCCCGCGGAAATTGAACCTGAGCACGTTGAAGCCCATGTTGTGGAATGCGTAATGCAGATTGTAGACCACGCGATTGTTCATCGTCCCGCCGAATTGCGGATGCGGATGCAGAATGATCGCGATCGGCGCGTCTTTGGTTTTCTGCGGGTGGTAGCGGCCTTCGAGACGGCCTTCGGGGCCTGGAAAAATCACTTCGGGCATCGGTGCGCGTCGACCTCATTCTTGTCCGGCGGACGTGTCCGGGCCCCAAAGATAAAGTTGACGATAATCATCAACCACTTTAGAAACATTCTAAACAGACGCCACGCCCTCGAGTGCTTGGGTCACGTAAGCTTTGACCGCGAAAAGGTCAATCGGATTCAAGGGAGGGTGCCGCGATGAAACTCAGCACCAAAGGTCGCTACGCGATGGTCGCGCTTGCTGATCTGGCAATGTCTTCTGAGGACACGCTGCTCTCCCTGGCCGAGATCTCGCGGCGTCAGGATATTTCGCTTTCTTACCTTGAGCAGCTTTTCGTCAAGCTGCGGCGGGCGGGGCTGGTCGATAGCGTGCGCGGCCCGGGTGGCGGGTACCGGTTGGCCAAGCCGGCCTCCGAGATCCGTGTGGCTGATATTCTGGGCGCGGTCGATGAGACGGTGAGCGCGATGCATACCGGGGCCGGGGCCACGGGCGGGCTTTCCGGCAGCCGAGCGCAAAGCATGACCAACCGGCTTTGGGAGGGGCTGTCGGCGCATGTTTATGTGTTTCTGCACCAGACGCGCTTGTCGGATGTGATCGAGAACGAATTGGCACCATGCCCGGCGGTACCCGCTTTGTTCGAGGTGGTGGATGATGCGTAGGTGCGCTTGTAAACTGTGCGAGGGGCGCTGCCCCTCGCGCTCCCCGGCATATTTGTGAGCCGATGAATGGCTGAGCGTGTTTACATGGATTGGAACGCAACCGCGCCTTTGCGGGCGGAGGCGCGCGCCGCGATGCTGGCGGCGATGGATGTGGTTGGCAATCCGTCGTCCGTGCATGCCGAAGGGCGGGCGGCGAAGGCGATTGTCGAGCGGGCGCGGGGGCAGGTGGCGGCGCTTTGCGGGTGCAGGCCGGGTGAGGTGGTTTTCACCTCTGGCGCGACTGAGGCGGCGCGGGTTTTGGAAAGCGGACCGGATGGTTTCGACGTCTTGGTTGAGGAAACGGCGCATGACGCGGTTTGGGCCCATGTGAATATGACGGCATGGACCGAGCGGCCAAATGGGCCTGGGCATGCGCTGGCCATGGGGCTTGCGAACTCTGAAACCGGTGTGATCACGCCGCCGCCTGAGAAGGTTGAAGATCAATATCCCTTTGGCCGCGCGCGCGCCGATTGGCTATTTCTTGATGTAACGCAAGCGGTTGGGCGCATGCCTTGGAGTTTCCACTGGTCGGGCGCGGACTTCGCCTGTCTCAGCGCACACAAACTGGGTGGTCCCAAGGGTGTTGGTGCCCTTCTGGTGCGTGATGGGTTCGACTTTGATGCGTTACAAGAGGGCGGCGGACAAGAACTCGGTCGCCGGTCTGGCACCGAAAATGTCATTGGAATCGCAGGGTTCGGCGCGGCTTGTGAGGCGGCGCAACGGGATCTCGACAATGGTGTCTGGGACGACGTAGAGAAACTTAGAAATATTCTAGAAACTGCTCTAGCCTCCGAGACAAAAGACACTATTTTTGTCGGGAAAGGCGCGCCACGCCTGCCGAACACCAGCTGTTTCGCCACGCCGGGCTGGAAGGGCGAGACGCAGGTGATGCAGATGGATTTGGCCGGGTTTGCTGTCTCAAGCGGGTCGGCCTGCTCCTCCGGCAAGGTCAAAGTGCCCCGGGTGCTGCGCGCCATGGGGCTGGATGACCGGACGGCGGAAGGGGCGCTCAGGGTCTCTCTGGGGCCTTTGAACACAGAAGATGAGGTGCTGCGTTTCGCGGAGACGTGGCTGAAACACGAGAAGAGATTTCGCCAGCGGGCGGCATAAAGGGGACGACAGATGGCAGCTTTGGACAACACAGGCGTCAAAGAGGGTGTCGATCAGGAGACCGTCGATGCGGTGCGCTCGCTCGATACCTACAAGTACGGGTGGGAAACGGATATCGAGATGGAATATGCCCCGAAAGGGCTGACCGAAGATATTGTGCGCCTGATTTCCTCGAAGAACGATGAGCCGGAATGGATGACCGAGTGGCGGCTGGAGGCGTATCGTCGGTGGCTGGAGATGAAAGAGCCCGATTGGGCAATGGTCGATTATCCTGAGATCGATTTTCAGGACCAGTACTACTATGCCAAACCGAAGAGCATGCAGGAGAAGCCGAAGTCGCTGGACGAGGTCGACCCGAAGCTTTTGGAGACGTATGAAAAGCTCGGTATTCCGCTGAAGGAGCAAATGATCCTCGCGGGTGTTGAGGACGCGGGCAACGCGCCGTCCGAAGGTCGGAAAGTGGCTGTGGACGCGGTGTTTGACTCGGTGTCGGTCGGGACGACCTTCAAGGAAGAACTGGCGAAAGCCGGTGTGATCTTCTGCTCGATTTCGGAGGCGATTAAAGAGCATCCGGAGCTTGTGAAGAAGTACCTCGCGTCGGTGGTGCCGGTCAGTGACAATTACTATGCGACACTGAACAGTGCCGTCTTCTCGGACGGCTCGTTTGTCTATGTGCCGCCGGGTGTGAAATGCCCGATGGAACTGTCGACCTATTTCCGGATCAATGCGGAGAATACGGGGCAGTTCGAGCGGACGCTGATCATTGCCGACAAGGGCTCTTACGTGTCCTACCTCGAAGGCTGCACTGCGCCGCAGCGGGATACCTCTCAGTTGCATGCGGCTGTGGTGGAACTGGTCGCGCTCGAAGATGCGGAGATCAAGTATTCGACCGTTCAGAATTGGTTCCCGGGCGATGAAGAGGGCAAGGGCGGCATCTATAACTTCGTGACCAAGCGCGCCGATTGCCGGGGCGACCGCTCGAAGGTGATGTGGACGCAGGTTGAGACCGGATCCGCGGTGACCTGGAAGTATCCGTCCTGCATTCTGCGCGGGGATGACAGCCAAGGTGAGTTCTATTCGATTGCCATCACCAACAACTATCAACAGGCCGATACCGGCACGAAGATGGTGCATCTGGGCAAAAACACCAAGTCGCGGATCGTCTCCAAGGGGATCAGCGCGGGGCGCGCGCAGAACACCTATCGCGGGCTTGTGTCGATGCACCCGCGGGCGAAGAATGGGCGGAACTACACCCAGTGTGACAGTCTGCTGATCGGTGACAAATGCGGCGCGCATACGGTGCCCTATATCGAGGTGAAGAACAATTCCTCGCGGGTTGAGCATGAAGCGACGACGTCCAAGGTCGATGACGACCAACTCTTCTATTGCCGCCAGCGCGGCATGGACGAGGAGGAGGCCGTGGCGCTGGTCGTGAACGGGTTCTGCAAGGAAGTGCTGCAGGCGCTGCCGATGGAGTTCGCCATGGAAGCGCAGCAGTTGGTGGCGATTTCGCTGGAGGGGTCGGTTGGGTGATTGGAGCGCTTACAAGCAGCTTCCACGCAACCACCGGCTCCGCAAGCAATTCGAGACGAAAATGATACATGCAGCGCCACGAAGTGTTGACTACCAGCTCAAGTCGATGGTGAGGCTCATGCCGGTTCTGTTAGTGGCCGGTGTCGTTCTTAGCATCGTTACCACACGTGATTTCAACGCGATTGTTGTATTCGTGCTGATCTCGCTGGCCATCTACGGATTTTTGGCATGGCTCTCAGGCAAGTATGAGGAAAAGCGGCAGCATCAACAGCAGAAACTCGCGTCTTTGAATGCTGAGATCGAGGCAGAACTGGCGCAAGCAAAGGCCTTGGAGAACTGAGTGAGATGATACGCCCCATCCTTCTCTCCGCCGCTTTGACCGGCCTGTTCTGCGCCTGCTTCGCCGTTGGTGTCGATTGGCTGACGGATATGCTGGCGCGTGGGCAGTTGATTGGGGTGAGCTTTGCCTCCGGCTTTTTGGGCAGCTTGTTTGCCAGCCTTGTCATGCGGCGGGGACGTGCGAGCCGATGACGCATGCGCACCCTGTTCCGGGCTTGACCCGGAACCTCCACCCTCGGTTTGAGGCTCCGGAACTCGTCCGGAGCGCGTTGGCACTATGAGCAACCCCTGGGGAGACAGCACGATGATCGTGACCACCACACCGTCCATCGAGGGGAAATCGATCACCGCTTAC
>JBCBBB010000157.1:0-6092 GCA_038532095.1 Pseudomonadota bacterium
ATTACATCATGGACGGCAACCCGGCGCCGCATGACATCCTGTCGATCATGGGTGTCGAAGCGCTGGCGGACTACATGATTGACGAAGTGCAGGATGTGTACCGACTGCAAGGCGTGAAGATCAACGACAAGCACATCGAGGTGATTGTGCGTCAGATGCTTCAGAAGTGGGAAATCCAGGACTCTGGTGAAACCACTCTGTTGAAAGGCGAGCATGTCGACAAGGCGGAGATCGACGCGGCCAATGCCAAGGCGGAGGCCGAAGGCCGTCGTCCGGCACAGGGCGAGCCGATCCTCCTTGGCATCACCAAGGCGTCGCTGCAAACCCGGTCGTTCATCTCGGCGGCTTCGTTCCAGGAAACGACGCGCGTGCTGACGGAAGCTTCGGTGCAGGGCAAGAAAGACAAGCTTGTCGGCCTGAAGGAAAACGTCATCGTCGGTCGTCTGATCCCGGCGGGTACCGGCGGCGCGACGCAGAAAGTGCGCCGGATTGCAGCCGAACGCGACATGAAGGTGATCCAGGAAGCGCAGGCGGAGGCAGAAGCCGCTGCGGCTTTGGCAGCGCCGATGGACGAAGGTGACATTATCGATGCCGATCTGGTGGAAACACCGGAAAGCCGCGACTGATCCGTCACCTTATCAAACCAAAAGAAAGCCCCGCCCGCGTGCGGGGCTTTTCTTATGTGGACTACTGCCATGTGAGACGCTCGATGCTGCAATGCGAATGAATGTCGGCTTTTGATGCAGACAGGGCGGTTTAGGGGCGCAACGACAGCAACCTCTACACAATAAGTAAATAGAACAGCAGCATGAGGGACTGATGGCTATTTCGAAAAAACGCGTCGTCGTGACCGGAGGAGCCGCTGGAATAGGTCGGGCCATTGCGGCGAAGTTTCATGCTGACGGTGCCCATGTCGCGATCTGCGACGCAGATAGTGGCGCAGTGGGCGCCTTCGCGCATGAATTCCCGAACGCGATGAGCGTAACGGCCGACGTGACGTCGGAACAAGAGATGGCGGCATTTCTCGAGGCTGTCGAAGCCGCTTGGGGCGGCGTCGATGTGGTTTGTGCAAACGCAGGAACAGGTGGACCGGCAGGACCAATTGAAAGCCTGGACTACGACGCGTGGCAACGCTGCGTTGCGACCAATGTGCATGGTTCCTTCTTGACCTGCCGCTGGGCGGCGAAGCTTATGAAATCTCAAGGAAACGGCCTGATCGTGATGACCTCCTCGACAGCTGGAATCATGGGATATCCCTTGCGCGCGCCATATGCGGCAGCGAAATGGGCTGTTGTGGGGATGACGAAAACACTTGCCATGGGACTCGGACCGTTCGGTATTCGTGTGAACGCTGTTTGCCCGGGGGCCGTTGAAGGGCCCAGAATGGACAGGGTCATCACCAACGAAGCAAAGGCTCGCGGCGAGAGCGAAGACGCTGTGCGCCAATCCTATGTAACTGGCGTATCGATGAAGACATGGGTTCAAGCCGAGGACATTGCCAACAGCATATTCTTCCTCGCGTCAGATGCAGGTCGGAAGATCTCTGGCCAGATACTTGCCATTGATGGTCACACGGAAACTCTCGGGTAACGGCTGTTTCTTCTGACTTTCAGTCGTTCGTCAAAAACGCTTTTGCAATGCAACCGGCCTTTCGTTTTATCCGAGCCGATGACAGCACAGTCCCGCGTGGTGAGCGACGGGTGGAGGCAATGATGTGTTCACTGCGTTTCTGAAGTGAGAAGACTGGTGCAGGCTGCGGAAAGCTGACACTTGTTGCGAGGCAAGGGAAGGAGCATCCAGCTTGGCAGTGTCGGCAAATCTGAGAGGGGCAGGCTTGATGACGGCGTCGATGACGGCCTTCACCTTGAACGACATGTTCGTCAAGCTGCTGGGCGATCACTTGCCCTTCTTTCAGTTCCTGTTGCTGCGCACGATTGGGGCTTCTGTCTTGATGCTGTTGATCGCATATCGGGCCAAAGCCATCCGCTGGCCTGCGCAGGCGCGAGACCGTTGGTTGATTGCCGTTCGGAGCATTGCCGAGATGGCAGCTGCCTATTTCTTCCTGACGGCACTGATCCACATGCCCATCGCCAATGTGACAGCGATCTTGCAGGCCTTGCCGCTGACGGTCGCGCTGGGCGCGGCGCTGTTTCTGGGGGAGGATGTGGGCTGGCGGCGCTTCATTGCGATCGGGATCGGGCTTGTCGGCGTGTTCCTGATTGTTCGCCCCGGGCCCGACGGGTTCTCGATCTATGCCATCTACGGTTTGCTGGCTGTCGTGGCAGTGACCATTCGCGACCTTGCCGCGCGTCGACTGTCGCCCGAGGTGCCCTCGCTGACCGTGGCCCTCGCCGCCGTTGTTGCAATTCTGATGTTCTCCGCCATTGGCGCGGTCGGGACAGAGTGGGTGCCCGTACGCCCCGTTGATTGGCTCTGGTTGACGGGGTCGGTCATCACCATCATCGGTGGATACCTGTTTTCGGTCTCAGCCATGCGGTTTGGAGAGATCGGGTTTGTGGCGCCGTTTCGCTATTCCAGTCTTTTGGTCGCGTTGATCATCGGGCTCCTTGTTTTCAACGAGTGGCCTGACCATATAACGCTGGTCGGAGCTGCAATCGTGGTCGCAACAGGGCTGTTCACATTGTGGCGGGAACGACAAGCTTCGTAACCGGTTTTGGCGCTGTTGACAGGGTATCCGACTCTGTCTATACGCGCGCTACTTGGACGACCCCGGCAGGTTTCGGTCGTCTTTAACAGAACGGAAGTGGTCACGATCCGGGCTTGTATCGCCCCGATCCTCTGGAAACCCACCGCAAGCTCCACAAGCTGGGAGCTTCGCGGTCTTACGTGTTTTCGTGGACGCACGAAACGCACGACAGAGAACAGATAACCGGGGGGCGCCCCCCAGACAGAGACGAAGAACGGGAATTTGAATTAATGCCCACGATCCAGCAGCTGATCCGGAAGCCCCGGCAGCCCAAAATCAAACGCTCGAAGTCGCAGCACCTCGAGCAGTGCCCGCAGAAGCGCGGCGTTTGCACACGCGTCTATACAACGACGCCGAAGAAGCCGAACTCGGCCATGCGGAAGGTTGCCAAGGTGCGCCTGACCAATGGCTATGAGGTCATCAGCTACATCCCCGGTGAAAGCCACAACCTTCAGGAGCACTCGGTGGTTCTGATCCGTGGTGGCCGGGTTAAGGACCTTCCGGGTGTCCGTTATCACATCCTCCGCGGTGTGCTGGATACCCAGGGCGTCAAAGACCGCAAGCAGCGCCGTTCGAAATACGGCGCCAAGCGTCCGAAGTAAGAGGAAGACGAGATGTCACGCCGCCACGCCGCCGAAAAGCGCGAAGTTCTGCCCGACGCCAAGTATGGTGACCGGGTTCTCACCAAGTTCATGAACAACCTGATGATCGACGGCAAAAAGTCCGTCGCCGAGCGTATCGTCTATAACGCGTTCGACCGGGTTGAAGACCGCCTGAAGAAAGCGCCAGTGGAAGTGTTCCACGAAGCGCTCGATAACATCAAACCGTCGGTTGAGGTTCGCTCCCGCCGGGTGGGTGGTGCGACGTATCAGGTTCCGGTCGAAGTGCGCCCCGAGCGCCGCGAAGCACTGGCCATCCGCTGGTTGATTTCAGCGGCCCGTGCGCGGAACGAGAACACGATGGAAGAACGTCTCGCAGGTGAGTTGGCGGATGCTGTCAACGGTCGCGGCTCTGCCGTGAAGAAGCGGGAAGACACCCACAAGATGGCCGACGCGAACAAAGCGTTCAGCCATTATCGTTGGTAATTTAGGAACAGGAGCAGGCAAATGGCCCGCGATTATCCACTTGAGCGTTACCGGAACTTCGGGATCATGGCGCATATCGATGCAGGTAAAACCACCTGCTCGGAGCGGATCCTGTACTACACCGGCAAGTCGCACAACATCGGCGAAGTGCATGATGGTGCTGCCACCATGGACTGGATGGAGCAGGAACAGGAACGTGGCATCACGATTACCTCCGCTGCGACCACCACGTTCTGGGAGCGGACCGAGGACGGTCAGACCGCTGACACGCCGAAGCACCGCCTGAACATCATCGACACCCCGGGCCACGTGGACTTCACCATTGAAGTCGAGCGCTCGCTCGCCGTTCTCGACGGCGCTGTTTGCGTGCTCGATGCCAACGCCGGTGTTGAGCCGCAGACCGAAACCGTTTGGCGTCAGGCTGACCGCTACAAGGTGCCGCGCATCGTGTTCGTCAACAAGATGGACAAGATCGGTGCTGACTTCTTCAACTGCGTTGAGATGATCGAGGACCGCACCGGTGCGCGTGCCGTTCCGGTTGCCATTCCGATTGGCGCCGAGAACGAGCTTGAAGGTCTCGTCGACCTCGTGACCATGCAGGAATGGGTCTACAAGGGCGAAGACCTGGGCGCCACGTGGGAAAAGAACGACATCCGCGACAGCCTGAAGGACGTCTGCGAAGAATGGCGTGGCAAGATGATCGAAGCCGCCGTCGAAATGGACGACGACGCGATGATGGAATACCTCGAAGGCAACGAGCCTGACGTGGCCACCCTGCGGGCGCTGCTCCGCAAGGGGACGCTTGCGCTTGAGTTCGTGCCGGTTCTGGGCGGCTCCGCGTTCAAGAACAAAGGTGTTCAGCCGCTGCTCAACGCCGTGATCGACTATCTGCCGAGCCCGCTCGACGTGGTCGATTACATGGGCTTTAAGCCGGGCGACGAGAACGAAGAGCGGAACATTGCACGTCGTGCAGATGACGGCATGCCGTTCGCCGGTCTTGCGTTCAAAATCATGAACGACCCGTTTGTTGGGTCGCTGACCTTCACTCGCATCTATTCGGGCGTGATGAAGAAGGGCGACACCATGCTCAACTCCACGAAGGGCAAGAATGAGCGCGTCGGTCGTATGATGATGATGCACTCGAACAACCGCGAGGAAATCGATGAAGCCTTTGCGGGCGACATCATCGCGCTGGCCGGTCTGAAGGACACGACCACGGGTGACACGCTCTGCGACAAGAACGATCCGGTGGTTCTGGAAACGATGACGTTCCCCGACCCGGTGATCGAGATTGCCGTCGAGCCGAAGACCAAGGCTGACCAGGAGAAGATGAGCCAGGGCCTCCAGCGTCTCGCTGCCGAGGACCCGTCCTTCCGCGTTGAAACCGACATCGAGAGCGGTCAGACGATCATGAAGGGCATGGGCGAACTTCACCTCGACATTCTCGTCGACCGTCTGAAGCGCGAGTTCAAGGTCGAAGCGAACATCGGTGCGCCGCAGGTGGCCTATCGCGAGACGATCTCGCGCGAGGTTGAGCACACCTACACCCACAAGAAGCAGTCGGGTGGGTCTGGTCAGTTCGCCGAAGTGAAGATGATCATCACCCCGACCGAGCCGGGCGAGGGTTATTCGTTCGAGAGCCGGATCGTGGGTGGTGCGGTGCCGAAGGAATACATTCCGGGCGTCGAAAAAGGCATCAACTCGGTCATGGACTCTGGTCCGTTGGCAGGCTTCCCTGTGATCGACTTCAAGGTGGCGCTGATCGACGGTAAGTTCCACGACGTGGACTCGAGCGTTCTGGCCTTTGAAATCGCAGCCCGTATGGGCATGCGCGAAGGCATGAAGGCCGCGGGTGCAAAACTGCTCGAGCCGATCATGAAGGTCGAGGTTGTGACGCCGGACGAGTATGCCGGGTCGATCATCGGCGACCTGACATCCCGTCGGGGCCAGGTCCGTGGTCAGGAACCGCGCGGCAACGCCATCGCGATCGACGCCTTTGTGCCGCTGGCCAATATGTTCGGCTACATCAACCCGCTGCGCTCCATGTCTTCGGGCCGTGCGCAGTTCACGATGCAGTTCGACCATTACGAGCCTGTGCCGCAGAACATCTCGGAAGAGATTCAGGCCAAGTACGCATAACGCCGAAGGCGCCCCGGACTTGATCCGGGGCCTCACGAAATAGCCGCGGGCGAGAGGCCCCGGATCAAGTCCGGGGCAGCCCCGAAGAGACACCAAGGAGGCCACTATGGCGAAGGAAAAGTTTGACCGCAGCAAGCCGCATTGCAACATCGGCACGATTG
>JBCBBB010000158.1:0-6079 GCA_038532095.1 Pseudomonadota bacterium
GCAAACTTCGGTGAAGATGATGTGCTGCTGCCCCGCTGCATCTGCGAAACCGCTGGCTCCATTAGCACGCCTCAGATACCTCCGTCCGTTAAAGCGCTGCCTCAGCTCAGTCGTGATGGTGAACAGAATGTCGGACCTGCCCTTGTTGTTGGCTAAGGACGTCGCAGGGAAGTCGGGCACCTGCGCCGTCCGCCAGATGCTCCAAGTATCTATATTTATTGGAAAAAATTTTTAAGATGTTGTGGAGGCGAGTACCGGAATCGAACCGGTGTACACGGATTTGCAATCCGCTGCGTAACCACTCCGCCAACTCGCCAGAGCGCCATGCTCATAGAGCGGTTGTGACATGCATGCAAGCTCTTCGCGCTACATCTGCGGCATAGTTCTCCACTTTGGTTCTAGCGCTTGCTCGAAACCGGGACTTGTGGTTCAAGACAAATCATAAGACTGAACGGATGAGTTTAGTAATGAGCGATTTCTCCCGACGCCGCACAACGATGGTCGATACGCAGGTCCGTCCTTCCGACGTGACGAAGTTCCCGATCATTGATGCCATGCTGACAATCCCGCGCGAGCAATTTGTTCCCGCCGACAAGCGCGAACTGGCCTATGTGGGCGAGCATGTCCCGCTTGGAGAGGGGCGCTTCGTGCTCGAACCGCGGTTGCTGGCGAAGATGCTGGAGGCCGCCAATATTCAAAACGATGATCTTGTTCTGGATGTCGGTTCCGGGCTTGGCTATTCGGCTGCGCTTGCCGCGCATATTGCCGATGCTGTTATTGCGCTCGAAGACAGTGCCGAGCGTGTCGCCGAGGCCGAGAACGCTTTGGGCGAAGTGGGCATCGATAATGTCGCGGTGGTCGAAGCCGCACTCTCTGAAGGTGTTGTGAAATCAGCGCCTTATGACGTGATTATGATCCAGGGTGGGGTCGAGCATGTGCCCGATACCCTGACCGCGCAACTCAAGGATGGCGGCCGGATTGTCGCGATCTTCCTCGACGGTGCCCTTGGTATGGTGCGCGTCGGGCATGCCATCGACGGGGCCATCAACTGGCGGTTTGCCTTCAACGGCACGGCGCCGTTGCTGTCGGGATTTGAGAAAGTTGAAACCTTTGCACTCTGAAAAGCGAGGATTGCGCGCAATGAATCGTGTCATGACAGCGATGTCTGGTCTTCTGTTGGGCGCCGTCCTTTGCGCCGCACCTGTCGCGGCAGAAACACTCTCGGATGCGCTGGCCAAAGCCTATCGCAACAGCGGTCTGATTGATCAGAACCGCGCGGTTCTGCGCGCCGCTGATGAAGATGTGGCGGGGGCTGTTGCGGCTCTCCGACCGGTGCTGAACTACACGGCGGGGCTGGCCTATTCTGACCCGAACCCGGGTACCACCACCGGGTCCATTGGCCTTAATGCCGAGATGTTGCTTTACGACTTCGGGCGCTCCGCGCTTGGGGTCGATGCGGCCAAGGAAACCGTTCTGGCCACGCGCGCACAATTGGTAGACATCGAAAACGCGGTGCTCTTCAACGCTGTAAACGCCTATCTGAGCGTGCGCCGCTCGGAAGCCTTTGTGGGATTGAGAGAAAACAATGTCCGGCTGTTGACCCAGCAGTTGCGCGCCACGCGCGACCGGTTTGAAGTGGGCGAAGTCACGCGGACGGATGTGTCACTTGCGGAAGCCCGCTTGGCGGCGGCCCGGTCCGGTCTTGCAGCCGAGCAGGGCGGCCTGGCGCTTGCGCAGGAACAATTTAGGGTAGCTGTTGGCGACTATCCGGGAACCTTGGCGCCGCCACCCCGGACACCGGCGATACCGGGCTCGGAAGAGGCGGCACGCAACATTGCGCGCCAGGAAAACCCCGTTTTGAAACAGGTCCAGCACCAGGTGGCCGCGGCCGAATTGCAGGTGGAAAGCGCAAAGCGCGGTGTGCTGCCTCGTTTGACCGGTTCGGCCAGTGTCGGCCTTGATGACGATGGCGATGACAGCTCAAGCCTTGGTATCACGCTCAGCGGACCGATCTATCAGGGCGGGGCGCTGACCTCTAATGCGCGGCGGGCGCAGGCGCTGCGCGATCAGGCGCGTGCCAATCTCTATACGGCTGGCCTTCAGGTCGATCAGGAGGTTGGCAATGCCTATGCGAACCTCGCGGTCGCGATTGCCAGCATCGACGCCTCTGGTCGCCAGGTGGAAGCGGCCAGTTTGGCGCTGGAAGGCGTGCGCGAAGAGTTCCAGCTGGGCGCGCGCACAACACTCGATGTGCTCGACCAGGAACAGGAATTGCTCGACGCTCAAACCAACCTTGTCTCGGCGACGGTAGATCGCCAGATCGCAGTCTACCAGGTGCTCGATGCGATGGGCCGCCTGACGGCGCAGCGATTGGGTCTGAACGTGCCCATCTATGACCCCGCCGCATATTACAATGCTGTGAAAGACGCTCCGACGGTCAATGTCAGCCCGGAAGGCAAGCGTTTGGATCGCGTTTTGCGGTCCATTGGCAAAGAGTAACGCCTGAGTGATCAAGAACTTGTGCGGCGGGTCTGTACTCTGTAGACTTGCGCGTGGGGCAAGGAAAACTTGAGGGCAAATGGCTGAGTCTGCATCAGATCCAAACGTTGAAGACGTGTTGTCCTCCGTTCGGCGCCTTGTTTCACAGGAACTTCCAAAGCGCACTGCCGAGAAGCCCGTTTCCGATCCCGGGGCTTTGGTTCTTACGTCCAAAGACCGGATAGAGGCTGAACATTCCAAACGGGTGGCCGCGAAATCGCTGGAACAGCGGATTGCGGAGCTTGAAAAGGCCGTTGATGAGACAGCGACGGAATTTGAGCCGGACGGCAGCGAAGACCAGGCGCAGCATCGCCCGGATCGGATCGTCTATACACGTCCGCGCCCCTCTGAAGCCGAGGCCAAAGGACGTCCGTCCACCTTGCGATTGAGCGAAATCGCGCTGATTGACACGGGTGAGCCGCAGGAAGCGGACACGACGTCGGAACCGGCTGTCGCGTTTCGCCACGGCGGTGCGCGGCCCGCAGATGCGGCGCCCAAGTCGGATGAAGCCCCGATGGCGGAAGATGTGCCGACGTTGCCGTCCCCCAAGGCTGACGTTCAGGCGTTTTCCGATCCCGATGATGTCGTCGCGCGGATCGAGGCGCGCATTGAACAGGGCGGTGTGGCACCAGAACCTCCGGCGGAGGCCCCGAAGACAAACGCGGAAGCCGCCCCAAAAGACGCCGATGATTTCGATGCAGAGCTGACGGCGGCGGTTCGTGCGTCGATTGCGCTCGACCCGGTTCAAGACGAGAGCGACGCCGTCACCGGCGACACGTTAAGCCCGGAAGAGGTGAAGGCCCCGGACCCCGCAACACCGGAGCCGAAATCAGCCGACGCCGCCCCCTCAAAACCATCGCCGGAAACGGACAGTAAACCCCCGGTTCTGGACGTGGCTCAAGCCGCCATCCTGACGGCGCGGGCCAAGTCGTTGAAAGACAGCGCTCCTGTCAAAAAGACAGACACGACCGCCGTTAAGAAAGCCGAGGCCGCGTTGGGAAGTCTGGCGGATGAAGACGCCATGCGCTTGCTGGTCGGGCGCCTCATCCGCGAAGAATTGCAGGGTGAGCTTGGCGAACGTCTGACGCAGAATGTCCGCAAGCTGGTCCGGAGCGAGATCAAGCGCGTGCTTGAATCCCGCACGCTCGACTAGGGACAATCCCGGGCGCCACATGAACACGCCCGCCCATCTGATTGTTGGAACAGCAGTTTTCGCCCGCGCAGACCGCAAGGGCACGTATCTTGCGGCCCTGGCCGGAGCGATGGCGCCCGATCTTTCGCTTTACGTCATGGTCGCGGTGTCCATCTGGATCATGGGCGTTCCCGCACGAACGGTTTTCAACGAATATTACTACACCGACGCCTGGCAATCGGTCTTTGCGGTGGATAACAGCTTCATCTTCTGGGGCGTGGCGTTTGGGTTCGCTCTTTGGCGTGCCATGCCACGGCTCATTGCCTTTACAGGGGCAGGTCTTCTCCACATTGCCTTGGATTTCCCGTTTCACACGCATGATGCGCGTATGCATTTCTGGCCGGTCTCGGACTGGGTGTTTTTCAGCCCGATCAGCTACTGGGACACAGGTGCCTATGCGGGCGTGGTTGGGCCGCTTGAGTTCGCGCTGTCTGTTGGGTGCTTCATTTTGCTGTGGCGCGGTTTTCAGGACATGCGCATTCGCGCCGCCACACTTGTTTTGCTGGCGATGGAGGTGCTGAGTACAGGCGTCTGGCAGTTTATCTTTTAGTCCGGTGCGCGCCAAAGCTGACTCGTCTAGCGCGCCCTAAAGGTAGAGTTCTCAAGGCATTAGACGCTGCACATTCTCTTAATTTAGGCGCTAAAGCCCCATGCAATCCCCGCAGGATCGAATGGTGCGTCGCTCCATCAACATTCGTTTCTCACTCGGTCCTGAACGCGTCTGAGGTTGCGATTGATGGCAGCCAGAACATCCAGTGGCAGCACGCCCTCGAAGGCGACACCAATGTCGCTGTCCTTGTTCCAGACGACATCGGCTTCGAAGGTTTGACCGTGAATCCCCATGGACACCAGCGTGCCCGGTGCGAGGTTGCCAGAGCCCAGGCGCATCCGTGCACCACGTTCCGTGACATCCAGAATGGTCGCAGAGTGTGGGCAGCCATCAGCATGCAACGTGACCTCAAACTGGGTCATTCGCCTGCGGGTTCGGTATTTCATGCCGGACCCTTGGCATGATTTCACTTCGAAAGGCTTAACGTCAGAGCGTCTCGATCCGAAGGGCGACCGGCTCCGAGGCCAGAACGCCGGTTTCCGGCATGGCGCGGATCGCACTGTCGAGGGCGTCCTTGGCGGTCTTGTGGGTCACGATCAGAACTGGCGCATTTTCCGACTGATGCCCATATTGGCGCATCCGGTCGATCGATATCCCGGCATCGCCCATCACGGATGCAATACGCGCCAGCGCGCCCGGTTTGTCGTAAAGCGTCATCCGCAGGTAATAGGCGGAGGGCGTTTCCTGATTGCTCTTCACGGCCGGTTTCAGCTCTGTCGCAGGGGTGCCGAAAACGGGAATGGTCAGCCCGCGCGCCACGTCGCACACATCGCCCATTACCGCACTGGCGGTCGGGCCTTCGCCCGCGCCCGCACCGCGCAGAACGATCTGGCCCGAACTGTCGCCTTCCAAAACGACCATGTTGGTCGGGCCTTCCAACTGCCCGAGCGGAGAACTGTCCGGCACAAGGCACGGCGTCATCCGCGCTTCCAGCCCGCGCCCCGACATCTGCGCCACACCAAGCAGTTTGATCCGGTATCCCATATCGGCGGCCTGCTCGATGTCTTCGATGGTGATCCGTTCGATCCCCTCGATGGTCAGCGCGTCGTAATCCACCTGCGTGCCAAAAGCGATGGAGGTCAACAAAGCCAGCTTGTGCCCGGCATCGATCCCGCCCACATCCAGCGTCGGGTCGGCTTCAAGATATCCAAGCTCTTCGCATTCCTTGAAAACAGCGTCATAGGTCAGACCCGCCGATTGCATCCGCGTCAGGATGTAGTTGCAGGTTCCATTCATCACACCCATGACGCGCGTGATCTCATTGCCTGCAAGCCCTTCGGTCAACGCCTTGATGACAGGGATGCCGCCCGCCACAGCCGCTTCGAACCGAAGCGCAACGCCGGCGGCCTCCGCCGCTTCGGCCAGCGCTTGGCCATGCATGGCCAACAGCGCCTTGTTCGCGGTCACGACATGTTTGCCGGTGGCGATGGCCGCCTCAACGGCGTCCTTGGCAGGTCCGTCTTCGCCGCCGATCAATTCGACGAAGACATCCACATCATCGCGCCTCGCCAAGGCAACCGGGTCGTCTTCCCAGGCATAGTCGCCCAGGCGAACACCACGATCCTTGTCCCGGCTGCGTGCCGAGACGGCCGTGATCGTGATATCGCGCCCGGTGCGCGCGGCCAGCAGGCGCGCTTGCCGCTGAACGATACGAACGGTGCCGACACCGACAGTGCCGAGACCCGCAATGCCGAGGCGAAGGGGGTTTGCCATGGGGAATGTCTCCAGTCTTTGCAGAC
>JBCBBB010000159.1:0-6066 GCA_038532095.1 Pseudomonadota bacterium
AATATCGTTCAGGTCCGTGTCTTCGGTGATGAAAGACAGGGCCCGGTGCCATTGAAACTCGGCTTCGCGGTAACGGCCGACAGCCCAATACACGTCACCCAGATGATCGTTCACGATTGGATCGACCGGCATCTTCTCGACAGCCTTCTCCATATGTCCCACCGCCTCTTCGTAGCGGCCAAGACGGAACAAACCCCAACCCAGCGAATCGATGATGTAACCCGAGTCGGGCCGCAGTTCGACGGCGCGCTCAATCATCGCGAGCGCTTCCTCATAGTTCGTCTGCATCTCCAGGAAGGAGTAGCCCAGGTAATTCAAGACCTGCGGCTGATCCGGGCGGAGTTCCAGCGCCTTTCGGAAATCTGCCTCAGCCAATTCCCACTGCTTGGTACGTTCATGCGCAATGGCGCGGGCAAAAAAGACGATCCAGTGCTGTTCCTCAGGTGTCTCGATTTGAGAGATCGCGGTGTTGTAGGGCTCGATGGCCTCTTCAAACCGCTCCATGCCGCGCAACGTGTCGCCCAGCGTGACGTGAACAAGCGGCAGATGGCCGTGGCTCTCTGTCAATTGGTTCAGAACTTCAATGGCCGCTTCTTCGTTGCCCGACCGGCGCAGAGCTTCGGCTCGACCAATTTCAGCGGCATGGAAGGCAGGGTCTTCACGCGGAACGAGATCATACACTTCCGTCGCCAGTTCGAACCGGTCGAGAGATTCCAGAAGCTCAGCAGACAACAAAAGGGCATCAATATGATCGGGACGGATGGCGGCTGCCATGCGCCCGTAAAGAACCGTGTAGGCGGGTTGGGCCTCGACACGCAATGCGTTGGCAATCGAGAAGTACACTTCGGCCACACCATCAGAGGGCTGTGTCACAGTCTCAAACGGAAGCGTTTCACCCGCCTCAAGCCGTTCTTTCATGTCGGAAAGCTGTGGATCCAGCGATTGACCAAAACTCTCGGCGATCAGGTCCAAGGCAACGGTATTGCGTTCAAGTTGGCTCAAGATCTCCGCATAGGCGACAATGCCACGACGCGACAACCGAAGTTCTGTTCCGGTGCTGCCTGACATGATTTCTGCGGCACTCTCGAAATCACCAACCGAAGCCAGTGCCAGAGCCTTGTGATAAAGACCGAAGGCCTGAACACCTGAACCGCTTGCTACTGTGTCAAACGCCTCAAGCGCGGCCGACATATTTCCCGATCCCACCAGCGACCAGGCTTTGACGAGGCCGTCGAACAAAGGGCCAACCGTAAGGCCACGCTGCATTCCCCCCCGCAGTTCGTCCCATGCCCCGGCCCTCGCATTCGCGCCCGTCAGAATGAGCCCGCCCAACTGACCGCTTGAACCCGCCGACACCATCCGGCGCGCAATTTCCGTCGCACGATCCAGGTCGCCGAGCCCGACATAGGCTGTGGCAGCACTTTCAAGCAAAGCTAGGTTGCCCGGGTCGCGGATCAAAGCACGCGAGAAATACTGAGCGGCAGCGCTATAATCGCTTGCCGCGATGGCCGAACGCGCGGCCAGATAGCTGCCGCTGTCGGCATAAGACGTGCTCGGGACCAACCCAATCGACAGTACCAAAGCAGCAGTGAGGTTTGCTAAACGCATGAGGGAACCCTTTTCATTCGGCCAAAGCCTAGTTCTGCCCAGCACGTCAGGCAATGCAGAGGCACGGAATGCCGCAGTTTTCTGACGCAACTGTTACAAAAGAACGTAACTCGCCCGCGTTTGTGGCAGATCTGATCGTCCAACATACCGAACCATCTTCCTTCTTCGCGCCATTTTTTTGACGCGACCGCGATTTATGAGGTGGTGGATAGAGCTCTGCACACAGTTTTGGTTGTGATTCATGCCCATTATTCTACTCATCCTGACGGCTATCGGTGGCGCGATTTGGTGGTGGATGCGCAACAACCCGCGCGATGCGATCGATATGGCAGCGGACGCAGCAACTACACTGAAGAACGCACCGCGTCGGATTGCCTTCACCCGACAGACCCGCGAACACCCGGTGGAGGGCATTGACGACCCGCGCATTGCGATCTGCGCCATCGCTCAGTCCTTTGCCGAGTTGGACGATCTTCCCACCAAGGAAGCACGACAAAACCTGCACCTGCTCGTTCGGACAAAGCTCAACACAAGCGAAGAGGAAGCCGAGGAGATGGAAGTCCTCGGCCGATGGTTGATGTCGCAGTGCGGCGGGCCGGATCAGGCCATCTCACGCATCGCCCGACGCATGTACAAGATCGACGGAAACGCCTCTTACCAGCGCCTGCAAGATGTGCTGTCTGAACTGGTGGAAGGCGAGCTGACACCACGGCAGAAAAGCGCACTCCAAGACCTGCGCACCACGCTTAAGATTTAGGCTGGGTCGCAGCCGCTACATGTTGGGGTAATTCGGCCCATCGCCACCCTGAGGCACCGTCCAGGTGATGTTCTGGCTCGGGTCCTTGATATCGCAGGTCTTGCAATGCACGCAGTTCTGGAAGTTGATCTGGAAGCGGCGTTCCGCATCCGTTTCACCTACGAATTCATAAACACCCGCCGGGCAATACCGCGCCGACGGGCCCGCATATTTCGCCCAGTTCACCTTCACCGGCACCTCAGGATCACTCAGTTTCAAGTGTGCAGGCTGGCTTTCCTCGTGATTTGTGAACGAGAAACTCACGTTCGTGAGGCGGTCAAATGACAGCAAGCCATCCGGCTTCGGGTAGTCAATTGGCTCATGCAATGATGCATCTTCCGTCGCTTCCGCATCGGTCTTGCCGTGCGACATGGTCCCAAAGAGACTGAAGCCCAACGTGTTGCACCACATATCGAAACCGCCAAGCATCATGCCGCCAATCAGCGGGCCGTACTTGGCATTCAACGGTGCAACGTTCCGGACACGTTTCAGGTCTTTCCCGACCGGCCCGTCGCGCAAAGCCGTGTCATAAGCCTCCAGAACATCGCCCTGGCGTCCGCCCTGGATTGCAGCAAATGCCGCCTCCGCCGCTTCGATCCCGGAGTGCATGGCATTGTGGTTGCCCTTGATACGCGGCAGGTTGACCAACCCGACCGAGCAGCCCAACAGCGCTCCCCCGGGGAAGGCCGATTGCGGAATGGACTGGAAACCACCCTTGGTCACAGCGCGCGCACCGTATGCCACGCGCTTGCCGCCCTCCAGCACCTTCGCGATCTCAGGATGATGCTTGAACCGCTGGAATTCCATGTAAGGGAAAAGGTGCGGGTTCTTATAGTTCAAATCGACGATGTAACCCACGTAAACCTGATTATTATCAAGGTGGTACATGAAACTGCCGCCAGACTGCTTCCATCCGAGTGGCCAGCCAAGCGTGTGCAAAACAGAACCTTCGTGATGGTTCTCAGGCTTGATTTCCCAGATTTCCTTCATGCCGATGCCGAACTTTGGCACATCGCAATCTGCATCCAGGTCGTACTTGGCGATAACTTCCTTTGACAGCGAACCGCGCACGCCTTCGGACAGGAATACATACTTGCCGTGAAGCTCCATGCCCGGCTCGGTGTTCTCTCCGTACGAGCCGTCTTCCTCAAGGCCGAATACACCAGCGACAACGCCTTTGACCTCACCGTTCTCCCCATAAACCAGCTCGGAACACGACATGCCCGGGAAGATCTCAACACCCAGTTCTTCCGCCTGCTCGGCCATCCAGCGGCAGACATTGCCCATCGAGACAATGTAGTTGCCATGATTGTTCATCAGCGGTGGCAAAAGAAAGTTTGGAAGACGCAGCTTCCCGGCTTCACCAAGAAGGAAGAACTTATCCGACTTTACCTCGACAGTGACCGGTGCGCCTTTTTCCTTCCAATCAGGGGTCAGACGCGACAAGCCCGCAGGATCAAGGACCGCGCCCGACAGAATATGCGCTCCGACTTCGGACCCCTTTTCCAGCACAACAACGTTCAGGTCAGCGTCGAGCTGTTTCAGCCTGATCGCAGCAGACAGCCCCGCAGGCCCCGCACCCACGATGACTACATCGTATTCCATGCTTTCGCGCTCGATCTCGGCCATGAAACGTCCTCTATCTGACTCCGATGATCGTTCTAACCCAAGGGGAAATGGGGTCAATGACAACGCAGCGTCCCATTGCCGAGCCAAACGTTCCGGGACTTGCCCTCGCCTGCGTCTGGACGGTAGAACTGCTCAGGCTTTCTCGTAAGGTTGCTTTCCATGGACAAGATACCGCTGACACGCGCGGGCCATACCGCGCTGAATGATGAATTGAAGACACTGAAGTCAGTTGAACGCCCGGCTGTGATTCGAGCCATTGCAGAGGCGCGCGAACATGGCGACCTGAGCGAAAACGCCGAATATCATGCCGCGCGTGAGAAGCAGAGCTTCATCGAAGGCCGCGTGAAAGAGCTTGAGGGCATTCTTTCGTTGGCCGACATCATTGACCCATCAAGCCTTTCCGGTTCCATCAAGTTCGGCGCCACAATCACGATTGTGGACGAAGACACAGATGAAGAACGCACCTACCAGATTGTCGGTGAGCCGGAGGCGGACATCGAGAGTGGGAAACTCAACATCAAATCGCCGTTGGCGCGTGCATTGATCGGCAAGGACGAGGGCGACAGTGTCGAGGTTCGCACCCCCGGCGGCGAAAAGGGCTATGAGATTTTGAGCGTTAAGTATTCGTGACACGGAGAGCCGCACCGTGACTGAAACCCCAACCTCACCTCCTGTCGATTTGGGTATCTATGGACGCCCAAGTCAAAAGCCGGGGCTCGATTCCACGGATCGAGTGGCGCTGGTCGCAAGCGCCGCTTGGGCGCTTGCAGCAATCGTGTTCCTGAGTGTTGCCGGTTTGGGGGATGCAGACTCGCTCGGTCCACTCAAATTCCTGATTGTTGTTTTGGCGATGCTGCTTCCGATAGCCCTGATCTGGATCGCTGCGATTGCCTTGAAAAGCGCGCGCGTTATGCGCGAAGAAAGCGAGCGGCTTCAAGCGTCCATGGACGCCATGCGCCAGATCTATGTCAGCCAGGCACAGATTGCCGCAACCACCATGGGGCCGAATGTCGAACGCAAGATCGATGAAATTGTCAAAGCGCAGCGCCGGGCCGAGGAAACCCTGACGCAATTCGCGACCTTGCCCACGCATCCATCAGCACAGCACCAAGACCTCGACGTGCCGGCGCCGTTTCCGTCATCGCCTGAGATGCAACCGGCGCTCGAGTTCGGCACAGCGTCATCAATCCCGACCGTCAGCACCGAGGATTTCGTTTCCGCACTCAACTTCCCAGAAACGGCCGACGACCGCGCCGGTTTTGAGGCGCTGAAACGTGCCCTTGCCGACCCGCGTGCCGCAACCATCATCCGGGCAAGCCAGGATGTTCTGACACTCCTCAGTCAGGATGGCATCTATATGGACGACCTGACACCAGACCGCACACGTCCTGAAGTCTGGCGCAAGTTTGCTGCCGGTGAGCGTGGTCCAACTATTGCGTCCATCGGCGGCATACGCGACCGCTCGTCGCTTGCGTTGAGTTCCGCGCGCATGCGTCAGGACACAATCTTTCGAGACTCGGTCCATCATTTCCTCAGAGCGTTCGACCGCATGCTATCGCAAACCGCCGAAACGCTCTCGGATCAGGAACTGGCGGCTTTGGCCGAAACCCGGACGTCACGCGCCTTCATGTTGTTGGGCCGTGTCTCGGGGATTTTCTGAGCGCTAGATCAGTAGGATGGGTGGCGATGGCTCGTCCTGATCAAGGATGTGTTCACAAAGACCCATACAGCCGCACGGGTTCGGCTGTTGCGTGAAATCGACCGAGGGCAGGAACCCCGCCACAGACACACCATGATAGACCATGCCATCCTCTCCAATGTAATGGCAGTGATCATGCGCGTTGAAAAGCGCGGCAAGCTCGTCCGCGTTCATTTCAGGAATGTCCGAAAAAGGGTCTGGATCGTCGGTTGGCTCATCATCGTCAGTCGCAAGAGCAACTTGACCTGCGGCCAATCCAAGGGACGCGCCACCGGTGAAAAACGCCGCCAACAAGGCGAGCAAACCCAGAAGCAGGCCCGCTCCACTGCCGCCG
>JBCBBB010000160.1:0-6010 GCA_038532095.1 Pseudomonadota bacterium
ATTAGATAACTCATTGTTTTCTAATAGGAGTCGCACTTCAGGGTAGCGCGCTCCCAGGCACAAAGCCGATTCGCATAATAGATATTATGTTAACCACACGCCACACCTAAGAACGGTTCAGTTCGGTCGCTTGTACGGTGGTAACACCTTTTTTGTTCTTCTGACGCCGTTTGTCCCGAAAGCCCTATCTCCCGGGATTGGAGTGCATCGGCTCTCACCCAATCCACAATTGCGGAACTATTCTCTATATACACCTGAAATACTTATACATTTTCGATCTTACACATTCTTGCACCCATTGATCGTTTAGCCGTGTTTCAGCATTCGTCATCCAACGCTGCGAAATCGATTTCGGATTCTTCCACAGCCCTGTTACTGCGGCATCAGCGCGCCTAATTTCGCCGGCTCGCTGAGTTATTCACAGGAAATGCGCCGCGCAACTCCCTGATATTAATGTAATAGTAAACATTTGTGAAAATCGACTTCCCTTAAGGAATGGTCTCCGACATAGTTTGCGCATTGTTACTCCCGCAAGGGAGGCACATCTACCCAGAGGTCTTTTTATGACCATGGACGGGTTAGGGAAGCGAGACTGGGGGGCGACTTTTTCGTCGATAAACCGGCCTTGCTGAGAGCGAGTACGAAGCGCGCACCAGTTCCTCATCCCCATTGGTGGCGCGCGGGATGGGTAGGGTTCTTTTGGACGGTGCTGTGTCCCGACGGCACCGTCCTTTTTTATGAGCAATCGGGCAAAAAGAAACGGCGCTGAGTACCATCAACGCCGCTTTCCAATCTAGCCGAAGATGGGCTTTAGCCGCCCATGGTTTTCGCCACTTCTGCTGCGAAATCCTCTTCCTTCTTCTCGATGCCCTCGCCGACTTCCATGCGGATGTAGCCAGTGATGGAAATCCCGGCTTCCTCGGCGGCCTTGGCCACGGTCAGGTCCGGGTTCACGACAAACGCCTGGTTCAGAAGCGTGCTTTCAGCCACGAACTTCTTCATCCGGCCTTCGATCATCTTCTCGATCACCTGCTCGGGCTTGCCGCTTTCGCGCGCGATGTCGATCTGGATCGAACGCTCTTTGTCGACGACCGCCGGGTCCATGTCGGCTTCCGACAGCGCCGCCGGGTTCACGGCCGCGATGTGCATGGCGACCTGACGTGCCGTCGCTTCATCGCCACCGGTGTACGCCACCAGAACACCAATTTTGCCAAGACCGTCTGCCGCTGCGTTGTGCACGTAGGAACACACGTTCTCGCCTTCGATCTTCGCCATCCGGCGGACGCCCATGTTCTCGCCAATCTTGGCCACCGCGTCGGTCACGATCTCGCTGACCGCTTTGCCGCCGATTTCGGCCGCTTTAAGCGCTTCAACGTCAGCCACGGCCATCGCGGCACCGGCGATGGACGTCACCATGGCCTGAAACTCTTCGTTCTTCGCCACGAAGTCGGTCTCGGAGTTCACCTCAACCGCGACCCCTGCTCCGCCATCCGTGCTGACAGCCACAAGGCCTTCAGCCGCCGTCCGGCCCGCTTTCTTGTCGGCCTTGGCCAGACCCTTGGTGCGCAGCCAGTCCATGGCCGCTTCCATGTCGCCGCCGGTCTCCGTCAGCGCTTTCTTTGCATCCATCATGCCCGCGCCCGTCGTGTCGCGGAGTTCTTTCACGAGTGCTGCTGTGATCGCCATTTTTCGGCTCTCCTCAGTGTATTACAACAGGTTTTGAAGGCGACTTAATCGCCCTCGATGTCAATCTGATGACAGGTCTTACTCGGCCTTTTCGGCGTCGCCTTCGACCACGGCCTCTTCAGCGGCAGGCGCGTCTTCGGCGGCGGCTTCCGGCTCGACAACCTCTTCGGCGGCATCCGTCATGGCGCCGATATCAACACCGGCTGCGCCAAGCTGTGCGCTCATGCCGTCAAGTGCCGCACGGCTGGCCAGATCGCAGTAAAGCGCAATTGCGCGGGCCGCGTCATCATTGCCCGGGATGATGTAGTCCACACCTTCGGGCGAGCAGTTGGTGTCGACCACGGCCACCACCGGGATGCCCAGCTTCTTGGCTTCCGCGATGGCGAGGTCTTCCTTGTTCACGTCGATGATGAACAGCAGGTCCGGCACACCGCCCATCTCGCGGATACCGCCCAGCGAGGCCTGGAGTTTGGCCTGCTCGCGCTCCATGCCGAGACGTTCTTTCTTGGTCAGCCCGTCTGCGCCTTCGGCCATTTGCTCATCAATGGCCTTTAGACGCTGGATCGACTGCGACACGGTCTTCCAGTTGGTCAGCGTGCCACCGAGCCAGCGGTGGTTCATGTAATATTGCGCGCAGCGCTCGGCTGCGTCGGCAATCGGCTTCTGCGCCTGACGCTTGGTGCCGACGAACAGGATGCGCCCGTTCTTGGCAACAGTCTCGCGAATGACGTTCAGAGCGGCGTCCAGCATCGGGACAGTCTGTGTCAGGTCGAGGATGTGAATGCCGTTCCGGTCGCCATAGATGAACTCCTGCATACGCGGGTTCCACCGTTGCGTCTGGTGACCGAAGTGAACGCCAGCTTCCAATAGCTGACGCAGAGAAAACTCAGGGAGCGCCATGTCCAAATTCCTTTCCGGTTTGCGCCTCGGCAGAGCCATGAGGCCCCGGATCGTGTCCGGGGCAACCGGCGGAACTGACGGGATGTCTCCCCGAAAGGCCCAAGCCCTGCCTGTGAAGTCCGCGCGACATATGACAGCTTCAGGCACATTGCAAGGGGCAACGGAGTTCGGGACGAACTCCGGTTCGATGTCCGTCAACGGACATCGCGGAAACCGCGCCGGTTTCCGCACCAAACTCCGTGCCGGAGTTTGTCTGGTTGCAAAGAATTGCCGGCGGTGCCACTGAGTGCGCCATGACACGCCCCGTGACCTTCACCGACAAGGTGCAGAACGCCTTCTCACGCACAATCCTTGGCGGTGCCCTGCTTCTCCCCTACCCGCTTCGCGTCCGGTTCGTGGGATGGGTCTTTGCATCGGTGATCGCACCGCTTGCGGGGTATAACAAACGCGTTTTTGCAAACCTGGCCTATGTCTCGCCCGAGATGCCGGACGACGAGCAAAAGCGCATTGCCCGATCTGTCGCCAACAATGTCGGACGCACTCTGATCGAAATCTACTCAGGCGAGGAATTCGTCGCCCGCGCCATCACGTCAGAGGTGGCCGGGCCGGGCGTTGAGGCGCTCGAAGCCGCGCGCGCGGCCGGTCGACCGATCGTGCTGGTCACGGCGCATCTGGGCAATTACGATGCCGTGCGCTCAAAATTCAGCCGCGATGGCTATCCGATGGCCGCGCTCTATCGACCGATGAAAAACGCCTTGTTTCACCAGCACTACCTCAAGGCCATTTCGACGATCGCCGAACCGGTGTTTCCAACCGAAGGACGGGGCATCGCCTCCCTCATCCGGCATTTGAAAGAGGGTGGAACCATCGGCATCGTGGCCGATGTCGGATCACGCAAGGCACCGCTTCTGTCGTTCTTCGACAAACCCGCGCAAACGCCCTTATCCGCCGCAGAATGGGCTGTGAAATACGATGCCCTTATGGTTCCGGTTTTCGGCATTCGCCAAGCCGATGGATTGACGTTCAAACTGCACGTCGCAGAGCCCATCCCGAACAGCAATCCGCCAGAGATGATGCAACGGTTCAACGATGTCGTCGAAGGTGTCGTCCGCGAAAACCCCGGTCAGTGGTTCTGGATTCATCGCCGCTGGAAACTGTCGGCCGAACACGCCGCTAACGCAGCTGCGCCGCCCCCAGGATAGGCCCACCCTTCCCCGCCTGCACGATCACAGCCACAGGCGCGCCGCCGCTGACATTGGCCGAGGCGCTATAGGTCCCCTGCCCGTTCCAAGTGCCAATCGGTGCAATCTTGCGCACGACATTGTGGTAAGTCAGCTTGCGCCCGGCGTTCTCGCCCCGCCGCACGTCGACGGTTTCCTGCGGCGAAAACGTCGCCAGTTGGACAATCATGTTGGGCACGTCACCGGTCGCGGTCGCACGCACCGATACGGTGCCACCGTCGCGCTGAAGCCGCACCTTCACCGGAAGGTCCCGGTTCGCGTGTTTTTGCACCAGCTTGGCCACTTTCATTCCGCGTGAGCCGACGACATGATCGATGCCTCCGACAACCATTTGCGGTGTATAGATCGTCCGCTCTCCCTTCGCGCGCGCGTAGGAGCGCTGGCGCGAGGTATGCTCTGCGCTGGCAAACTCGTCTTTCCAGCCAAGGTAATCCCAATAGTCGACGTGAAACGCCAACGCGATCACGTTGTCTTCTTCGGCCAGTTCACCAAGGATGCGGTCCGCCGGCGGGCAGGACGAACAGCCTTGTGACGTGAACAGTTCAACCACAACCGCATTTTGCGCCTGCGCACTTCCCATAAACGCAAAGAGCGCCGCTACAAAAAGACTTCCCATTCGTGTCATCGTGAACCGTCCAGTGCTAAATCCCCGCCTGTCCTCCTATAGAACCCGCAGCCATTGCGCCAATCAACGTTTTGAGAGAGTGCGTTACAAAGGAGGCTCTTTTGCGTGAGGATCAAAGATGATCCACCCCGTACAGAATGGCGCATGTCGTGCTATTGCCCCGCCTGACTCAAGGGTTTATCTGCTGCCTAGTTCCTTCGATCTGTTCCAGCTGGAGACCGCCAGATGCCCATCACAGTCGGCCACGATTCGTCCAAAACACGCAGAACCCTCACCGTCGGCGCACAGTCGGTCGATTACTATTCGATCCCCGCGGCGGAAGATGCCGGGCTCGGCAGCTTCAGCAACCTGCCCGCCGCACTGAAAGTGGTGCTGGAAAACATGCTTCGGTTCGAAGATGGGAAAACTGTCAGCGTCGATGACATCAAGGCCTTCGCCGAGTGGGGCGCCAAAGGCGGCAACAACCCGCGCGAAATCGCCTATCGCCCGGCCCGCGTGCTGATGCAGGACTTCACCGGCGTGCCGGCGGTTGTGGACCTCGCCGCCATGCGCGACGGCATCAAGGCGCTCGGCGGGGACCCGCAAAAGATCAACCCGCTGAACCCGGTCGATCTGGTGATTGACCACTCCGTCATGATTGACGAGTTCGGCAACCCGCGCGCCTTCCAGATGAATGTCGACCGCGAATATGAACGCAATATGGAGCGCTATACCTTTCTCAAATGGGGCCAGTCCGCGTTCAACAACTTCCGCGTGGTGCCCCCCGGTACCGGCATTTGCCACCAGGTGAACCTTGAATATCTCGCACAAACCGTCTGGACCGACACCGATCAGGACGGCAAGGAAGTCGCCTACCCCGACACACTCGTCGGCACCGACAGCCACACCACCATGGTGAACGGCGCCGCTGTGCTCGGTTGGGGTGTCGGCGGGATTGAGGCGGAGGCCGCCATGCTCGGCCAGCCGATCTCGATGCTGATCCCCGAGGTGATCGGCTTCAAGCTGACCGGCCAGATGATGGAAGGCACCACCGGCACGGACCTGGTGCTGAAAGTGGTTGAGATGCTCCGCGCCAAAGGTGTCGTCAGCAAATTCGTCGAATTCTACGGCCCCGGCCTCGACCACCTGCCGCTCGCTGATCGCGCGACCATCGCCAACATGGCCCCCGAATACGGCGCAACCTGCGGCTTCTTCCCCATCGACGGCGAAACGCTCCGCTACTTGCGCAACACAGGCCGCGATGAAGACCGGATCGCGCTGGTAGAGGCTTACGCCAAGGAAAACGGCATGTGGCGCGGGCCGGATTACGATCCGATCTACACCGACACGCTTGAGCTCGACATGGGCACCATCGTCCCGGCCATTTCTGGCCCGAAACGCCCACAGGATTTCGTAGCGCTCACCGACGCGAAGGCCGCCTTCACCAAGGAGATGGAAGAGACCTTCAAGCGCCCCATGGGCAAGGAAGTGGCCGTCGCGGGCGAGGACTACACGATGGAATCCGGCAAGGTCGTGATCGCCTCGATCACCTCCTGCACCAACACCTCGAACCCCTACG
>JBCBBB010000161.1:0-5848 GCA_038532095.1 Pseudomonadota bacterium
CGGCCTGCTCGCCGCGCCGGGCATTCTCCTCTGGATGGCTGGGCAAGAGAAAGACATCACGCTTCTTTACCGCAATGTTTACAATGGGATGGACAGCTTCCCGCTCATGGCGATCCCGTTTTTCATGCTCGCGGGCGAGTTGATGAACAAGGGTGGCATCACCGAACGTCTTGTGGAGTTTTCGCAGGCGCTGATGGGTCATCTACGCGGTGGTTTGGCCCATGTGAATATCCTGTCCTCCATGCTGTTTGCCGGTCTTTCCGGCTCGGCCGTTGCCGACACTTCCGCGCTCGGGTCCATGCTGATCCCGGCGATGGAGCGGCAAGGCTACACCCGCCGCTTTGCCGCAGCGGTCACCGCCGCAAGCTCGGTCATCGGCCCGATCATTCCGCCGTCGGGCATTATGATTATCTACGCCTATGTGATGGGCGAGTCGGTCGCGGCCCTGTTCCTTGCAGGCATTGTCCCAGGCATCATGGTGGGCCTTGGCCTGATGCTGGTCGTCCGCCTGATGGCCAATCGTTACAACTTGCCCAAAGCCGAGCGGATCGTGAAGAAGGGCCAGACGCTCACCGCCAAGGAACATTGGGTGAGCTTCGTCCTCCTGCGCCTGAACCTCGGATGGATCGTCTTCGCCATGTTCCGCGGCACCACCGGCCTCGGCTCCGGCGAAGAGGCGAGCGCGGCTGTTGTTTGGGGCACGTTCGCTGTCAGCGTCATTGCGGTGCATTTCCTGCTTGTCGGGCTGCGCAAAACGGTCGATCCCGATTTCCGCACGGTAACCAAGCGCGCCGTTGTGCCACTCCAGACGCCGATCCTGATCCTTGGCGGCATCCTCCTCGGCGTCTTCACCCCGACGGAGGCCGCCGCGGTCGCCGTGTTCTACGCCATTATTGTCGCGTTCTTCGTGCTCAACACAATGAAGCTGAAGGACCTGCCGGAGGTGCTGAGCCGTGCGGCCATGACCTCCGCCGTCGTGCTTCTGCTCGTCGGTGCCGCGATGGCGTTCAAAACGGTGGTCTCTCTCAGCTATGCGCCACAGATCCTCGCCGACTACATCCTCGGCCTCAGCGAAAACCCGTATATCCTGCTGTTCCTGATCAACATCCTGCTCTTCATCGTGGGCATGTTCCTGGATGCAGGCCCCGCAATCATCATCCTCGGGCCCATCCTTGGCCCGATCTTTACCGACCTTGGCGTACACCCTGTCCACTTCGCGATCATCATGAGCGTGAACCTGACCGTGGGGCTGGCAACGCCACCCATGGGGCTTGTCTTGTTCGTGGCGTCTTCGGTGGCGAAAGAAAAGGTCGAGACCATCGCCAAGGCGATCCTGCCCTTCCTTGCCGTGGAAATCCTCGTGATCTTCCTGATCACCTATTTCCCGGCGATTTCCATGACGATCCCACGCATCACGGGCTTCGTCGAATAACCAACAATGTCATGTCCAACAGGGAGAAGAATATGCTGAAAGGATTGACCAAGTCGCTGATGGTGGCGGCCCTGCTTGCAGGGACCGGTGTTGCAGCGCAAGCGCAGGACTTTACGCTGCGTGCGACCGCCAACTCGAATGAAAACGATGAGGACTATGACGGTCTGATCGTCTTCAAGAACTATGTCGAGCAGGCCTCCAACGGTGCCATCGCTGTTGAGCTCTTCATCGGCACGCAGCTGTGTTCGAACGGGTCGGAGTGCTTGGCCGGTGTGGCCGATGGCAACATCGACGTGGTCATCCAGACCTCGGGCGGGACCGCGAACATCTTCCCCTTCGTTCAGGTGCTCGACCTGCCTTACCTGATGGCGGATGACCGCGTGGCCGAGCATGCGCTCGCCAACGGCTCGCCCTTCATCACCAAGATGCAGGACATGGTCAAAGAAGCCTCTGGCGGAGCCGTCCGCCTGATGACCGTTGGTAACACCGGCGGCTGGCGCAACTTTGCGAACACCCAACGCCGCATCGCGTCGCCTGCCGATATGGAAGGCTTGAAGATCCGGACCGTGGTCGCTGACCTGCCGCAGGAACTGGTGAAAGCACTCGGTGCATCGCCCACCCCGATCCCGTGGCCGGAGCTTTTCACCTCGTTCCAGACGGGCGTTGTCGAAGGGTCCAAGAACGGCATCACCGACATCATGGGCATGAAGTTCCCGGATGCCGGTTTGCAGTACATCACACTCGACGGTCACGCCTATATGGGCGCGCTCTGGTTCATGAACAACGAGAAGTTCATGTCGATGCCGGAAGACCTGCGCCGTGTTGTGGTCGATGGCTTCTATCAGCTGCAGCAGGCGACATTCGCTTCGCCGAAGCGCAAGTCGATCCAGGCGTACCAGGACTTTGCCGCTGGCGGCGGTGACATCTATGTGCCGACCCCGGCCGAGAAGGCTGCTTTGAAGGAAGCCGCCGCGCCTGTTTTCGATTGGTTCAAGGCCAACGTGGACGGCGGTGAAGAGATCTTCAACGCCCTGACCGAAGCCGTGGCCGAGGCCGAAGCCGAGCTGGATGCGATCCGTGCAAATGAACTGAACTGATTGAATTCAGATCAAACAGAAAGAGCGCCTGCGGGCGCTCTTTTTTGTCTGCACACATGAACGGGACCGCTTTCAGCGTCCGCCAGGCGGTCGACGTGGTCTGAGGCATTCTGATTTCAATGAACGCCATCTTGCTCCATAATCTGAAAACGCGTTGGTCGGCTTCTAACGGGAGCATTTCAGATGCCTATCCACTGGCAAATCATGGATCGTGGTCGACGTCTAACGGATGGTGTTCGAAATCAGATTGAAACCTGTGTCGTCGATGCGGTTGAGATTGTTGAGCAAAAATGCCCCGATCTCGATGCAGACCTGTCGATAATTGCGACTGATATCTACACTGATCCAAGATGGTATCGATCAGGAAAAGCATTTGGACCAGGCTATGCGCAGATTGAACTCAATCCTGATCATCCGCGTTTTAAACCGGACTGGGAAGACGAAGCCGCGCCCCTGGTTATCCATGAACTGCATCATTGTCTGAGGTGGGCGGAAAAGGCAGCGGAATGGACGATCGGGGAGGTGATCGTTCTTGAAGGTCTCGCCATGCTCGCCGAGGAAACGTCCGGGAAGCACGCTTTGTTCTATGGAAAGCCACCTCGTTCGCAGGTGCTGGATCGCTTGTGCAAGAAGGCGTTTGTGCACAGCGGCTCTGCTGAGGGAGAAGACACATCCTGGTTCAGGGCCATGGAAATAGAAGGGGAAAAGTTGGAAGCTCCTGTCAACTACCATATCGGCAAGGCCATGATGGAAGTATCGTTGGACGCTATGGGACTTGATGCGTTCCAAGCAGCCAAAGTCCCTACCGCGACGCTTCTAAATGCCTGGAAAGCCTCCGTTTGAGAAAACCGCAGCCGACGTACTATGGGCTCGGGACGGTCATCTGAAACTTTCGGTCAAGCTTGTGGGCCTCCCGAGGGCATCCAAGATCGGCGAAGTGGACGAAATGTGAATTCGCTGCGGCTCGCCCAACGTCTGCTTCCCGTTCATTTGATAGAAGCGCAGGCCTTCTTCAGGTTGGCGAGGAACTCGAAGAACGGACCGGGGCCATAGCTTGCTCGAGACACGCCGAGCGAAGCGATCTCTTTGATCGACTTCAGGTCCCCCATCATCATGACATTCACCGGCAAACTCGCTTTCTCGGTGACCTCGGAGATGAGACGCGCGTCCGTGAGACCGGGCACAAAGAAGCAATTGGCACCCGCCTCTGCATAAGCGGCTTCGCGCTCCAACGCCTCGGCCACATGGCTCTCATGGCTGGCTGGGTCGGTTCCGAGAAAGAGGTCGGTCCTCGCGTTCAGAACCAGCGGGATACCTTCGTCAGCGGCAACCGCCTTGATTGCGCGAATGCGTGCTGTCTGAGCGGAGATCGGGTGCAAGCCTTCGCCCTTCACCACTCTGTCTTCGAAATTGATCCCGGCGGCGCCGGCGTGGATTACCATGCGGACATTCTCGGCGACCTCATTGGGATCCGTCGCGTAGCCGCCTTCGAAATCCACGGTCACGGGCACATCGACGCTGGCACAGATGCGTTCGACAATGCGCAGACCGAAATCAAGCGGGATTGCCTCGCCGTCGTCATATCCATGTGCCGCCGCGACGGACCAGCTTCCTGTGGCGACGGCGGGTGCGCCAGCTTCTGCTACGGCTTTCGCACCCGCCGCGTCCCAAATGTTGTAAAGAACCAGCGGGTTGCCCTTTTGATGCAGGCTCATCAGGCGCGTTGCTTTTTCAGCCTGTGACATATTGATTTCCCCTCGCCGATCTTGGTTGATACTGCCGTTCGATTTCCAAAAGCTTCTGTTTGCGCCACAGCCCGCCGCCGTAGCCGGTCAGCGCCCCGTCTGCACCGACAACGCGGTGACAGGGAATGACCAAAGCGATCTGGTTCGCCCCGTTCGCCCGCGCGACAGCCCGCACCGCCGAGGGTCGACCCATGCTGGCAGCTATGTCGCTGTAACTGCGCGTTGTGCCTGCCGGTATCTCTCTCAGCGCGTCCCAGACTGCGCCGCTGAAGTCAGAGCCGTGATAGGCCAATGGGGTCCGAAACTCCGGGGAAGACCCCTCGAAGAACGCCGAGAGTTCCTCTTTGACCTGTTCCGCAGGGTCTGTCTTGCCGATGCCGAGGCGGCCCTTCGCAAAACTGTTCAGTCGCTCGAGTTCTTTCGGCAGCGCCTTGCGGTCGATGAACTCGAGGAGGTGAAGTTGCGACTTGCTGGTGACAGAGACCATGTCGCCGAGGGGCGTTGAAACCCAATCAGCGAAGAGCATCGGGTCTGCTGACAAAGTGCCGGGGGCTTTTCCGAGCAACTTCAGGAACGCAGCCCGAAACGCGCTGGCGGAGTCAAACCCTGCTTCCAGCTGGCCTTCGATCACCGCGCCGCCCTCCGCGATCTTTTCAAACCCATCCCTGAGCCGTCTTTGGCGGGCCATCTCCAGGAACGTCATGCCGAACTGGCGTTTGAAGCTTCTTCTGACAGTCGAAAGATCGAACCCCATGCGTTCGATGTCACTTTCCCGCCAGCGATAGTCCGGACGCTCGTCCAGAGCTGCGAGCAACGCTGCAATCGCCGGGTCAGCCAAGGCCATCGGCTCAAGAGGATGGCAGCGCTTGCAGGCCCTGTAGCCAGCCTCGATACATTCCCCGACCGTGCTGAAGAACGTGCAGTTCTCTTGCTTTGGCTTGCGGGCTGGACAGGTGAGACGGCAAAAGACGCCGGTTGAAGACACACAGACGTAAACCTGCCCGTCATAGGAAGCATCGCGGGCCAAAAGGCCTTTGTAGAGCGTATCGTGGTCAGGAAGATCGAACAGCATGCTCGCACAGATAGCACAGGAAAAAATCAGTGCCGCCGAAGATCAGGCGTCTATTCAAATTTACCTCAGGAACAAAGAAAATGGGTCCGCATGCAAGTTGTACCCTTTTTCGGCTTCTCATTTCCGACACCCGTGTCGAAAACGGAAAAGTCATAGGCGGCCAGGAGTTTAGGCTGATGTGAAAGGGAAAGCTTCTATGACCGAGACCTATCGCAGAACTGGCTTCACGACTTATCCAAATGGCCTCTCTCCCGCCGAGCTCGACACGCTGCGCACCACCTGCGACACGCTTCTTGCAGAACCTGCCGAGGATGGCGGCAAAGGCATGCATACTATCGGGCTGGGCGACGCGCGCCGTTTCCTTCGCCATCGCCACACCGACTTTCCTGAACTCCAGGATTTTGTTCTGGGAAACACCATGGCCCGGATCGCGCGGGAGTGCCTTGGCGCGGAGCCCTACCTGTTCAACGAGCAGTTCGTGGTGAAGGGCGCAGGCAAAGGC
>JBCBBB010000162.1:0-5845 GCA_038532095.1 Pseudomonadota bacterium
GGGGGAGGCGGAGGTGCTCAAATCACCCAATGCCGACATGATGGGCGACGGTACAGGCATTCTGGTGATCGACGATCTGGTGGACAGCGGCAAAACCCTTGAGCTTGTCCGCAAACTTTATCCCAACGCGCATTTTGCCACCGTCTATGCAAAGCCAAAAGGCGAAGCGATGGTGGACACTTTCATCACCGGCGTCAGTCAGGACACGTGGATTTTCTTCCCGTGGGACATGGCGCTGCAATATGTCGAACCTTATCGCGGCAAGGACTGAGGCGGCGTTTTCTTAGCAAGAAAACGGACCGAAATTTTCGCAAAATTTCGTGCGCTCTTGCCCTGATCGCGTCCGCGCGATACGACCGGTCGATCTTAAAACTCAGAGGCGAAACATGGCGAAAAAACAAGGCATGGGCGCGGGCATGTGGATCATCATGGGCCTCTTGATCCTGTCGCTTGGCGGCTTCGGGGTCACGCAGTTTGGCAACTCTGTCTCGACCGTCGCCGAGGTTGGCGATGTCGAGATTACGGCGGAGGATTACGCCCGGGCTGTTCAAACCCAGATGGATTCATTCCAGCGGGAATTCGGCCAGCCGGTGAACTTTCAGACCGCGCAAGCGCTCGGCCTCGACCGGGTCGCACTCGGACAGATCATCGCGGCCGCCGCCATTGAAAACGAAGCACGCGCCGCGGGCCTGTCAGCCGGAGACGAAGTGGTTGGTGAAGAAATCCAGAGCTTCCCCGCGTTTCAGAGCGCTGCCGGTTTCGACCGGACCGCCTATGAAATGGCGCTCCGGCAGAACGGCACCAATCCGCGCGACTTCGAGAACACCATTCGCTCCGATATCGCATCCGAGCTTGTCCGCCGCGCCGTTGCCTCCGGCATCGAAACACCGGACATCTTCACCGATACGCTCTTCAACCATGCCCGCGAGATCCGCAACGTGACATGGGCTCGTTTGACAGCAGACGATCTGATCGATCCCATCCCGGACCCGACAGAGGCACAGCTTGCCAGCTTTCATGAGGAAAACCCGGCCGCGTTCACGCGCCCTGAAACCAAGGTCATCCGCTATGCCTGGCTGACGCCGGATATGCTGGCCCCCAATGTGGAGGTCAGCGACGATCAGTTGCGCACGCTTTATGATGCGCGGATCAGTGAATTTGTCAGCCCGGAACGGCGGCTTCTGGAGCGCCTCGTCTTTTCGACCCAATCGGATGCCGATGCGGCCAAAGCGCGCCTCGACAGCGGCGAGATCTCGTTTGACGATCTGGTCGAAGAACGCGGTTTGAACCTTGCCGATGTCGACCTCGGCGATGTTGCGGAAAGCGATCTGGGGAGCATTGGTGCAGATGTGTTCGCGCTGGACGCGCCCGGCGTGGTTGGTCCACTGCAATCCGACCTTGGCCCGGCGATTTTCCGCATGAACGGCATTCTTGCGGCCGAGAATGTGGACTTTCTGGAAGCCCGCGAAACGCTTGCACCGGAAGCCGCGCTCGACCGAGCCCGCCGCATGATCAACGACCGCATCGGGGAGATCGAAGACCTGCTGGCAGGCGGCGCCGACGCATCGGTGATTGCCGAGCGGACCGGGCTGGAAGAAGGCACGATCGAATGGAATGTCGATGTGTTCGAAGGCATCGCAGCCTATCAGGAGTTCCGGGTTGCCGCCGCGCAGGCCACGCCCGATGACTTTGGCCAGGTGGTGCAGCTTGAAGACGGCGGTGTCTTCACCCTGACCGTCGAAGAGGTGCGTGAACCCGCCCTGATCCCCCTCGCAGAGGTTGAGGAAGACGTGCGCGCCGCCTGGACCGTTCAAGCGACGCAGGACGCGCTGGAGGCACAGGCCAACGCGCTGGCCGACCAACTGCGCGAAGGCCGCGAGATGGCGGCGCTCGAACTGAACCTTGAAACCAATCGCGGACTGACACGCGACGGGTTTGTCGAAGGCACGCCGCCCAGCTTTCTGACCACCCTCTTCGAGTTGGAGCGTGACGGTGTTGCCGTCGTTGCCGAAGATGGCGATGCCTGGCTGCTGCGCCTCGACGCGATCATCGCGGCAGACAGTGCCAGCCCGGAGGCACAGCTTCTTAAAGAGCGCTTCGCCCTTGAAACGGCCGCCTCCTTTGCAACGGCCATCACCAATGCCTACACGCAATCGCTTGTCGATGAGGCCGGCGCAGACATCAACCAGTCGGCCATCAACGCCGTCAACTCCGCGGCCTTCCTGGGCAGTGGCGCGCATGGCGGGATGTAATGGCGCTCGAGCCCCTATATGAGGACTTCGCATCAGGCTACGACGCCGGGGAAAACCAGTTGGTCTATGCCCGGCTCGCGGCCGATCTGGATACTCCCGTCTCTCTCAAACTCAAGCTGACCGGCGCACAGGCCGACAGTTTCATCCTCGAAAGTGTGACCGGCGGCGAGGTCCGGGGGCGCTACTCGATCATCGGGATGAAACCGGACCTGGTCTGGGAGTGTCATGGTGACAAGGCCCGGCTGAACCGCCAGGCCCGCTATGACCGGGAAACCTTTGAAGAGGAGGCGTCCGATCCTCTCACCTCGCTTCGGGCGCTGATCGAAGAAAGCCGGATTGCGTTGCCGGTCGGATTGCCGGGCGCGTCTGCCGGTCTGTTCGGGTTTCTCGGCTACGACATGATCCGGCTCGTCGAGCATCTGCCCCACGTCAATCCGGACCCGATTGGCTTGCCCGACGCCGTGATGCTGCGCCCCTCTGTCATCGCCGTGTTGGATGGTGTCAAAGGCGAGGTGATCGTGGTGGCCCCGGCCTGGACCAGCAGCGGGCTCAGCGCCAAGGCCGCCTATGCCCAGGCCGCCGAGCGTGTCATGGATGCGGTGCGCGACCTCGAACGCGGCCTGCCCGATGCGGCCCGCGACTTCGGCGAAGCTGCGGCGGTGGGCGAGCCTGTGTCGAACTTCGCCAAGGACGACTACAAAGCAGCGGTCGAGAAGGCGCGCGAATACATCGCGGCGGGCGATATCTTTCAGGTGGTCCCCGCGCAGCGCTGGACGCAGGACTTCAAGCAACCGCCCTTCTCGCTTTACCGTGCCCTGCGGCGGACGAACCCGTCCCCCTTTATGTTCCACTTCGATTTCGGCGGCTTCCAGGTGATCGGCGCCAGCCCGGAGATCCTCGTGCGGGTCTTCGACAACGAAGTCACGATCCGCCCGATTGCAGGCACCCGCAAGCGCGGCGCGACACCGGAAGAAGACCGGGCACTCGAAGCCGACCTTCTGTCAGATGAAAAGGAACTGGCCGAACACCTGATGCTTCTGGACCTTGGCCGCAACGATGTCGGACGGGTTGCCAAAATCGGCACGGTCCATCCGACGGAAGAATTCGTGATTGAGCACTACAGCCACGTGATGCACATCGTCTCCAACGTGGTCGGGCAGCTTTCCGACGAACAAGACGCCCTCTCGGCGCTGCTGGCCGGTCTGCCCGCTGGCACGGTTTCCGGCGCGCCCAAAGTTCGGGCAATGGAGATCATTGATGAGCTTGAGCCGGAAAAACGCGGCGTTTACGGCGGCGGAGTGGGATATTTTAGTGCCGGTGGCGACATGGATATGTGCATTGCCCTCAGAACGGCTGTTCTAAAAGACCAAAAGCTCTATATACAAGCGGGCGGCGGCGTTGTCTGGGACAGTGACGCAGAGGCCGAATGGGAAGAAACCGTCAACAAATCCAAAGCCCTGCGGCAAGCAGCCGAGGACGCGGGACGGTTTGTTCGAAGTGGAAACCGCTGATATTCGGGCGGTTTTCAAAGGGAACAGAGTGATGAATAACGAAAGCCGGATTGCGGCAGCGCCAAGTTACGTGGTCTTGAAGGGTGGGAAACCCGATCCCTCGACACTGGTCACCGATCGCGCGGTGTTCAAGGAAGCCTACGCGTTCATACCAAAGCGCGCGGCCAAGGACATCACCTGCAACTACTTCCCGCATTGGGAGGCCACCCGCGGCTGGGTGCTGGCGCGCCCGATGTCGGGGTTTGCCGAAACCTTCAGTCAGGTCTCAATGGAAGTGGGCCCCGGCGGTGGGTCCGACCGGCCCGAAGATGATCCCAACGCCGAAGCCATTCTCTTCGTGATGGAAGGCTCCGGCATCCTCAGCTACGATGGCAAAAGCCATCGCCTCATGCCCGGCGGTTATGCCTATCTGCCACCCGGCATGCCCTGGTCGTTCCGCAACCTCGACAGCGAACCGGTCTATTTCCAGTGGATCCGAAAGCACTACCAGCGCGTGGAAGGGATCGAAACACCACCGCCCTTCATCACCAATGAGCAAATGATCACGCCCGAGATCATGCCCGAAAGCCGGGGGCTCTGGAAAACGACGCGCTTTGTCGATCCGACAGATCTGCGCCACGATATGCATGTGAACATCGTCACCTTCGAGGCCGGCGGGACCATCCCCTTCGCAGAGACCCACGTGATGGAGCACGGCATCTACGTTCTGGAAGGCAAAGCCGTCTACCGCCTGAACGACGACTGGATCGAGGTCGAAGGCGGCGATTTCATGTGGCTCCGCGCCTTCTGCCCACAAGCCTGCTACGAGGGCGGTCCGGAACGTTTCCGGTACTTGCTCTACAAGGACGTTAATCGGCAGATGCCGCTGACGCTGTAGGATCGTCGCCTTCGGCGCCGACCCGCTGGGGGCTCTGCCCCCAGACCCCCGGGATATTTTCAGGTCAATGGAGAGGGGGCACGATCCAGGTCGCGTCGAACACATGTTCTTCGAGGTTCGCGCCCTCTCCGATCCGGTCCACCACGGCAAAGAGCCCCGATCCCGACAAAGGCGTCAGCACGCCGTGCCATGTGCCACGGTGAAAGTTGATCCCCTGCCCCGGTGTCGTTAGAAACGCCTGCGGTCTTCCTGGGCGGCCTGCTTCATCCGGTGCGACGATGACGAGGAATGGGTCCAGGCTCATCGGGATAAACGCCTGGCTACCCTCGGGGTGCCGTTCGACCAGATCGAATTCATAGGGAAGCGCGCGCAGTTCGGCCTTGAAGAGGCTGATCCCGGCGCGCCCATCGCCGAAATCGAGCGTTGCACGATCGTGGTAGCGCCCGCAGAGACCGGCATTGATCATCTTGTCGGGCGGACCGCTGCAATCGAGAACATCCCCGTACGGCGCAAACGCCTCAGCCGTCAGGGGCTGAGCCACGATCTCCCGGCTCATCCAAGCTGATCCTTCAGCCGCAACGCCGCAATGCGTTCGACCTGACGGCAGGCTTCGGCAAATTCATCCTGACGGTCATTCTGAACCCGCGCCCTGAACGCCTTCAGGATCGAGGCTTTGTCATGGTCGCGCACCGCGATGATGAAGGGGAACCCGAAGGTGTCTGTATATTCCGCGTTTAGCGCCTCGAACTCCGCACGTTCATCATCGTAAAGCGCATCGAGACCGGCGCTGGCCTGTTCCGCCGTCGACGCCTCTGTCAGGCGTTTGGCGGCTGCGAGCTTGCCCGCCAGATCAGGATGCGCCTTCAGAACCTGCAAGCGCTCTTCTTCCGACGCAGAGCGGAACACGCGCGCCAAGGCGGAATGGACACCCGCCGCCGTGTCATGGGTGGGCCCAAGTTCAAGCTGATACGCGCGTTCCGCGATCCATGGCGAATGTTCAAAGATGCCACCAAACGCGGCAATGAACGCGTCCTTGCTCATCTCGGAGGGGCGCTCTCGCCGAACAGGGGGGTGGGTCGCAGCCCAGTGATCCGCAATCTGCGCGCGTGTCGCGAACCACACGCCATGAATACCGCGCATATGATCGAGCACACGCTTCAAGGCCGCGGCCCGCCCCGGGCGGCCCATCAAGCGGCAGTGCAGCC
>JBCBBB010000163.1:0-5747 GCA_038532095.1 Pseudomonadota bacterium
GTGACGCCCTCGATCACCGCACGGGGATTGCTGAACATTTCCGCGCTCGCCGGGACCCCGGTTACGCATTACGGCTGATTGTTGCGGCGGGTTGACACTGTGGGCGGTAACACCGCTTGTTGCGACAATCGGTGCAGGCTAAGCCGCGCGCCGAGACGTGGAGGAGAACCCAATGAGTTACCGTGAAGTCTATGAAGCGTGGCAGGCAGACCCGGAGGATTTCTGGCTGGACGCCGCGCAGGCCATCGATTGGGACACGCCTCCGACGCAGGCCTTGGATGACAGCCGCGCGCCGCTTTACGAGTGGTTTAAGGATGGCATGGTCAATACCTGTTACAACGCTGTCGACCGACACGTTGAAGCCGGGCGCGGCGGTCAGGTGGCCATCATCTATGACAGCCCCATCACCCACACCAAGCATGAGATCACCTTTGCCGAATTGCGGGACCGTGTTGCGTCACTGGCGGGCGCGCTGAGGGCAAAAGGGGTCGAAAAGGGCGACCGGGTGATCATCTATATGCCAATGGTGCCGGAAGCACTGGAAGCGATGCTGGCCTGTGCCCGTATCGGTGCGATCCATTCCGTTGTGTTCGGCGGGTTTGCAGCCAATGAGCTGGCCGTCCGGATCGACGATTGCGCGCCCAAATGCATCATTGCCGCGTCCTGCGGTTTGGAACCGGGGCGCGTGGTGCACTACAAGCCGCTTCTGGATGGCGCCATCGATCTGGCGAAAGCGAAGCCCGAGTTCTGCGTGATCTTCCAGCGCGAACAGGAAGTTGCGAAACTGATCGAGGGGCGCGATGTCGAATGGCACGGCTTTCAATACGGCGTTGAACCGGCGGAGTGTGTACCGGTCGAGGGCACCCATCCGGCCTATATTCTGTACACGTCGGGAACGACGGGTCAGCCGAAAGGCGTTGTGCGCCCGACCGGCGGGCATCTGGTTGCGCTGAACTGGACGATGAAGGCGATCTACGACATGAACCCGGGCGAGGTGTTTTGGGCCGCGTCCGACGTGGGTTGGGTCGTGGGGCACAGCTATATCTGCTACGCTCCGCTGATTGCCGGGAACACCACGATTGTCTTCGAGGGCAAACCCGTGGGCACACCCGACGCCGGGACATTCTGGCGGGTCATTTCCGAGCATAACGTGAAGTCGCTCTTTACGGCGCCAACGGCGTTCCGCGCGATCAAACGCGAGGATCCTACAGGCGCGCTGATCGGCAAGTACGACCTGTCGAGCCTTGAGAGCCTGTTTCTGGCAGGCGAACGCGCCGATCCTGACACCATCGAATGGGCGCAAAACAAGCTTGGCGTGCCGGTGATCGACCATTGGTGGCAGACCGAAACCGGCTATGCGATTGCAGCGAACCCGATGGGGATTGAGAAACTGCCGGTAAAAATCGGCTCCCCCTCCGTGGCGATGCCGGGCTATGACGTGCAAATTCTTGGGGAGGATGGCCATCCATTGGCAGCCGGTGAACTGGGCGCCATCGCGATCAAGCTTCCCCTGCCCCCTGGCACTTTGCCGACGCTCTGGAACGCGGAAGACCGTTTCAAGTCGAGCTACCTGAACACCTTCCCCGGCTATTATGAGACCGGTGACGCCGGGATGATCGACGAGGATGGTTACCTTTACATCATGGCGCGCACTGATGATGTGATCAACGTCGCCGGGCACAGGCTTTCAACCGGCGCAATGGAGGAAGTGCTGGCCAGCCACCCGGATGTTGCCGAATGCGCGGTCATTGGGGCGACGGACGCGTTGAAGGGGCAGTTGCCGCTTGGGTTCCTGTGCACCAATGCCGGAACGGACCGCCCGGATGAGGACATCGTTGCAGAATGCGTCACGCTCGTGCGTGAGAAGATCGGGCCGGTGGCCGCGTTCAAACACGGCGTTGTGGTGGACCGTTTGCCAAAGACACGCTCGGGCAAGATCCTGCGCGGCACCATGGTCAAAATCGCGGACAGTGAGGATTACAAGATGCCCGCGACCATCGATGACCCGGATATCCTCGATGAGATCAAAACCGCCCTTCAGGCCATCGGATACGCAAAGGTGTAATTCTCAGAACGGGACAACGCGACGAAGGGCTTTTGGCCGCTCAACGAACACAACGCGCCCGATACCGTCGCGGATCGGCGTGCCGTCGCGTTTTGTGGTGACGCTGAGATAGCCAAAATCCTCGTGATAATACTGCGTGCAGATGTCGCCATCCTTGGCCAACTCCACCTTCAGCGCAATGGCAAGATCAGTGGCATAGCTGGAGGGAAGACCGGTGATTTTCACGTCAGACTGGCGGAAATTGCCACAGTACCGGTCGCCCTCGATTAGCAGCGGCATGCTCATTGTCACCTTCCCGATGCCGGGAACCCCCGGAAGGCGTGGCATGATGAAATCCGCCCGGTAATCGACCTGATTGCCGCGCACCTTACGCATTGCCAGCGCTTCGCAGGTGTCGGAACTTGCCTCATACTCAAAGCACTCGAAGCGCTTACCCGCGTTTTCACCGTACACCAGCTTGATCGGCACCGGCTCGCCTTTGGGAACGGGCGCACAGGATGAGACGATCATCAGTATGCAAACGACAAGTGCACGCTTCATGGCCATTAATCTCCAAATGGAAACATTCCATCGGATTAGCCACGGATTGTGTCTGAAACTCGGCGATTACGTGAATTGTTCGCGGATCAAGCGCTCTTCCAGACCGTGACCCGGGTCGAACAGGATCCGGTGTTCGACGGCAGGCTCGCTCTGGACTTCGACCCAAGCCACATCTTCGACCGGGCTGCCATCGGCATCGGCCATCACCGGGCGTTTTTCGGCCTCAAGGATGTCAAAGCGGACCGTCGCCGTTTTGGGCAGAAGCGCGCCGCGCCAGCGTCGGGGTCGGAATGGGGCGACCGCCGTCAGGGCCAGCACTTCTGAGCCAATGGGAAGGATCGGGCCGTGTGCTGAGTAGTTATAAGCTGTGGATCCGGCGGGTGTGGCGACCAGCGCGCCGTCACAAACAAGTTCATCGAGGCGGGACCGCCCATCGATCGAAATCTTCAACCGCGCCGCCTGTGGGCCCTGTCGCAGCAGGGATACCTCGTTGATCGCCAAACCCTCAACAATTTGACCGCTGCGCTGTTCGGCCCGCATGCGGAGCGGGTTGATGACGGCCTCTTCCGCATCCGACAACCGTTCCGGCAAGTCTTCCTCACCATATTCATTCATCAGGAAGCCAACCGTGCCCCGGTTCATCCCGTAAACCGGTTTGCCCAACGGCTGTGCGACCTTGAGCGTTTCCAGCATGAACCCGTCCCCGCCCAGGGCGACAACAACATCAGCGGCCTCAAGTTCGGCATGGCCATAGCGCGCCTGCAAGGTGGTCAGTGCCTCTTGCGCGACGGCAGAGCGGCTCGCCCGGAATGCGATTGATTTTGACGGACGCATGATGTCTCCCTCGCCAGTAGCGCAAGATTGCGCGGGCGGCGCCGAAACTCAAGGTTTCCGTTGTCGTGAAATCGAGCTACATAGCCGATCAACTGCTCGTCGTGCCAGGAGGAAGCCCATGAACGCGCCGCAACGCACCGCCGCCTTTTTCACCGAGACGCTCTCGGCCACCGACCCCGAGGTCTTTGGGGCGATTGGCCAGGAACTCGGCCGCCAGCGCGAAGAGATCGAGCTGATTGCCTCGGAAAACATCGTGAGCCGCGCCGTCATGGAAGCCCAAGGGTCGGTCATGACGAACAAATACGCGGAAGGTTACCCCGGGCGTCGATACTATGGCGGGTGCCAATATGTCGACATCGCGGAAGAGATTGCGATCGACCGCGCCAAGCAGCTTTTCAATTGTGAGTTCGCCAATGTGCAGCCGAACTCAGGCAGCCAGGCCAACCAGGGCGTGTTCACCGCGCTTCTGAAGCCGGGTGACACGATCCTCGGCATGAGCCTGGATGCCGGTGGTCACTTGACCCACGGCGCGCGCCCGAACCAGTCGGGCAAGTGGTTCAACGCGGTGCAGTATGGCGTCCGTGAAGACACGCTTGAAATCGACTATGATCAGATCGAGGCGCTGGCAAAAGAGCACAAGCCCCAGATGATCATCGCCGGTGGCTCTGCCATTCCGCGCGTCATCGACTTCAAACGCATGCGTGAGATCGCGGATATGGTGGGCGCCTACCTGCTGTCCGACGTGGCGCATTTCGCGGGGCTGATTGCGGCCGGTCATTATCCGTCGCCCTTCCCGCACAGCCATGTTGCAACGACGACCACTCACAAAACACTGCGCGGACCGCGCGGCGGCTTGATCCTGACCAATGACGAGGCCATCGCGAAGAAGGTGAATTCCGCCATCTTCCCAGGCATCCAGGGTGGTCCGCTGATGCATGTGATCGCCGCCAAGGCCGTGGCCTTTGGCGAAGCGCTGGAGCCGGGGTTCAAGGATTATCAGGCCCAGGTCATTGCAAACGCCAAGGCGCTGGCGGATGAGTTGCAGAAAGGCGGCCTCGACATCGTCACGGGCGGCACGGACAGCCATGTGATGCTGGTCGACCTGCGGCCTAAGGGCGTGAAGGGCAATGCCACCGAGAAAGCGCTTGGACGGGCTCATATCACGGTAAACAAGAACGGCATTCCGTTCGACACCGAAAAACCGATGATTACCAGCGGCGTCCGCCTTGGCACACCGGCTGGCACGACGCGCGGCTTCGGTGAAGATGAGTTCCGCTTGATTGCCCAATGGATCACCCGTGTCACGGATGGCCTTGCCGCCAATGGCGAGGATGGCAACGGCACTGTAGAAGAGGCCGTGAAGGGCGAAGTGCTGGAACTGTGCCAGCGCTTCCCGATCTATCAGGGGATGTAACCCCGCCAGAGCGCGAAGAAAAACGCGCCGAGGGTGATGACGAATATGATGAAGACAATCCCGGCGAGCCGATCCAAGATCTCGGCTCGTCGTTCTGCTTTCGGGTCCTGTTTGTTCAGGAAGTACAGCAGTTTTCGCTCGGCCTTTTTCAGGCGCTTTATATCTATGCGGTGCGAGAGTTTGGGATGCTCTGCCAAGGTCTCGGCTTCGATCAGGGCCTGCGCTTCAAGCTGAAGATGCCGCGGCAGTTTCCGGCCGGCCCGTGCCACGACTTCAGAGAGACGGCCGCCGCGCACGCGCAGTTGGCGGGCCATGACTTCGGCCATTTCCTCTGACATTTCCGAGACATCCATGCGTCTGGCGATAGCGCGCCGAAGCCGGTATGAAAAGCCCATGTTGGCTTCGATCACACATGGCGCACCCACGGAAAGGACGCCCCTGCTCATTGCGCACGGGCTTTATGGCTCCGCTCGAAACTGGGGGGCGATTGCCAAGCGGTTATCAGACAGCCGTATGGTGACGGCGGTCGACATGCGCAATCATGGTGAAAGCCCGTGGTTCGACAGTCACAGTTACCCCGACATGGCGCGTGATCTTGCAGGCGCGTTGAGCGAACCGACTGATGTTCTGGGTCACTCGATGGGCGGCAAGGCCGTTATGACACTCGCGCTGACACAGCCCCAGAACCTGCGGCGCCTGATCGTGGCCGACATTGCCCCGGTGCCCTACACGCATACGCAGCGCCACATGATCGAAGCGATGCAGCGCGTTGACCTGAGCCGTGTCGAGACGCGCCGGGACGCGGATGAACAGTTGGCCGCGTGGGTGGAGGAGCCTTCGGTGCGCGCCTTTCTGCTGCAATCGCTGGACGTGAAGGCGCGGCGCTGGCGGCTC
>JBCBBB010000164.1:0-5708 GCA_038532095.1 Pseudomonadota bacterium
TGCCCCGTGCCCAACTCACAAGCTGATCGTCCGTGGCTGTTCCGAACCTATGCCGGGCATTCGACTGCGAAAGCGTCCAATGAACTCTACCGCGGCAACCTTGAACGGGGGCAGACCGGCCTGTCGGTTGCTTTCGACCTGCCGACACAAACGGGCTATGACAGCGACCACATTCTTGCGCGTGGGGAAGTCGGCAAAGTCGGCGTGCCGATCGCCCACTCGGGCGACATGCAAACGCTTTTCGATAACATCCCGCTTGAGAAGATGAACACCTCGATGACGATCAACGCGACCGCGCCATGGCTCTTGGCGCTCTATATCGCAGAGGCCGAACGTCAGGGCGCAGAGATCAGCCAACTGCAAGGCACGGTGCAGAACGACATCATCAAGGAATACCTCAGCCGTGGCACGCATATCTGCCCACCGAAGCCGTCCCTCCGCCTGATCACAGATGTTGCCGCGTACACACGCGAGCATCTGCCCAAGTGGAACCCGATGAACGTGTGCTCCTACCACCTGCAAGAAGCTGGTGCGACGCCTGAGCAGGAGCTTGCCTTCGCCTTGGCCACTGCCCAAGCCGTGTTGGACGACCTAAAGGGCAAAGTGGCCCCTGAGGCCTTCCCCGAGATGGTCGGCCGCATCAGCTTCTTTGTGAACGCAGGCATCCGCTTCGTGACCGAGATGTGCAAAATGCGCGCGTTTACCGAGCTCTGGGATGAGATCTGCCAAAGCCGCTACGGTGTGGAAGACCCGCGCTTCCGCCGGTTCCGTTATGGCGTACAGGTCAACTCGCTTGGCCTGACCGAACAGCAACCCGAGAACAACGTTTACCGCATCCTGATTGAGATGCTGGCCGTCACGCTTTCGAAAAACGCGCGGGCGCGGGCCGTACAACTGCCCGCTTGGAACGAAGCCCTTGGCCTGCCCCGCCCGTGGGATCAGCAATGGTCGCTTCGAATGCAGCAAATCCTGGCGTTTGAAACCGACCTTCTCGAGTATGGCGACCTCTTCGATGGCAACCCGATCGTGGAAGCGAAGGTCGAGGAGCTCAAGGATGGCGCGCGCAGTGAACTGGCGCATATCGATGCGATGGGTGGCGCGGTTGAGTCCATCGAATACATGAAGTCGCGACTGGTAGAAGCGAATTCGGAGCGTATTCAAGGGATCGAGTCCGGTGAAACAACAGTGGTGGGTGTAAACCGCTATGTTGAGGCAGAAGCCTCCCCACTGACGGCAGGCGACGAAGCCATCATGGTAGCCGACCCAGCCGCTGAAGCCGACCAGATCGCGCGCCTTCAAGCATGGCGGGAAAGCCGCGACGGCGATGCTGTAAGCGCCGCTCTCGCCGATCTGGCCGAGGCGTGCAAGACCGGAACAAATGTCATGCCTGCCTCCATCGCCGCTGCAAAAGCGGGCGTGACAACCGGGGAATGGGGCGACGTGGTCCGCAAATCCTTCGGTCAGTACCGCGCGCCGACAGGCGTCAGCAGCGCCCCGTCCAACAGAACGGAAGGGCTGGACGAGATACGAGAAGCGGTCGATCTTGTGTCCACCAAACTGGGCTCACGTTTGAAGTTCCTTGTGGGCAAGCCTGGCCTCGATGGCCACTCGAATGGCGCTGAACAGATCGCGTCCCGTGCGCGCGATGTTGGCATGGACATCACGTATGAAGGCATTCGCCTCACCCCGGCTGAGATCGTGGCGGCCGCAAAGGAAAGCGAGGCCCATGTCGTCGGCCTTTCGATCCTCTCTGGCAGTCATGTTCCGCTGATCGAAGACCTGATGGGTCAAATGCGGACTGCGGGCCTTGGCGACATCCCTGTCATCGTTGGTGGTATTATCCCACCTGAAGATGCCGATCGACTGCGTGCCATGGGCGTGGCGGCGGTCTACACGCCCAAGGATTTCGAACTGAACCGGATCATGTTCGACATCGTCGGGCTGGTCGACCCGGATGCGATTGCAGCAGAGTGACCCGCTGCGTCGTCAGCTTTCGCGAAAGGCGCGCCCGAAGTAGTCGGTGAGCGGCTTTGTCAGGTAAGACAGCGGTGTCCGGTCATCGGTCCGCAAGAAGGCTTCCACCGGCATACCAGGCAAAAGGTCGTGCCCTTCCAATTTCGGAAGCTCTTCCGGGAGCGGCGCCAGGTTGACCCGGTAATAACTCAGGCCGGTCACCTCATCGCGGAACACGTCCGCCGAGACATCGAGCACAATGCCCGTCACCTCCGGCGTCAGGCGCTGGTTGAAAGCACTGAACCGCAAGGTTGCGGGCTGACCGACATGAACTTGGTCCACGTGAATGGCATCAACCTGCGCATTCACGATCAATGGCTGATCCTGCGGCACCACATACATGAGCGGTTCGGCAGGCCGCACAACCGCATTTTCGGCGAAAACAGTGGAGCCGTAAACAATGCCAGCAACCGGTGCTCTGACGTATAGCCGTTCCATGCGCCGCAACAGGCTTTGCCGCTGCTCCGCCAGTTCAAGCTCGCGAAACTGGATGTCGCGCAACTCACTAATGGCAGCTTCGCGGCGCGCGTTCTGCAATCGGACCCGCTCAATCTCAAACGACGCGATTTCCCCTTTGAACCGCGCAATATCAGACTGAAGCTGGCCAATTTCGCCTTGGAGACGTGCCGCTTCACGCCGCAGGCTCGACACCCGACCCGACTGCGTCAGGCCGCGTGACAGCGCATCTTCCTGCACGGTCAACTCTTCGCTCGCCAGTTCCTCCTGCACGGCGAGCGCATCAAGCTGTGCCCCCGCCCCTGTGATCTGATTGCGGGCCTGCAAGATCCGTTCGCCAATTTGGCTGAGCTCTTTCTCGAACGTCTCTTTGCGCGCAAAGAACAGAACGCGCTGGCCTTCAATCTGTTCGTCTACGGCGTCGCCCGTTTGGCTTGTAAGGTCACTTGAAAACTCAATCGTATCCCTTTCGTCGCGCTCAGCTTCCAGACGTGCGCGACGGGCCTTCAGTTCGATCAGCTGAAGCTCGGCAACCGCCAACTCGGATTGCAAAAGCGTGTCGTCCAAAGCGACAAGGATGCCGCCCGCTTCGACACGATGACCGTCGCGCGCTTCGATGCGGTCGACAATGCCGCCTTCGGGGTGCTGAACCACTTGGCGGTTGTTTTCCACAACGATCATGCCGCTGGCGATGACAGCGCCGGCAATTTCGGTTTGGACACTCCAGATACCAACACCGCCAACCAACCCGGCAAGGGCGAAAAAACCAACGGTCAGCGGCAACTTGGCGGAATAGCTTGGACGATCACTCATTCTGGCCTCCCCCGAGGGCTTTACGAATGTCCGGAGCGTTCTTCATCATAGACTTGATGATTTCGTCCCGCGGACCTTGTGCCTTCACCGCGCCCTTATCGACAACGAGAAGACTGTCGCATTCCGAGATCGCAACCGGACGATGCGTCATGATAACGACCGAGCGGCCTTCTTCTTTCATATTGCGGATCGCGTGGTTCAACGCCTCGCTACCTTCTTGATCGAGGGCCGAGTTCGGCTCATCCAGGACCAACAGCACCGGGTCCCCGAAGAGGGCACGGGCGAGCGCGATGCGTTGGCGCTGCCCGCCGGACAAACCAATCTGGTTGTCTTCGATCCGCGTTTCATACCCATCGGGCAAGGACAGGATCAGCTCATGCGCTTTTGCCTTTTGGGCCGCCGCAACCACCATGGCGCTGTCTGGCTCCAAAGCCATGCGCGCGATGTTCTCGGCGATTGTCCCGTTGATCAGCATCGGTTCCTGAGGCAGGTACCCGACATGCGCGCCCAAGGCCTCCGGGCTGTAGTGCCCGATCAATGCCCCACCCAGACGCACCTCACCGATATTGGGTGGAACCAATCCCAAAATGCACTTTGCGATCGTTGTCTTGCCCGATCCTGATCGACCAATGACACCGAGGGCTTCCCCCGGTTCAATGGCAAAACTCACATTATACAGGATGGGCGGCGATCCAGGCGCGGTCGTCACGGTGACGCCCTTCACATCGAGACGGCCTTCGGGACGCGGCAACTGGGTGCGGTCCACTTTTTCGGGCAGCCCGGACATAAACTCCGACAACTGCGCTTTCGCCTGACGCGCGCGGGTGACCTGTGGCCAGCGCCCAATCAGCTGTTCAATAGGCGCCAGCGCACGCCCCAGAAGGATGGATGCTGCGATCATCGCCCCGGCCGTGATCTCACCGCGCAAGACCAACCAGGCACCCAGCGCCAGGACCAGCGACTGCAAGGACAAACGAAAGGCTTTGGTGAATGTGGAAAACCCACCTGTCCAATCGACGGCTGACATGTTCTTCTGCAACGCGTCGACACGGCGCCCCATGAACCGGGACACAACGGGGTTGAGCATACCCTGGCTCCGCACCAGTTCGGATGCGCGTCTTGCGTTCTCCGCAAACCGGTGCGCCGCTTCTACCGTTTGTTGTGCCTCGGCAAGGCGTTTGGACGTTAGAAACTGGTTCAGCGCCGTGATGGCGATCAGGACCAGTCCACCCGCAAATGCGAACCAGCCCAACCACGGGTGGAAGATAAAGATCACGCCAATGAACAACGGTGTGAACGGAGCATCCATCATCGCGGGAAGTGCCGGAGAGGCATAGAAGCCCTGTACGGCTTCCAGATCGCGGCTTGCAGATTGCGCGGCGGGGGTACGCGTTCCGTAGGCAAGCTGGGCCTCGAACACATCGTCGTCCAGTTCGGACTGCAAACGCGCCCCGTAGCGTGCAAGCAAGCGCGTTCGTGCAAAGTCGAGAAGCCACATCAGAGCATAAAGCCCAACAACGAGAATCAGCAGCGCCACAAGTGTTTCTTCCGAGCGCGACCCAAGCACACGGTCATACACCTGCAACATAAAGAGCGGCCCGGTCAGCATCAGCAAGTTCACGAATACGCTGAAGAGAAACGCGAACAGCAAGAAATGACGGGAAGATCGCGCGACCTTTTTGAAAAGTTCAGACTGTTTCACGTCCACCACTTTGGCAACCTGCGCCGCTTGTTAACATACACCGCGCCACTGTAACGCGATGTTTTCACAGGAATGAAGACAAAAGAACAGAAAGTGAAACGCGAACGCCTCTGAGGCCAGGAAAAGGCGGTTCCAAATGGAAATGTCGGCGCGATCGCAATCAAACGCGGCTCAGGTCGCCGATTGTGCACGGATTTACCAACTTACTGGTTAATACCTGCACGTCCGGATTGGCATTGACGAACCTGCCACTTTTCGATTTCCTCCTTGCGATGGTTCTCAATCGCATCACGCGAGCGAGATGAAAAGGGAACACGGTGCGGCCCAGCCTAATGCGGCCAAATCCGTGACTGCCCCCGCAACTGTGAGCGGTGAGCGACCCCGACATGAGCCACTGGATGTACCATCCGGGAAGGTTCGGGGAAGCCTAGACCCGCAAGTCAGGAGACCTGCCGTCACCAACGCATATCTTGCGTTGGCACTTCAACTCGATGCAGGCGGGGCGCCTGGTCAGGAGCACATGATGGCACAGCGGTTTCACCCGCAACGACATGGTCCTGTTACCCTCGCCCGTCTCGGCGGCGGAGGGCCCGATGAGATACCGCGCTAAGCCCCACTTCGTAAGCCGACAAAACAGAACTGGTGGGCATCCTTGCATCACGACAGGTGTCGCATGGTTCATGCCGCCCACTGCATCGCACGTTATGGCAACAGCATTGAACAA
>JBCBBB010000165.1:0-5620 GCA_038532095.1 Pseudomonadota bacterium
GATCTCGCAGATGCGCTCGGAGCGGACAGCGCCACGTGGGATACCTGGTCGCGTTCGATCCGCCGCGCCTGGCTCGAACAGATCAAGCTCGCCAAAACCGAACCAACGCGTGCCAAGCGCATTGCCAAATGCGCCGATGCGGCCCGCCAAGGCCTCAAGAACGGTGGACTGCGCTAACGCCGCGACAGGCGAGAGCAGGCAAAGCCCCTTTTCCCTCCCCGCCCAGTCTTCTATGAGACCTGCAAGACAACCGGGGGCCCCATGCAAGAGCCAGAGATTACCGACGAGCTGATCGCCGCACATGGGTTCACGCCCGAAGAGTATCAGGAAGTCCTGCGCATTCTGAACCGCGCACCGAACTTTACCGAGCTTGGCATCTTCTCGGCGATGTGGAACGAGCATTGCTCTTACAAATCCTCCAAAAAATGGCTGCGCACCCTGCCGACCGAAGGCCCGCAGGTTATCTGCGGACCCGGTGAGAATGCCGGGGTGGTGGATATCGGCGACGGGCAAGCGGTGATCTTCAAGATGGAGAGCCACAATCACCCGTCCTACATCGAGCCCTACCAGGGTGCTGCAACGGGTGTGGGTGGCATCCTGCGCGACGTGTTCACCATGGGGGCGCGGCCCATCGCAGCGATGAACGCACTTTCCTTTGGCGAACCGTCCCACCCGAAGACAAAGCGGCTCGTGGCGGGTGTCGTCGAAGGCATTGGCGGCTATGGCAACGCCTTCGGCGTGCCGACCGTTGGCGGCGAAGTCCGGTTTCACAAAGCCTACAACGGCAACTGCCTTGTGAACGCCTTTGCCGCGGGCCTCGCTGACACGGACAAGATCTTCTACTCCGCGGCCAGCGGGGTTGGCATGCCCGTGGTCTACCTCGGCGCAAAGACGGGCCGCGATGGTGTCGGCGGGGCGACCATGGCTTCCGCTGAATTTGACGACACCATCGAAGAGAAGCGCCCAACCGTGCAAGTCGGCGATCCCTTCACCGAAAAGCGCTTGCTGGAGGCCTGTCTGGAACTGATGCAGACCGGCGCCGTGATCTCGATCCAGGATATGGGCGCGGCGGGCCTCACCTGTTCGGCGGTCGAGATGGGCGATAAGGGCGGGCTGGGCGTGCGCCTTAATCTCGACGCAGTACCGCAACGCGAAACCGGGATGACGGCCTATGAAATGATGCTGTCCGAAAGCCAGGAGCGGATGCTCATGGTGCTGAACCCGAAACTCGAGGCCGAAGCGAAAGCCGTGTTCGAGAAATGGGACCTCGATTTCGCCATTGTCGGCGAAACGCTGGAGGAAGATCGCTTCCTCATTCTGCATGGCAATGAGGTGAAAGCCGATCTGCCGCTGTCAAAGCTGTCCTCAACCGCGCCGGAATACGACCGGCCCTGGGTGGCCACGGCGGACGCCCCCGCGTACCAGCCGGAAGATGATGTGCTGGCGCTTGACCCGATGGAGGGTCTGAAAGCCCTGATCGGATCGCCGAACTACGCCCGCAAGCACTGGGTCTGGGAACAGTATGACAGCCAGGTGATGGCCGACACGGTTCAGGCACCCGGCCTCGGCGCCGGTGTGACGCGGGTGCACGGCACCGAGAAGCTCCTTGCCTTTACGTCCGATGTGACGCCCCGCTATGTCCGCGCCAACCCTGTTGAGGGGGGCAAACAAGCGGTGGCAGAAGCCTATCGCAACCTGTCTGCCGTGGGCGCACGCCCCCTTGCCACAACCGACAACATGAATTTCGGCAACCCGGAAAAGCCTGAAATCATGGGACAATTCGTCGGTGCGATCCAGGGCATCGGCGCCGCCTGCACGGCGCTCGACATGCCCATCGTGTCTGGTAACGTGTCGCTTTACAACGAAACCGATGGGCAACCCATCCTACCAACGCCAACAATCGGTGCGGTCGGCCTTATTGCGTCGTCCGACGACCTGATTGCCGGCGTGGCGCAGGACGGTGATTTCGCGCTGCTCCTGGGCGAAACACACGGCCACCTGGGCCAGTCCGCGCTACTTGCCGAGGCCTTTGGGCGCGAAGGGGGCGACGCGCCTGCCATCGACCTGGATGCCGAGCGTAAAGCCGGCGAGATGCTACGACGGAACGGCGCATGGGTGCACGCGGCCACGGACCTGTCCGACGGCGGGTTGGCCTTGGCAGCGTTTGAAATGGCCGACGCGGCCGGGTTGGGCGTACAGCTTGATATCAGCGAAATCGACCAACTTTTCGGGGAGGATCAGGCGCGCTACCTGATTGCCTGCGGCTTTGATCAGGCGGAAACGTTGATGATCGCCGCGGGTCAGGCCGGTGTTCCAATCACTCAGGTCGGACGGTTCGGCGGAGACGAGGTGCGGCTTGGCGCCTCCAGCGCATCGCTTACCGAGCTATCCGCCCTCTACCGGAGCGCCTTTGCGGACCAGATCGCATGACAGGCACGCGCGTTGACTTGAAGACCTGGCCGCGGGCGGCCCAGTTCCACATGTTCCGGCAATTTGACCGGCCCCACTACGCGACAACCGTGCGGGTGAACGTGACCGACATGATGGCGGCGCGGAAGGAGAAAGGGCTCTCCCCTTTTCGTCACTGCATCTGGGCCATCGGCAAAGGGCTGCATGCCGTGCCGGAGCTGCGCATGCGGTTCAAAGAAGATATGGTGACCGAATACCGGCGCCTTCTGCTTTCGCCCACGATTCCCTTGGAAAACGGCGATTTTCGATACACCTACCTCGCCTGGAACCCGGACCGTACCCGGTTCGATGACCATGCAGCCGACAAGATCAAAGACGTGCGCGAGGGTGCGCCGCTGAATGCCAATGACGGCACGATCGAGGATGTCGCCTATCTCTCCTGCCTGCCGTGGCTGGATTATACGTCTCTCGACAATGCGCTGCCGGGGCCTGACGACTGCATCCCGCGCGTGTCCTGGGGCAAGATTGTCGAAAGCGCACGGGGGCATGAGATGGCGATGACATTGCAAGTGCACCACGCGCTGGTCGATGGGCGTCAGGTCGGGGAGTTTTTCCAGGCCACCGAGGCGGCGCTGGCCGAAATCTGAGCACGGCCACACAAAGCGTTAACCTTTATGAAGCGCAGTTAAAGCCACCGCCACCCGCCCTTATTAATAGGCAAGCTCGGTTAAGAAAGGGCGAACAGTCGTGACAGGTTCCGCCATTTTCGTCTCGCGGGACCCTGGGTCGCGCCCACCACTCGCATCCTGAGCGTGCTTGTCGTCATAGGCCGCAGAGCCTAGATTGCCACTCAAAGAGGAGAGACGCCGCCAATGCCCATGCAGGCCCATGAAATCGAGACGCTTTTGCGCGAAACCTTCCCTGACGCACAGATCGAAGTGGGCGGCAGCGATGGTGTTCACATGTCCGCCCTTGTCATCGACGAAAGCTTTCGGGGCCTGAACCGCGTGCAACAGCAACGTGCGGTCTACGCCGCTCTCAAGGGCAAAATGGATGGCCCGGATGGCGATTTGCATGCCTTGGCGCTGACCACGCGCGCTCCGGATTGATCTTTACGGACCATGGTTCCGCAGCTTCTCTACCTGCTCGGCTTGCTTCTTCTGGCTGTGCTGGCTCTCCGCAGCGTTCGCGCCTATGAGGCGCGTGGCGTCAGGTCCATCACATCCGGGTCGGAAACCGGAACGCTTGAGGTCTATCTCGCCCGCATTGAAACCCTGGCCCGGGAAGAGACGGGCGGGTTTTTCGTGACCGCGCGCGAAGGTGACGGTGAACGTTTCATTCAGGTCGCCGCAGGTCACGACCGGGACGGGGTCCTGCAATACAGGTTCGATCTGCCCGTCACGGATTGGTCCCGCGCCTACGCTGTGCGCGTCGAGGCCGAGGCCCGGCACAGGGGGCTCTCCCCGTACCGGAACACCAACGATCAGATGACGTTCCTCGACATCGATTTCACGACCTCCGGCGATCATGCCGTCTTTGCCCGATGGGTGGTTTCCGAAGTCTTCGGACTATCCAGCGCAACACGCTACGAAATCACCTGGGGCTGACCACTGGCACTTTGCGACAAAGCAAACTATGTCCTGTGAAACCGATGTCAGGAGGCCAAGCGCATGACCGCCGAAACCCAGATCAAGGAAACCGTCGACACCAACGATGTGGTGCTGTTCATGAAGGGCACCAAATCCATGCCGCAATGCGGGTTTTCGAGCCGCGTCGCAGGCGTTCTGAACTTCATGGGCGTCGAGTATCAGGACGTGAACGTGCTGAGCGATGATGCACTCCGCCAGGGCATCAAGGATTTCTCCGATTGGCCGACTATCCCCCAGCTTTATGTGAAAGGCGAGTTCGTCGGCGGCTGCGACATCATCACCGAGATGACGCTGTCCGGCGAGCTGGACCAGCTCTTTGACGACAAGGGCGTCGGCTACAACAAGGACGCCGCCAACCAGATTCGCGAGCACAACAGCTAAGCGATGTACGTTGTCGCGGTGACGTTTCAGGTCCATGCCGCGTATGCGCCCGCATTTCTGGACGCCATTCGTGAAAACGCGAAACAGTCCCTCGACGTCGAACCTGGCTGTCACCGGTTCGATGTCGCTGTGGGCGAAAACGGCCCCGAAACCGTGTTTCTATATGAACTCTACACCGACCGAGCGGCCTTTGACGCACATTTGGCGAGCGCGCATTTCAAGGCCTTCGACGCCCAAGTCGCTGGCTGGATCGCCTCGAAACAGGTGAAGACGTATCACTTGATGGCATAAGCCGCTCTTACCCGGCCGCGCGTGCCTTTTCCTCTGCGGCTTCGGCAATCGCTTCCGCGCGCGCGGCAAGCTCGGCCAGCGTTTCCGACACGGCTGTCGGGATAACTGCCACCTCGCGCAGTTCGGGCGACGGTTTCGGGCGGTTCTGAAGCTCTTCGATCCACGCCTCCTGCTGGGCGATCTTGTCTTCCATGGTCTTCATTTGGTCTTCAGACCCGGCGTGTTTATCCGCCAGCATCAGACCGGCCATCAACAACATCCGCGATTCCGGCAAGCGCCCGATCTGCTCCATCAATGATTTGGCTTCATTGTCGAGCAATTCAGCCGCCGACTGCAGGAAATGCTCCTCGCCTTCCTGGCAAGCCACGGCAAAGCTCCGCCCACCGATCTGAATATTCACCTCCGGCATCTCAGGCCTCCTTCAGCACGGGTTCGAGCGTTGCAAGAATCTCTTCGATTTCGGCCCGTTCAGCGGCACGCGCAGCACGCAGGCTTTCGATCTCGGTGACCATGGCGGCGTTGACAGCGTCCGGGTCGCCGACCCCTTGGGCATTGGCCTCCCGCAGGGCCGCGTTTGAGGTGCGCAATTCCTCGTTCACACTCTTGAGTTGCTGCATCTCCGCATCGCGGGTGCTCAGTGCGGCCTTCAGATCAGCGACAGTGTCTTCCAGGGTCTTGACCGTGTGCTCCTGCGTTTCCTTGATCGCACGCACGCGCTCTTCCAACTGCTGGTTCGCCACGCGCTCCGCATCCAGTTCCGCCTTCAACGCCGTCGCATCGCCCGCGTCCCCGGCGCTTAAGGCGTCAAGCGCCTGTGCCGCCCGGTCCAGCGCTGCCGTTATCCTGCGCTCGTAGTCTGTAATGTCATCCATGCCATCGTCCCAGCTGTC
>JBCBBB010000166.1:0-5224 GCA_038532095.1 Pseudomonadota bacterium
CCAAGGTGGCCAAAAACTTGTTGTGAGACAGCCCGATGGACCCCGATATGCCCAACTCATCTTCCATGCGCTGAACCAGACGGGCCAGCATCACAGCCGGCGGCTTGCCATGCAACCGCGCCGTGCCGGTCAGATCCATAAACGCCTCGTCAAGGGACAAGGGTTCGACGACAGGCGTCATCTCATCCATCATCGCGCGGATTTGGCGACTGACCTCCGCATATGCCCCCATGCGCCCTTTCACGACCACCGCGTCAGGGCACAGCTTCAAAGCTTGGAACATGGGCATCGCGGACCGAACCCCTTTGATCCGCGCGATGTAACAGGCTGTCGACACAACACCGCGTCGCCCACCGCCTATGATAACCGGTTTGTCGCGAAGCTCGGGATTGTCGCGCTTCTCAACCGAGGCATAGAACGCGTCACAGTCCATATGCGCTATGGAAAGTTCGTAAAGTTCGGGGTGCGACAAAACACGAGGGCGACCGCACGCAGGGCAGCGGTCACCGGCATCGAACATATGAAAACAATCACGGCAAAGGGCGGGCATGGCTTTAGCGTTGGTGGAATCTTAACTGAGAGTAGCAAAAATGCTCGCGACGAAACAGATGACGTGAGTTGTGTGAAGTGCGGGTCAGCGGCAGCCGGTCTGGGCTCCAGCGGTAACTCGCCCCGCTCCACGCTCTTGGCATCTGAAACAGGAGCCAAACTATGCAATGCCCCATCGACGGCACCCCGCTTGTTATGATGTACCGGCACGGTGTGGAAATCGACTATTGTCCACAATGTCGGGGAGTTTGGCTGGATCGTGGGGAGTTGGACAAGATCATCGAGCGAAGCAAACAAGACATGACCGCTCCACAGCGTGGGCATACCGAGCCCGAATACGAACCGCGCCGCAAGAACAGCCGCAGCTTCTTGGAAGACATTTTCGACTTCTGATCAGAAGACCAGTCGTCTTTCTGTGCGCGGCACGATGCGCATCGTATGCTTTGAAGGATGAATGTTCCGCTCGTCATTTGAAATCGGTTGAGGCAGCCCGCTCTTCGCGGCAGCCTCTATCGCGAGCAAGGCCCGAACATCCGCCAAACCCTCCTCCCCGTCGGGGACAGGTCGGGTGTTGGTCAAGATGCAATCTGAGAAGTAGGCCGCCTGCCCGCCGAAGTGGTCACTGTCGGGCACCTCAATCTCGCGCCGATCATAGCCTTTCGACAGCCAGATACGTGGCGTGAAGTGAAAGTCGTAACAGTGTTCGACGGTAATCTCGCCCTTCGTGCCAATGATCCGGTAGGTGTCCGTGTCATCTGCTTCGAAGCTGAACAGAAACTGCGCCAGCCGTTCGCGCGGGAACGTTAAGGTGACAGCCATGGAACCTTCGACCTCGCGGAAACGCGGATCGCCATTGCTGTGCCCTTTGATTGCAACCGCCTGCGTCGGCTCAGCGCCGAAGCAATGGCGCGCCGCATTCAGGCAATACACACCGATGTCCTGAAGTGGACCGCCCCAATGCTCGGCCAGTAATCTGTGATTATCTGCTCCTGACTGGAACGAAAACGTCGACACGAAATGGCGCGGATCGCCGATCTCACCACTCCGAATGAGGTCCAGAACCTGAACCGTCCCCGGCTCGGAATGCAGACGATACGCCGTCATCAGGTACACGCCCGCCTGCTCCGCTGCTGCGATCATGGCCTCACATTCCTGCACCGAGATGGCGAGCGGCTTCTCCACCAGCGCGTGTTTTCCCGCCTTCATCGCGCGAATGGCAAAATCGGCATGGAGCGAGTTGGGGAGCGCGATGTAAACCGCGTCAACGACATCATCCGCCAGCATCGCATCGTAGGCGTCATAGCTGTAGATGTGCTCAATCCCGTAAAACTCCGCAAGTTTCGCCGAAACGTCGGAACTGCCTGAAACAATGGCGGTTACAACTGAGTTGGCGACCTGAGGGATCGCAGGCAGGAAAGCCTCCTGGCTGATCCAACCGGCCCCGACGACCGCGTAACGCACCTGCCTCGTATCTGTTGACGTCATGTCTCACCCTCTCCGCTTGTCACGCCCCATCTGAGGCCGCTTCCAGCGCGACTGCAAGTGAGGATTTGGCCAGCCTATTCCGCCGCGACGGGGTGCAATTCAAGCCCGCCAATCTCTGCGATGTGGGAAACCACCTGATCCACACCCTGCCCGTGCCGGAGCGCCGTAAAGACAAAGGGGCGACCATCGCGCATGCGCGTGGCGTCGCGATCCATGACAGACAAATCTGCACCCACATGCGGTGCAAGGTCCGTCTTGTTGATGATCAGCACGTCGGATTTCGTAATCGCCGGACCACCCTTGCGCGGGATCTCCTCCCCGGCGGCCACATCGATCACATATAGCGTCAAATCCGCCAGCTCGGGACTGAACGTCGCAGACAGGTTGTCACCGCCACTCTCGATCAGCACAACCTCAACATCCGGGTGGCGCTCCACCATCTTGGCAACCGCCGCCAGGTTGATGGATGCATCCTCGCGAATGGCAGTGTGCGGGCAGCCTCCGGTTTCCACACCAATCACGCGATCTGCCGGAAGGATCTGCATACGCATCAACGCCTCTGCATCTTCCTGTGTGTAAATATCGTTCGTGATGACACCGATGGAATGAGTGGATTTCAGGGCCTCAGAAAGCCGTGCCGTCAGCGTCGTTTTGCCTGCCCCGACAGGGCCACCGATCCCAATTCTAAGTGGTCCATGCTTGCTCATGACTGAAAAATCCTTGGGCTGAGTGTTTCATGGCGCATCGCCTGAATATCCGACATAAACGCCGCGCTTGCCAGGTCGTCCAGCGAAAGATCAGGCGCCGACTGACCCAACGCGACGCAGGCGTTCTGCAAACGCGCCAAAACGGCCTGCCCTTCGGTCTGCCCAAGCGGCACCAAACGAACAGCCGCCGAAACCAGGTTCGAGACAAAGGACTGCGCATAAACGGCTGCCGCGTCCTCAACCGCGATCTGGCGAAGCCGTGCGGCCCGGCCAACGGCCACAGGATAGGCGAGGTCTGGAAGCGCCAGACCCCAGACATCGCGCACCGTCCGACAAAAGGCCGCGCCGAGTTGTACTGTCTCTTCGCGACGCTCAAGGGAGGACTGAAAAGCCAGAGCATACGTCTGAACCTCGTCCAGGTCGTCCGCTCCGTAGGCGGCGGCCAGCAACACCACATCGGACCGGCCAGACCCATGCCGAAGCAAATCCAGCAGCCAGGCCTCAAGACCTGCCGCATCGTTCACCCGGCCTTCGCCGATGGCGGTTTCAAGCCCGTGCGAGAACGCAAACGCGCCAACCGGAAACGACGGCGAGAGCCATTGTGTCAGTGTCAGAAGGTCCTTCATGACACCCCCCACTGCACCTCAATGCGCATGCGCTGTCGCACCATGCGCGTGCGAATGTGTCCGCCCATGCCCATAGGCCCCACCTTCCGGCGTAAACGGCTGAACCACTTCGGTCAGCGTCGCGCCAAGATGCTCCAGCATATGCCCAATCACCTTGTCTTGCTGGATAAAGAGACCGCTCGCCTCAATCTGACAAGGCGTGTGCCGGTTCCCGACATGCCAGGCCAACCGAACCAAGTCGTCGCCGGTCACATGATAAAGCGGTTCCGCCGCCGCCACGATTTCTACGAATTGGCCGTCGGAAAGTTCAAACGCCTCACCTGCATTGAGGGACGTCGTCTTCTCAAGGTCGCAAACAAAAGAAAGGCCCCCTTCACAGGTGAGCCTTTTGCGTCGGATGAACCGATCATCATAGGACAGGACACACCGGTCAATCGCGTCAGACCATGTGCCTGCGGGCCGGACGGTTTCAGCAACCAGCCCGGTCATGCAATTGCCTTCAGGTGTAAAGGTCGCGGAACACGTGTCGCACGATGTCGTCGCGTTGCACGCCGAGCTCTGCCAGCGTTTCGTTCGAACACGCTTGCAAACGGCGCATCTCGGCCAAGCGCACGTCGGCCTCCGCGTTCAATGCAATCGCTGTCCTGATCGAATGAATGAAAGACGTGACAGACGCCCAGATGTGCGTCGGACCGACCGTATCGGCCACCTGCGAAAACGTTGACATAGGAACCCTTTCCACTTGGTTGGCTTCGGTTCCTCCCTGTCCCATCCATGTAGCAGCCGCTTGGCGTCACAACCACATCTCCTTTCTCATGTCCGCCATGCACGAAACGCATGACATACTGGTTAAACGTTGATTCAAAACAGAAAATATCTCTGCGCCATGGGCAGTTCAGCGGCGGGTTCACAGGTCAGAAGCTCACCATTGGCCCGCACCTCATAGGTCTCCGGATGGACCTCCACCTCCGGCGTGGCGTCGTTCAAAAGCAGGTCCTTCTTCCCGATGTTCCGTGTGTTCTTCACGGCCAGCGTCGACTTCGCCAAGCCGAGCGCGTCCCCAACACCCTCTGCCATCGCGGCTTCGGACACAAAGGTCACTGCCGAGTGTTCAACCGACCGTCCATAAGCCCCGAACATCGGCCGGGAATATACCGGCTGCGGTGTCGGGATAGAGGCATTGGGATCGCCCATTTGAGCGCAAGCAATGGTGCCACCCAGAAGCACCATTTCCGGTTTGACGCCAAAAAACGCCGGGCTCCAAAGGCAGATATCCGCTCGTTTCCCGACCTCAATCGATCCGATTTCGTGACCAATGCCATGCGCAATGGCTGGGTTGATGGTGTATTTTGCCACGTAGCGACGCACGCGGAAATTGTCGTTGTCCCCGGTTTCCTCACTCAGGCGGCCGCGTTGCTTCTTCATCTTGTCGGCCGTTTGCCAGGTGCGGATCACAACCTCCCCGACGCGCCCCATGGCCTGACTGTCGGATGCGATGATCGAAAACGCGCCCATGTCATGCAGAATGTCTTCCGCCGCAATCGTTTCGCGCCGGATCCGGCTTTCGGCAAAAGCCACGTCTTCCGGGATAGACTTGTCGAGATGGTGACACACCATCAGCATATCCAGATGCTCTTCCAGCGTGTTCACGGTGAACGGCCGCGTCGGGTTGGTGGAGGATGGCAGCACATGCTCTTCCCCACAGATCTTTATGATATCGGGTGCATGCCCGCCCCCGGCCCCCTCGGTGTGAAAGGCGTGGATCGTCCGGCCCTTCATCGCTTTTACGGTGTTTTCTACGAACCCGCTCTCATTGAGCGTATCGGTATGGATCATCACCTGCACATCCATGGCGTC
>JBCBBB010000167.1:0-5125 GCA_038532095.1 Pseudomonadota bacterium
CGCACCTCCAGATCGGTGATTTTCACGCGCGGGTGGTGCATCACCGCCTTGGCACGCGCGATGCGCTGCTCCAACGGCGCCGGCCCCCGCTCCTTTAGCGGATTACCCGGGGACACCAGCCACCACACTTCATCCAGACCAAACCGTTTCAACGCCTCCCGCGTGATATGCGCATGCCCTTCATGTGCCGGATCAAATGATCCGCCGAGCAAGCCAACGCAAAGGCCCGATTTGGCAGGGGGAAACCCTTCATTCATGCACGCATCCGTGTCGCGTCAGCGCGCGAATGTCCAGCCCAGGCGTTTGACAGGCAACGCCACTCTGGCCACAGTTGCGGCATGGCCAGCTATGACAGAAAGAAAATCGGCGACATTCATCGCCACCTGCACGCCCATATGCCGTCCGACCCGGCACTTCGGGTCAAAGCCCTCGAAAGCCTTGCCGTCGAGAAAGGGCTCGTGGCGCAAGAGACCATCGACACATGGGTCGAGATGTACTCGGAAAAGATCGGCCCGATGCGTGGTGCCACGGTCATCGCGCGAAGCTGGACCGACCCAGCGTTTCGGGACCGCCTAATGGATGACGCGGGTCAGGCCATTAAGGAGTTCGGGTACGAAGGCCACGCCACTGAGCATCTCAAGGCCATTGAGAACACGGAAGACACCCACAACCTCGTCGTCTGCACCCTCTGTTCCTGCTACCCTTTCGCAGTGCTGGGTATGTCGCCGATCTGGTACCGCTCCGCGGCCTATCGCAGCCGCGCCGTTAAGGAACCGCGCAAGGTGCTTCAGGAATTCGGCGTGATCCTCGACGACAGCACCCGCATCCGCGTCTGGGACAGCACCGCAGAACTCCGATACCTTGTCATTCCCCAACGCCCCGCAGGCACCGAAGACTGGGACGAAAGCCAACTCGCGGCCATCATCACGCGCGACAGTATGATCGGAACACAGCGCGACCTGGAGGTGGCATGATGGACGGGCCTCACGACTATGGCGGCAAGGACGGCTACGGCCCGATCGACATAACGGCACCGCCGTTTCGTGAATCCTGGGAAGAACGGCAGTGGGCGCTATCGAAAAACGTCCCCATCCCGGGCGGAACAATCGACTGGTGGCGTCACGGGATCGAAAACATGGACCCGGTCACCTATGCGACCCAGCCGTACTTCGCGAAGTGGTGCCTGAACGAAATCGCACACCGCATCGATCAGGGCCTTTTTACCATGCAGGAGGTGCTCAGCGGCATCCCCGAAACAGTGCAATCACCACCGGCCAAACCGCTGGACATGGATCAAACCCTTGCAAAGCTGCGCGCGAACAACACGGACTTCAGGGTTGAGATGGGGCAAGACCCAGCCTTTGCGATTGGCCAGACCGTCCGCACGTTGAACCACCCCGTTTCGGGGCACACACGTCTGCCCGCCTACGCACGCGGGCACATTGGAAAAATTATCGCCCATCACGGCGGTCACCTTTATGCGGATGCCGGTGCAGAAGGTGAGCATCGGGGCGAGCATCTCTACACGGTTGAGTTTACCGCTGCCGAACTCTGGGGCTCGGACGATGCCGACACGGTGTGCCTTGATCTTTGGGAGCCTTACCTTGTTGATGTCTGAGGACCCTCTGGCACCGCCCAACGGAGCATTCTCTGAGCCGTGGCATGCAACAGTTCTGGCCATGGCAACGGCCATGATCCGGGAAGGGCATTTCACGCAAGAAGACTGGGCCAAGGCGCTTGGTGCAGCGCTGGCACATTGCGAAGAACAAGGCGCCCCGGACACCGATGACACCTATTTCAGATGCGCTCTCGAAGCGTTGGAGCAACTGGCCGAACCCGCAGGCATCTCGGATGACGCACGCGCAACCCGAAAATCAGAATGGGAAGACGCGTATAGAAGGACGCCGCACGGGAAACCGGTTGTGCTCTGATCAGGTTTTGCGCCAGCTTCGCTGTCGCGCTGGTCAGGGGGCCAGCCCCCTCCCCCGGAGCAAGTCCGGGGTTCACCCCCGGGATACTTGTTCCAGAAAGAAGAGCAGGAGCGCCACAGCACGCGACGCTCCCGCCGAAGGATCGATGTCCTTCTTCCTGGACGGTCATCGGCGTCCCCGCCTGTACCGTACGGACAATTTGACTCAAAATATCTTTCTTTCTGGTAAAAGTATCCTGGGGGAATTGGCCAAAGGCCAAGGGGGCAGAGCCCCAATTGCACGCCCGGGTCTCAAAGGCTACATCGACAGTGTTTGAGGAAAGGAAGACCCATGGCCGCCTATCAATACGTCTACCACATGGATGGTGTGTCCAAGACCTACCCCGGTGGAAAGAAGTGCTTTGAGAACATTCGCCTCAGCTTCCTGCCCGGCGTCAAGATCGGCGTGGTGGGTGTAAACGGTGCCGGTAAATCGACGCTCATGCGGATCATGGCCGGGATCGATACCGATTTCACCGGTGAAGCCTGGGCCGCCGAAGGCGCGCGCGTCGGATACCTCCCGCAGGAGCCGCACCTGGATGAAAGCCTGAACGTCCGCGACAACGTCATGCTGGGCGTCGCCGAGAAAAAGGCCAAGCTCGACCGCTTCAACGAACTTGCCATGAACTACTCTGACGAGACCGCCGATGAGATGGCCCAGCTTCAGGACGAGATCGACTCGAACAACCTCTGGGATCTCGACGCCCAGATCGACGTTGCCATGGAAGCCCTCCGCTGCCCGCCCGACGACGCCGATGTCAGCACCCTCTCAGGCGGCGAACGCCGCCGCGTCGCCCTCTGCAAACTGCTGCTCGAAGCGCCCGATATGCTGCTCCTCGACGAACCGACCAACCACCTCGACGCCGAGACCATCGCCTGGCTCCAGCAGCACCTGATCGACTACAAAGGCACCATCCTCATCGTCACCCACGACCGCTATTTCCTGGATGACATCACCGGCTGGATCCTGGAACTCGACCGCGGCCGCGGCATTCCCTACGAAGGCAACTACTCCGCCTGGCTCGAACAGAAGGCCAAACGCCTCGAACAGGAAGCCCGCGAGGACAAGGCCAAGCAACGCACCCTCGAACGCGAACTCGAATGGATCCGGCAAGGCGCCAAAGCCCGCCAGTCCAAGCAAAAGGCCCGGATCGACCGCTACGAAGAACTCGCCGGTCAGTCCGAGCGCGAGAAAATCACCCGCGCCCAGATCATTATTCCGAACGGCCCGCGCCTCGGGTCGAAGGTGATCGCAGTGGGCGGCCTCAAGAAAGCCATGGGCGACAAGCTCCTGATCGAGGACCTCACCTTCGACCTCCCCCCCGGCGGCATCGTCGGCGTCATCGGCCCGAACGGCGCCGGTAAATCCACGCTCTTCCGCATGCTGACCCGTCAGGAAACCCCCGATGCCGGAGAGATCAGCTACGGCGACACCGTCGATCTGGCCTATGTCGACCAGTCCCGCGACGCGCTGGATGCCGACAAGACCGTGTGGGAAGAAATCAGCGACGGCGGGGAGATCATCCAGCTGGGCGACGCGCAGATGAACAGCCGCGCCTACTGCTCCGCCTTCAACTTCAAGGGCGGCGACCAGCAGAAAAAGGTCGGCCTCCTCTCAGGCGGCGAACGCAACCGCGTCCACATGGCCAAGCTCCTGAAATCGGGCGGCAACGTCCTCCTCCTCGACGAGCCGACCAACGACCTCGACGTCGAGACCCTCCGCGCCCTCGAAGACGCCATCGAGGCCTTCGCCGGTTGCGCCGTCATCATCAGCCACGACCGCTTCTTCCTCGACCGCCTCTGCACCCACATCCTCGCCTTCGAAGGCGAGGCCCATGTCGAATGGTTCGAGGGCAACTTCGAGGATTACGAGGAGGATAAGAAGCGGAGGTTAGGGCCAGATGCCGTCGAACCCAAACGTCTGAAGCACAAGAAGTTCACCCGCTAGGGTGAGCTTCTTGGGCTTCCCGTTTGAGTTCGACGCGTGCGCGAAAGCGGTTTTGCACAGCAAAACTGCGTGCGGCACCCGGTTGAGGTGTTATGCTGCAGGGGACGCTATGCACATCAAACTACTGCTGTAAGGTTTTGAAAAATGGTCGCGACCGTAGCCGAACTAATAGCTGCAATAAAAAATGGATATCGAACCCGGTCCTTGTTTCACTTCACTGATGAAGCCAACTTGAAAAGCATTCGCCAACACGGACTTCTTTCTAAGGCGGAACTTGACGCAAGGGGGATCGTGCCTGTGAATCCCGGTGGCGATGACGCGAGTCGGCAGTCAGACACAAAAGAAGGCATCTACGACGATGTCAGACTCTCACTCGTGCGCAAACATTCCATGGCATACATATGTAAGCGCGATGAGCGACAGACAGATCAGATTGTGTTTTCTGTCGACCCGGTTGTAATGTCACTCCCGAATGTCAGGATGTCTCTTGGCATGGCCAACTCCAGCGCCAACCCAAAAATCCCTTTGCAGGATGCGGTTGGTTTTGTGGATGTCGATGTCATGTACACCAATCACGGAAGAGATTGGAGCGAAATTCGAGACACAGTTAAGAGAAATCAAAAGTACGAAGTTCTTATACCAAAAGTGGTAGAACCACGGTTTCTTCTTGGATTCTGGCGAATGTAACCACCGATGGCAATTAGACCGATATTTGTACCGTCGATCCGACCTGGCTCTTTGTACGAATGGGTTCCGGTTGAATTTCAGTGGTTTCCAGGTTTTTCGCCCACCCAGAAGCGCAGATCGATTGAATCACTACATACAGCTGCGCGCCACATGGGTATCCATCCGGTATTAGAGGTCTCCACCAAATCTGAGACAGAGGTTGGCAGAAGGCTTAGTGCCTTCAACTTAAAACTTGAAGTAGACGGCGTCCCTAGAACTTTGGAGTCTGTGTATCAGTCGTCGAAGGTCTTTTCGGAATCTGGACAACACCCAGAGTTGATCGAACTTGACGCCTTGTCGGCGAAACGTGCTGCGCGAAGTCTTGGTAAAGGGACGATCATAGCTTTTCGCTGCTTCGGACGAGATTTCGATACCGAACCAAAGAACGCATTTTATGATTGGCTTTATATTAGATCCCTCTTTCCTCATAGAGATTGGATATCTGAGTAACCGTAAAAATCGATGTTCTTTGATATCCAATC
>JBCBBB010000168.1:0-5054 GCA_038532095.1 Pseudomonadota bacterium
CCCGCTCCACTGCCGCCGCCACCGCCATCATCACCGCTTGGGCTTCCAGCCGCCAGACCAACCTCGACGGCATTCTCCGGGAAACCCGGCTCAAGCTCTACATCGTCTCCATCGGTCCCGTATAGAAACTGCGCGCCCTGAATGTCGCCCGTGCCCAAGTCATCAACGCCAACAATGGCGTTCATGATCTGGGTCGGGTCATTCGGATGGTCGAGCCCGATGACATGCCCAATCTCATGCACGGCAACTGCGAAGAAATCGACAGTCCCGGATACACCGAAGGGCGACCACGTGAAGTCATTCCCCGTTTCCGGGTTCATCAACGTATCAGAAAAAATGATATCGGCCGAAGACATCGAAAAGAACTCGCCGCGATCCACCGGAAACGGCCCCGCCAGGCCCACGGTGGGCCAGTCCAACGGGCCATTGCTGACCGTGATCACGCCACCGGTGGCGACCTCCACGAAATCAACTGCGGAGACATTCTCCCAGGCTTCAAAAGCAGCCCGAAGACTGTCCTGCATATCATCCAGGTCGAAGCCCGCCTCGATCGGCAAATCTCCGTTCAACTCGGATGACCAGGTAACCTGACCACTCGGCGTACCGAAAGTGGGTTCACCCCACTTTACGTTCAACAACTCAAACATGCCCCACCACTCGCGCTTATTTTTTATGCGTCTCGCGAACGCGATCTTAGGCCAGAGCCTGATGTGAGACAACGCCGGACGGCAAAGTTGGGGATGGTGAGGTGACGCTTTTGGCTAGCCGTGCTCTTTGAGCAACCTTTGTTTCTGCCGGCTCCAGTCCCGTTTCGCCTGTGTTTCGCGTTTATCGTGCGATTTCTTACCCTTAGCGAGGCCAATCTTGACCTTAACCTTGCCGCGATGATTGAAGTACATAACCAGCGGCACAAGCGTCATACCCTTGCGTTGCGTGGCATTCCACAGGTCCGAGAGTTGCTTTTTGGACACCAGAAGCTTGCGCCGCCGCCGGTCGTCATGGCCGAACATCGCTTGCTCATAAGGCGCGATGTAACTGTTGACCAACCAAAGTTCGCCCTCTTCGACGGCAGCATAGCTTTCAGCGATGTTGGACTGGTTCAGCCGCAACGACTTGACCTCCGAGCCCATAAGCTGGATGCCGCATTCCATATCCTCTTCAATTGCGTAATCGAACCGCGCCCGGCGATTTTCCGCAATGACCTTGTAATTTTCGTTCTCGGTTTTCTTCGCCATAACCGCGCCGAAATAGGGATTTCGGGCACGCCTGTCCAGTGCGAGACTTGCCCTAGTTCAGCAATCCGGCATGCACCATGGCATCCTTGATCGCATCCTTTGTGGGGTCTGACACCTCGGTCAAAGGAAGGCGGATCTCATTGCTGCACCGGCCCAGCAGGGACAAACCGTACTTGGCACCGGCAAGACCCGGCTCGCGGAAAATAGCAATGTGGAGCGGCATCAGACGATCCGTTATCTCCAGTGCGGTCTCGTAATCACCACGCAAAGTCGCCGATTGCATCTCTGCGCAGAGCCCCGGTGCGACATTAGCCGTCACGCTGATACAGCCTTGACCGCCATGCGCGTTAAACCCAAGCGCTGTCGCATCTTCACCTGAAAGCTGAACAAACTCCTTGCCACAGGCGATACGCTGCTTTGGCACACGCGACAGGTCCGCCGTGGCATCCTTCACCCCGATAATGCGCGGAAGCTCAGCCAGCCGCCCCATCGTTTCCACAGTCATGTCGACAGCGGAACGACCCGGGATGTTGTAGATAATGATCGGCAGGTCAGCGGCGTCATGCATCGCTTTGAAGTGGTGATAAAGCCCGTCCTGCGTTGGCTTGTTGTAGTACGGCGTCACAACAAGCGCTGCATTGGCCCCCACTTTTTCCGCGTGGCGCATGAAGCGGATGCCTTCTTCGGTGTTGTTCGACCCGGCGCCCGCGATCACAGGCACGCGGCCCGCAGCAGCCTTGACCACCTCTTCCACGACCATTTCGTGTTCCTGATGGGACAGTGTCGGACTTTCGCCGGTCGTACCAACCGGCACCAAAGCGCTGGACCCACTCTCAATCTGCCAGTCGACAAGCACTTTCAGGGCGTCGACATCGACAGAACCGTTTTTAAACGGCGTGACCAATGCAGGCATGGAACCCTGAAACATATTTGCACTCCTCTCAGCAGACATTAAGCGGGCGGACACTATATGCGGCGAAGTGAATTGCCAAGCCGATGCCTCGTGTGCTTTGATAACAGTGTAAGGGGCGACAAGACGGACGGACAGCTGCCAATGTTCAAAGCCCTATTTGCGGCTTTTATGGTCTATGCAAGCGCTGCCGCGGCGGAGACGTCGATTGATGTCACGTCAGCGTCCGTTACGCGTGTGACCGCTCCAAACGCAGACGCGCGCGCAGCAGCGGCGTCCGTGCGGACAGACCGCGCGGTTTTGAACAGCATTGCCGAGTGGCGACGCCTGAGATCGGGAGGAGGCTCGCTAAGCGATGCCATCCGCTTCCTCGATCAACATCCCGATTGGCCTGGGCTCAAGCTGTTGCGCAAACGGGCCGAGGGCAACATGCCCATAGGCGGACGCGCCGAAGACATCATCCGGTTCTTTGACGTTGAGCCACCGCAGACCAGCCAGGGTGCACGCGCCCTTGCCGCAGCGCTGCGCAGCAAGGGCGATGTGGACGCCGCAGAAGACCGGACCATTCTGACATGGCGGACCATGCTCCTGTCAGAAGAAGATGAGAAAGCGCTGCTTGCTGTTTATGGCGATCTCCTCACAGACCACCACGAAGCGCGTCTCGACATGCTGCTGTGGCGCGGCGCAACCGTTGGCGCCGACCGGATGTTGCCTCGGGTGAGCGAGGGTTGGCAAAAGCTGGCCAAGGCCCGCATGGCGCTCCGTGCCGACAAGAAGGGCGTGAATGCGCTGATCGCCGCGGTCCCCAAATCTCTCCAGTCCGACCCTGGTCTTGCGTTTGAACGCATGCAGTGGCGGGCGCGGAAGCGACGCGCGGCGGACGCAATCGAGATGATCTTTGCGGCCAGCCCGGAAGCGCTTGGCCAGCCTGAACGCTGGGCCGGGTGGCGGCGGAGTTTCGCACGCACCGAGATGCGGGCCGGTCGCATTGACCGCGCCTATCAACTGGCGTCGCAACATGGTCTGGCCTCTGGTTCGCATTTTGCCGATCTGGAATGGCTATCAGGCTATATCGCGCTGACCTACAAGCGCGACGGAGATGCAGCGCTCAAGCACTTCCTCAGGTTTCGCAGCGCCGTCGAAACTCCGATCTCGCTCGGGCGCGCAGGCTATTGGGAAGGCCGCGCGCACGAGCTCCGCAATGACCCGGAAGCCGCGCAACTGGCCTATGCGTTCGGCGCTGAATACCAGACCAGCTTCTATGGTCTGCTGGCGGCAGAGCGCGCCAATATTCCAATGGATCCCGCCCTGCTCGGAGAGGCATCCTATCCGCAGTGGCGAACTGCCTCCTTCGCTGAAAGCTCGGTTTTCAAGGCCGCCCGCTCCTTCATAGCATCCGGCCAGCGCAACCTGGCGGAACAGTTTCTGCGCCACATGACGGAGACCCTTTCACCCACGGACATCGGAAGTCTCGGTGACTTTGTCCTGGAACTCGGCGAACCACACCTCGCGGTGATGATCGGCAAGCAGGCGGCACGGCGCGCGATTTTGGTACCCCGCGCCTATTTCCCCGTCACGTCACTCGGGCTTTTGCATGATCCGGTCGCACGCGAATTGTCGCTCGCCATTGCCCGGCGCGAAAGCGAGTTTGACCCGATTGTAACCAGTGGCGCAGGGGCAAAGGGCCTGATGCAAGTCATGCCGGCCACGGCACGCGCCGTCGCATCCGACCTGAACATCCGCTACGACAGCACCCGCCTGCTCAATGACCCGGCCTACAATGCGCGCCTCGGCGCCGCCTATCTCGATGAACTCATGGAGATTTTTGACGGCAACATCGTTATGACAGCTGCTGGCTACAATGCCGGGCCAAGCCGACCGATCCGCTGGATGGCAGCGCGCGGCGACCCGCGCACAGGCAGCGTCGATGTGGTCGACTGGATCGAGCACATCCCTTTCGATGAAACTCGGAACTACGTGATGCGTGTTGCCGAAAGCCTTCCGGTGTATCGCGCCCAGCTGACCGGTCAGGTGCAACCGATGGCCCTGTCGCAAGAACTGATTGCGCGCCCGGGACACATACGCAACGCCCGCAAAGGGGAATTCGTCCGCCCCCGCGCAAGGCCAGATGTTTTGACGGAATGATTACCGAAGGGCGCGGCCCTTTATGATCGCTTCTGATCCGAAACGGGCTCTGATCTTGTCCGAGGCCCGTTCCGCGTCCGCCCGCTGACGCGCTTGCGGATCGAGCAAGTCGCCTCCGCTGTCGGCCGTATCAGCATTGGTCAGATGTGACAGCCCGACACCCACCAAACGATACGGTCCCTCGTCGCCAAGATGGTCCAATAAAGCGCGCGCCGTCCGATAGATGCGATCCGCAATTTGGGTTGGGTCCGTCAGCTGTGACTGCCGTGTCAGGATTTTGTGGTTGGCCCGCTTCAGCTTAAGCGTAACAACCCGGCCCGCCTTGTCTTTCGCCTTGGCACGATCTGCAACGCTCTCCGCCAAACGCCAGATATGCCCGTCAAGGATATCCACATCTGCAGTATCCTCTCCAAACGTGGTCTCATTGGAGATCGACTTGACTGGTGCGTTTGCACTGACACGTCTTCGGTCTTCTCCCCGTGCCAAGTGCCAAAGGCGCTCTCCCATCGAGCCGAACCTGGCGACCAGATCGGTTTTCTCCCAGCGCAGCAGGTCAGAAAAGGTCCGGACCCCTGCCTTTTCGAGCGCGGCCTGCCCTTGCTGACCCACACCCCAAATCAATCGAACGGGCTGGTCGTGCAGGAAGTCCGCGGTCTCGGCGGCGCCGATGATTGAAAACCCGCGCGGTTTGTCGAGGTCTGAGGCCACCTTGGCCAAAAACTTGTTGTGAGACAGCCCGATGGACCCCGATATGCCCAACTCAT
>JBCBBB010000169.1:0-4991 GCA_038532095.1 Pseudomonadota bacterium
TGATCGGGGGCGGACCGTTCAGAGCGAAAGATATACGCCAGCCGCATCGCCTCGAAGATCGGCGGCACCAGCGCGCCGTCCTTGGGCAAGACCGAAATCGTGCCATCGGTGTCATCCTCGAACCGCTCAAAGGTACGCACCCCGAAATGGCCCGTTACGATCCTGAGACGCAGCCACAGCTTTTCCTCGCCGTTGACTTCGCTCTTTTCCCAATCGTCCGGGCAGCGAAACCCCATCAGCGGGTCTGGCGGTATGTCGTCGGCAGGGTGGCCGAACAGGTCCTCGACACCGCGCAGTTTGTCGGACCCCTTCAGCGCGATCCAGGCAGTGCCGTTCCAATAGGCGGCCTCGATGGTCAGCGGGTCATCCTTGACGTCGCCGGTTTGTATGTGCTCGGCGCGGATCTCGATATCGGCGGACGCTTTATCGAACGCCTCCTCACAGGACAGAAACAGGGTCGTGTTGGGGCCTGGTTCGTCCCCGAGTGGAAGGAACGGGCGATCCATGTCCAGCACTCGGTTGTCCAGAACCAACACATCCGGTTGCAAGCCGCTGGCCCGGAACCCGACGGACAGGTGCAACCGGTCAATGGTCGGCAACGCGCCTTCGGTATCGAGCCCCGCGGGCCGCAAGGGCGGCAACGGATTGGCCAGCGTCATCAGAGAGTTCGCCCGCCCTTCCGGCGGCGCGGGCAAGGCGATATCGGTTCGGATCACCTCCGCCGTCGCGGTCACCACCGTTGCCGTGCGCTGACCGTCGAGCGTCACACGATCACCCGGCAGAAAATCGCGGCCATCCTCGGTCAGAAAATTCAGCGGATCGGACACTTCGCCCCCAAAGCGCCGCCGCCCGGGCGCGCGGGGCCGCCGGTCGCTCACGACCGCGCGCAACCAATAGCTGGATCGCCCGTCGACCTCGCCTTCGACCGCATCCGGGCCGCAGTCCTTTCTCAGCGTGATCTCCCCGTCCCGCGTGAGCCGATTGGTCGTGTCACGCGCTGTGACCAACGGAAACCAGCCTTCCTCACTCAGGTATGACCAGTCCAACAGGATGGGGCGCGTGGCGACCGTGCGTGTCAACGACAGGAAATCGAGGGACACCCGGATCTCCGCCTGCCCCTTCAGCGCAAGGTCCGCGTCATGCCCGATCAACAACTCATGCGGGGCTTGAACGAACCCGGTGAAGAACGATGTGCCCGGCGGTGGCGTCTCATCCGGCCCGGGTGTCACGCTCTGCACATGATCGGCAAAGGTGTCGCCGCCGGGATTGATCGAATAGCACGCGGCCAAGGCACCGGGCGACAAGGTGATGGTCCCGTCGGTGGCGAACTCCACTTCTGTCGGGGCGTTGGCGGCGGCTGCTTCGCTTAATGTCGGTGGCGGCGGCGGCAGGCGCGCGGCAAAGCGGCTGCCTTCGGGTAAGACAACGCCGGTCTCAATGGTGTCGAGCAAGCTCAGTACCATCGGCACACGAGCCGGCGTGGCCGGCTGTACGGCATTCGCGCAAAAATCGGCAAACGCCAGACGCGACCGCAGCGGCAAACGGTCCAGACTTTCATAGAGAATATCGGCCGCGCGTGAGACCACACTCGCAAGCGCGCCCGCAGGTCCGCCGTCTGACAGCGTGATCTCCGGCGTGAAGCCGTCAACGTCACGCGCAAGCCCGGCCTGAAACCGGTCGCGGCGCGAGGGCGCGGAAGAGAGGCGCGGCACCGTCATATGGCCGCTTCCTCCACCTCAAAGGGATAGACGAGGTTGTAGAATGTGTTGGTCGCCCGGATGCGATAGCTGATCTCGATCGTCAGAAGCCCACGGCGTGGTGCTGCCGTAATCTGAATCTCGATCCGGTCGATGCGCGGCTCCCACAGGACAAGCGCCTGTTCGACCCGATGCCGGACAAGCGCCACGGTCGACTGGTTGATGACACCAAAGATGATCCCGTCCAGACCCGCCCCGAACTCGGGAAGCATGACGCGCTCGCCCGGGTTCGTTCTCAAAATCAGGAGGATGGCTTGCCGAATGTCTTCCTCATCCGAGGCCAATTGGATGTTCCCGGCCCCGTCCGGCACCACCGGAAAGGCCCATCCGCGCCCCAGAAAGTTTGGCTTGCCGTTGCCCTCCTCCATCGCGCTACCCACCGACCCGTACGGTGGGCGCGCCGCTGATGATCAACGCGCCACAGGCGGAACTGTCGAGAAACCGCACCGCGCGGCGTCCACTGATCCGCACTGTCGCGCTGCCCGTGACCATCGGCGACGGTGGGTGAAATGGCAAACCCGGGAAAGCGCAGGAATGCATGTCGCCTTCGACAATGGCGGGAAGCCCGCCAATCCGGACATTGACGACACCCGGCGGCGAGAGCACGCCTGGATGCGAAGAGATGTCACCGACACGGGCTGCTGGAAACATGGGGCTGGTCCTTTCTAATTGATGTCCACATTGGCGCCGGCGATATTGGTGAGCCCATTGGACTTCAGCTCAGCCGAAGCTTTGCCTTTGATGTTCACCACCGTGCCGCCGATGGTGATGGTCGGTGCGTCCAGATTGATTGAAACCTCACCCTTGATCTCAACCGCGCCTGCGGTGGACATCTTGATCGAGGCCGTTGGCCCACTGACTTCGACCCCTTCTGTCGTCATCGACACGGTCTGCTGCTGCGTCGTTTTGATCGTGATCGATTGCGTCGAGTCATCGATTTCGATCTCATTACCCACCGGTGTCCGAATGACACGCAAAGCACGCGGACCATCGGGTCGCATCGTGGGTGGCCGCGCTGTCGTGCTCCACAGCGAGCCGAGCACAATGGGCTCCGCGATGTTGCCCTGATTGAAGGCGACGACCACCTCTTCCCCCTCCTGCGGAATGAAATAGACGCCATAGCCCCTGCCCGCGCTGAGCGCCGCCACACGCGCCCAGGGTTCCACGTTGGGCATCCAGGGCAGTCGCAACTTCACGCGGCCTTCAAAGTTCGAGTCGTCAATTTCGATCACCTCCGCAAAGGCTATGCCCTGCATCTTGGCCTCGGACGTCTCTTCTTCTTCGCGACCCAATGTGAATTCTAAGAGCGACATCCGAAATCCTTTCTAAATCGCTGCCGGACGGACAGGTGAGGTGCCGTTTTCGTATCCGGGCACCGAGCCGAACCAGATTTCCTTGCGAAGCTCCGCCATCGTGGTGAAGCCCGTGCCATCCAGCTTGTGAGTGAGCCCCGTGATCCGGTAGAGGCCGCCAAACTCCTTGCCGACCCCCGACATGTTGATCGTGCGCCCGGCCTTGAGCCCGACGTGACCCGGTATCTTCAGCATCGCCGTCATCCGGCGGTTGAGCCGCGGGATCAGCTCGGAGAGCAGCTTGCGACCGGCTGAGAACGGCGAGGCAGGCTCATCGATCTTCAGCTTGCCTTTGCCGCCTGCCCCAATCGGAATAACGCCGGGAACGATATCCAGCGTCAGCGCGGGCTGATCCCAATCCCAGCCCAGCGTGATCGTGAATGTCATCTTGATTTTCGGCACCCAGACAGCAATCGAGACCGCATCGATCTGACCCACCTTGGTGATCCGACTTTCAAATTCGAGGACATCGAGCCCGAACTCGAAGTCTGCCTCCGAACTCAGATGGTCGATCGACGACTGAAAGCGCAGAACATGGCCATCCACCCTGTCATGCTCGACCAGCATGTCCCACTGATTTTCCTTGGCGATGCGTTTCAGAAAATCCAGGTCGCTTTCGTCGCCCTGCTTGCGGATAAGCTTCTGCCCTGCCGCCGGGTCCGAGAAGACGGCGGCCACATCAAGCCCGCCAAGCACCACCGCAATCGCTGCTCCAACCGGATCGATGATCGGCAGCATGAAGTTTTCCAGCGTCGCAAGGCTGGCCGTCGCCGGATCGGGGAAGGGGAAGTTGCCGGTCGCCGGAACCGGAATGGCGAACCACCGCGTTTTGGTGCCATCGGCCATGTTGTGGCGCCGGTCCTGCGCGGTTACGATCAGGGTGTTTCCCGTCTCTGCCGTGAACTTCGCAGCCTTGGCCACAATTTCCCCGGTGAAGACCCGCTTTAGCCCATGATCCGCCGTGCCGAGGTCCAGGGACAGCTCCTTGCCGACACGAAACAGATCATTGTCCAGCCATTGCAGCATGTCATTTGCCAGCACGATCACCGCCTGATCCACACCGTCGAGACCGGTTTTACTGGTGATCGACATGATCGCGGATTTTACGTCCGCCGGAACGGCCCGCCCCCCAATCTGGAGGGCACTTTCCGGAACGAAGGCAAATCCATCCATCAAACACCCTACTCGTACAAATCACCGGTCAGACGGTCTCGAAACGGGAGGCGCGGCAATTGCAGCTCCTGCCCCGTTTCCAGCCGACGCGGCGTGTTCAGCCCATTGGCGATTGCAATCACGCGCCAGAACGCCGGATCGCCGTATTCCCGCGCTGCCAACACCGGCAGGCTGTCACCATCGCCGACAATCCGTCGCTTGGTATAGTCGGCCGTCTCGCGCCGAACCTCGCGCGCTTCCAGGTCGATGTTGCGGAATTCCGAGAAGACACAGCCCAGTTTCGCGCGGATCGGAATGCCGGAGGGCAGAAACAGATTGAAGCTCTTCGTGACCTTCGACAGGACACAGCTGAAGGTCAGCGAGCCCCATGTGAACAACAGCGGCGGCGGCGCATGGGTCGTGCCGTCGATATTCATCAGGTTGGTGATCTTGTCGGTTTGAATACGCACATCCGACATCGCCTCAACTTCAATAGCGTCGTCCGGACCGATCTGCTCGCGACTGTCGACCATCAACTCCATCGTCAGGGTCTTTTGCGCACCGGCAACGAATTGTAGGATCGGCGCTTCGCGTCCCGGCACAGCGAGCGTGGCGAAACTGTTCGAGCGTTCGATGGCGTATTCGGTCGGATTGAAAAGGACCGAAAACTCCTCCGCCGTGACCGTGTTGGTCAGAACCGCCTTTTCCATCTCGCCACTCATGGCCACGG
>JBCBBB010000170.1:0-4579 GCA_038532095.1 Pseudomonadota bacterium
CGTCTGCCCTGGTACATCCATCCGGCGAACGCAGACATGCTGGCCTTCGCGGGCGTCTGGCAGAACTGGGAACGCGATGGCAGGGCGCATACGACCTGCGCCATTGTGACCACGGGCGCAAACACACCCATGTCCGCGATCCACCACCGCATGCCGGTCATCCTGCCGCCGGAGGAGTGGGCGCTTTGGCTGGGGGAAAACGGTAAAGGGGCTGCGGCAGTGATGCGCGCAGCCCCTGAAGACGCTTTGACATTCTATCGGGTCGACCCGGCGGTGAATTCGAACCGGGCTTCAGGCCCTGACCTTATTCACCCCATTTCGTGAGCGCCGACCCGACGCTCTCACTCGTACCAGCACCACTCTCACGAATGTCCAAGCGTATCCGGTTTCAGGTTGCCGGATCGGCAGCCTTTTCATCCACGGTATCGTCCGCCTTGTCGGTCAAAAGACCCGAGGCAAAGAGCGCGCCTGCGGCCATAGCACCAATGATCGGAGCGACGATGAAGAGCCACACCTGAAGGATCGCACCACCGCCTGCAAAGAGCGCCGGTCCAATCGAGCGGGCCGGGTTCACCGAAACACCAGTGATGTTGATCCCGACAAGGTGAATGACGACCAGCGTGAAGCCAATCGCGATACCGGCAACCGCTGCCGGGGCACCAGCACCTGTCGCGCCCAGGATCACAACCATGAAGAGGAATGTGGCCACAACCTCGAACAGGAAGGCAGAGATCAGGCCGTATTCGCCCAGATACCCTTCGCCCCAGCCGTTTTGGCCAAGACCGTTTTCGGCGACGCTGTAATCCGCCTTGCCGCTTGCGATCATCAACAGGATCAGCGCGGCCACAATGGCACCAGCGACTTGCGCGATCATGTAGGGGATCGCTTCCGCAATCGTCATCCGTCCGGCAGCCACCATGCCCAGCGAAACGGCGGGGTTGATGTGACAGCCCGAGACAGGGCCGATGCCATAGGCCATGCCCATGAGCGCCAGCCCGAAAGCAAAGCTGATCCCGGCCAGTCCAATATCACCGCCGGCGATCACCGCTGAGCCACAGCCTAGAAAAACAAGTGTAAATGTGCCGATAAACTCGGCCAAAGGTTTCTGCATAGTCCCTTCCCCACTGCTAACATATACCCACCTTCTGACGGGTCTGGCGCGGGACGGTCAGGGGAAAAGGCACAGGGTCGGCCCCGGGGAAAAACCGGGAAAGCGCTTCATTCCGCAGCGTTGCGACCCTGAACTGCGTCCTCCGGTTGCGACCGAAAGCTCAAGTAATACAGATAGATGCCCAGCGTGACGACCAAAGCGATGAAGACGTAATTCACAACCGGATAGGTCTCACCAAAGGTCAGTCGTCCCAACAAACGGTTCGGCAAAAAGGTGAAACCGCCCGCGATCACCAGACCTGTCGCATAGAGTGAGATCATGTGCCTTCGATGCGCTGCGACGCGCCCGGCCCGAATGGCGCGCAGACCGGCAACAACTGAAATCAGCGTGTAAACCGACAGAATATGGATCGGACTGTAACTGCGGTCGAAAATCTCCATGATCCAGAACGTGCTGACAGCACCAATGACCATAAGCCCGGCCCAAATCCGGCCCATCAGTTTATGCGTCTTGGTGCCCTTGCGCCCCAAAAGCACAGCGGCCCCAAGAAACACGGCAATGGCCACCGCAACCAGGTGGATCCAGATGGCAGGCGACATCTCGGCAATCAGTTCGAGACGACGGTCCACCAAAGGCTCCTGTTTAAGTGACGGAAGAAGAGGCCAGATGTACGGGTCGGGGCGTTGTGGAGTGCGTTATTGGCGCCCCTGCGCCCCACCATTCGCGCATTCCGCAAATCAGGTGCGACGCAACCGGATCACAACATCGACCTTCGCAATCTCGGCGCCGTCAGGCACCTTTGGCAGACGCTTGATCTCAAGCTCTTCCGATGGCGCATCGGTCAGGCGCGCTTCATCTTCCCAGAAGAAATGCGGATGGTCGGATGTGTTGGTATCGAAATAACTCTTCGACCCGTCCACAGTGATTTCCTGAACCAGCCCCGCGTCGCAAAAGGCACGGAGTGTGTTGTAGACAGTCGCGAGCGACACAGCTTCACCAGCATCCTGGCTGGCCGCATGCAGGCTCTCGGCCGTTACGTGACGATCCTTACCATCCCCAACAAGCAAGGCGGCCAGCGCGACACGCTGTCGGGTCGGGCGCACACCGGCTGCGGCGAGCCATTCAGAGCCACGTGTATGCTGGGTGTCTGCCATGTCGTTACATCCTTGCTACCGCTACAATATAGAAAGCTTGACCGGGTTTCTTCAATGCCAAACGCGTTTTTTCTGGTTTGAGAACCAATTTGTCGCCCCTTGCGCCACAATCAGCACCCCGCTAAGGGGGCTGAAACGGTTTGAACGACGTCAGGGAGCCTCGCACGATGAGCCAATTTCCAACTTCCTTCGACAAAGAAGGGCTTTTGGCCTGTGCCCGGGGCGAGTTGTTCGGTCCCGGAAATGCGCAACTGCCCGCGCCACCGATGCTGATGATGGACCGGATCACCTCAATTTCGGAAGATGGCGGAGAACATGGCAAAGGCCATGTGGTCGCCGAATTTGATATCACACCGGACCTCTGGTTCTTCGAATGTCACTTCCCCGGCAACCCGATCATGCCGGGGTGCCTCGGTCTGGATGGGCTCTGGCAGCTGACCGGCTTCAACTTGGGCTGGCGCGGCTGGCAAGGACGCGGCTACGCGCTTGGCGTGGGCGAGGTGAAGCTGACCGGTATGGTGCGCCCGGACCGCAAGATGCTGACCTATTACGTCGACTTCAAAAAGGCGGTCCAATCCCGTCGGCTGACCATGGGCGTGGCCGACGGCCGGGTCGAAGCCGATGGCGACACGATCTATCAGGTGTCGGACATGAAGGTGGCGCTGAGCGAGAGTTAAGCGACCACTGCTGTGCGCCAAAAGTCGACGCTGCCAAATTGCGCGCCTATCGGCGCACGCGATGTTTCGTTTTAGGGGCGCTGCCCCGTCTCTCTTCGAGAGACTCCCCGGCATACTTTTGAACCAGTGAAGGCCTCTTCATCTCTTCAAAAATACGCAAAAAACGCGGCTGCCAAAGGCAGACGCAAAACATCATGTGCGCCGTCAGGCGCGCAATTTGAAAGGATGAGCTCAAAGGGAAGGCCTGTACACCTGCATAGGCCCGCTCGTCGCCTTAACTGCTTGCCCCACCCCCACCGGGCGTCCTAGATAGTCGCCAACAAGAACAGGGAACCGCTCATGCGTCGCGTCGTTATCACCGGGATCGGGATCGTTTGTCCAATTGGCAACTCTGTGGCCGAGGTTGAAGCCAGCCTGCGGGCCGGCAAGTCGGGCATCACCTTCCAACAGGACTATGCCGATCACGGGTTCCGCAGCCAGGTGGCGGGCGTGCCGAAGATTGACCTCGCCGAGCATATCGACAAGCGGCAATTGCGCTTCATGGGGCCGACTGCGGCCTACGCGTATCTCGCCATGGAACAGGCGATTGCGGATAGCGGGCTTGAGGAAAGCGACATCTCGAATGAGCGCACCGGGCTGGTCGCGGGTTCCGGCGGGCCGTCGACCTCAAACTTTTTCCAGGCGCATAACATTGTCATCGAGAAAGGCGCACCGAAGCGCATGGGGCCATTCATGGTGACGCGCTGCATGTCTTCGACCGTGTCGGCCTGTCTGGCGACGCCGTTCAAGATCAAGGGCATCAACTACTCGATCACCTCAGCCTGCTCGACCACACTGCATTGCATGGGCAACGGCGCGGAACAAATTCAGATGGGCAAGCAGGACATCGTCTTCGCCGGGGGTGGCGAGGAAGTGGACTGGACGCTCTCCTGCCTCTTTGACGCGATGGGGGCGATGTCGTCGAAGTACAACGACGCGCCCGCCACGGCCGCCCGCGCCTTTGACGAGACCCGCGACGGTTTTGTGATCGGCGGCGGTGGCGGCATGGTCGTTCTGGAAGAGTTGGAGCACGCCAAGGCGCGTGGCGCGAAGATCTATGCCGAAGTCACGGGCTACGGCGCAACGTCCGACGGCTACGACATGGTGGCCCCATCCGGCGAAGGCGGCGAGCGGTCGATGCGGCTGGCGGCCAGCACGCTCGGCGACCGGAGCGTGGATTACATCAACGCGCATGGCACCTCGACCCCTGTGGGCGATGTGACCGAGGTGGAGGCCGTCCGCCGGGTCTTCGGCGACGACCACGCGCCGATCAGCTCAACCAAGTCGATGACCGGCCACTCGCTTGGCGCAGCCGGTGTTCATGAGGCGATCTATTCGCTGATCATGATGGAGAAGGGCTTCATGGCCCCGTCGATCAACGTCAACACGCTTGATCCGGCCATCCGGCCCGAGGAAATCGTGACCGAAACGACCGAGGCCGCGTTGGACACGGTGTTGTCGAACAGCTTTGGGTTCGGCGGCACCAACGCCACCGTCGCGATGAGTAAGTATCACGGTTAAGTGTCGGGACATCTGCTTTGCGGGACAAACCCGACATTGCGGAATCGCACATTGATCTCCAATTTGTTGCAACGCAG
>JBCBBB010000171.1:0-4283 GCA_038532095.1 Pseudomonadota bacterium
TTTTGCGCCGCGCTTCGCGCGTCGCGAAACATCGAACGCGCGTCAGCGCTCACTTCGCGGGATCGTCCTTGTCGTAGGCTTCGATGATTTTCGCGACAAGCGGATGACGCACCACATCCTTTGCAGTGAAGTAATTGAAGGCGATGCTGTCCACACCCTTCAACAAACGCTCCGCATCATGCAGCCCCGACATAACCCCGCGTGGAAGATCGACCTGACTGCGGTCGCCAGTGATCACCATGCGACTGCCCTCGCCCAGTCGGGTCAGAAACATCTTCATCTGCATCTGCGTCGCGTTCTGCGCCTCGTCGAGCACAACAAACGCGTTTGCCAGCGTGCGACCACGCATGAAGGCCAAAGGCGCAATCTCGATCCGCTTTTCTTCCATCAGCTTACCGAGTTGCTTGCCCGGCAGGAAATCGTGCAACGCGTCGTAAAGCGGCTGCATGTAGGGATCGACCTTGTCCTTCATGTCACCAGGCAGGAAACCGAGCCGTTCGCCAGCCTCCACTGCGGGGCGGGAGAGGATAATCTTATCGACATGCCCGCCAATGAACATGTTCACACCCACCGCAACAGCGAGATAGGTCTTCCCGGTCCCGGCCGGGCCGACCCCGAACGCAAGCTCATTTTCAAACAGCGCCCGAACATAGGCCTTCTGCGCCTCGGTCCGAGGCTCCACGGTCTTCTTGCGGGTTTTAACCTCGACACGACCGCCCTGGAACAGTTCCATCTGATCTACCGGACGCCCACGCACATCCGCGCCGCCCATCCGAATCTCCGCGTCAATATCACCTGCCGTGATCTCTCGCCCGGCTTCCGCGCGCGTGTAGAGCGCCTGCAAAACCTCCGCGGCCTTCGCAATCGCGTCGGCCTCTCCGAACACGGCAAGCTGATTGCCCTGATGCATGATCTGTACGCCCAGCGCCTGTTCGACCTGCGCGAGGTTGCGATTGAACTCGCCAAAAAGATCAATGAGCAGGCGATTGTCCGGAAACTCCAACCGCGTTTCAAGCATGTCTGCGGTTTGGTCTTGGGGCGGGGCTGTCGGGCTCAGCGCGCGGATGGACAAATACAGAAACTCCGTGTGTTTGTGTGGCCTTCCTGCTCATGCTGCCAAGGGAACGGCCCGCACGCAAGCATATCCTGTGTAGTTTCAAGAAAGCTTCACGAGATATTGCGACATATCCACGGCTGTATCTCACAATGCGCCGCTCAACGAGTTGGCGTTTGACGCCAAAATACGCACCGGTTGTAAATCTCCGACGGAAATATCATCACTGCTGACATGGACGGCGTGAAGATACTCAGACTTGCCGACCATCTGACCTTCTTCGCGGCCGGTTTTCTCGAAAAGCACATTCACGGTCTTTCCAACCATAGCGTCCTGCGCGGCCTGCTGCTGCGTCCGAAGGAGTGCCTGCAAAGCGTGCAGCCGTTCGCCTTTCACATCTTCCGGCACCTGCTCTCGTTCCGCAGCTGGCGTACCCGGACGCGTAGAGTACTTAAAGCTGTACGCCTGCCCGTACCCAACCGTTTCGATCAACGCCATCGTGTCGGCGAAGTCTTCGTCGGTTTCCTCCGGAAACCCGACAATGAAATCGCCGGACAACAGAATGTCCGGTCGCGCTGTGCGGATGCGTTCAATCAACCTGATATAGCTTTCCGCCGTGTGCTTTCGGTTCATCCGCTTCAGGATGCGGTCCGAGCCTGACTGCACCGGCAAGTGCAGATACGGCATCAGCTTGGCGCAAGTGCCATGCGCCTCGATCAGGGCGCCGTCCATGTCGTTCGGGTGGCTGGTGGTGAACCGAATGCGTTCCAATCCGTCAATCTTGTCCAGGTCCCAGATCAGACCGGCCAAGCCACCTTCATGCCCGTGATAGGCATTCACGTTCTGACCCAGCAGCGTGATCTCCCGCACGCCACGTTCGACAAGCTCCTGCGCCTCGCGGATCACGCGATCCGCCGGACGCGACACCTCGGCACCGCGCGTATAGGGCACCACACAAAACGCACAGAACTTGTCGCAACCCTCCTGCACCGTCAGAAAGGCAGTTGGCGCGCGCTTAGCCTTCGGACGTCCGGCGAGATGGTCGAACTTGTCCTCCTCGGGAAACTCGGTGTCGAGCGCTTTCTCACCCGCGCGCGCCTTGCGCTCCAGCTCCGGCAAGCGGTGATAGCTCTGCGGCCCAACGACCAGGTCGACAAGTGGCTGGCGCGCCATGATCTCTGCGCCTTCGGCCTGCGCGACACATCCCGCAACGCCGATCTTCAGATCAGGCTTTTCATCCTTCAGAGCGCGAAACCGTCCCAGTTCAGAGTAGACCTTCTCTGCTGCCTTCTCCCGAATATGGCATGTGTTCAACAGGATCATGTCGGCGTCATCAGGGCTGTCAGTCGACGTGTAGCCTTCGCCGCCCAGCGCCTCCGCCATGCGTTCGCTGTCATAGACGTTCATCTGACAGCCGTAGGTCTTGATAAAGAGCTTCTTCGGCGCTGACATAAGCCTTATCCTCAACGGTTCGAAGGCGCGGTTTACACTATGGCCGGGTCACTTGCCAAGGCCCACACCAGCATGGAATAGATGTGGATCAGGCGAAGCAATTGATGGACACAATGCGGTTCCCCAGTTTGACCGAAGCGACGCGACACGCAGCGTTGAAGAAGGCCAAAGGGCCTGTCGTGCTGATTATCGCCGAAGATGACGTGGAGGTTGCCGCAACCATCGAACACCACAAGCGAGTTGGCTTCAAAACGCTGATCCTTGCAGCACCTGAAGAACTGACACTCGCCGCATCCGTCGAACAGGACATAATCCGCATCGACTTCCCCACCATGGCCGTGGATGCGACCGTTGAACTCGTCAACAGCGTGGTCGATGCGCTGCCCGAAAAAACCTGGTTCCACTACTGTTACAATGCCGAGTTCCTGTTCTATCCGTTCAGCGAAACGCGCACCGTGGGGGAGATGCTGAGCTTTCACGCCGAAGAACGCCGCTTTTCCATGCTGACCTACGTGATCGATGTGTATGCAAGCGACCTGGCTGTGGCCGACAACGCAGTGGCGTTGGAAGACGCACATCTGGACCGATCTGGCTACTACGCTTTGGCCCGTTGGGATGACGGCTCGGAGAAGGAACGACAACTCGACTTCTTCGGCGGACTACGCTGGCGGTTCGAGGAACATATCGAAGACGCGCGCCGCAGAATCGATCGTATCTCAATCGTCCGTTCGAAACCGGGCCTTCGCCTGCACCCGGACCACACGTGGTCCGAGGAAGAGCTGAACACCTATTCCTGTCCGTGGCACCACAACCTGACAGCCGCGATTGTCTCGTTTCGCACGGCCAAGGCGCTGCGCAACAATCCGGCAAGCCGTTTTGATATCTCAACGTTTCGCTGGCACAATTCGGTTCCCTTCGAATGGAAGTCGCAGCAACTCCTCGATCTCGGCCTGATGGAACCGGGGCAATGGTTCTAGTCTAAAGTCCGCGGTTGCGCGCCGTTGCACCAAGCAAGGCAAGGGCTATCACGCCAGCAAACGCATATCCCGTCAGGATCGTGCTGATCTGATCGTGGCTCATCGCGCCTACGTCGGATGCTTGCCCGGATGCAATGTACAAACTGCCCGCAAAAAGCAGGCGAGCTGCAAGGCTTTGGATTGAAAGGTATGTCGCCCGCACTTCGTCCGGCAGTTCCGGCTGGATCCGGGCGAGGATGAAGGGGCGCGAAAAACTGTCGGGCACCATACGCAATAGCAACAATGCCATGGCCAAAGCGCTCCCTGTCAGCGCAAGACCCGCGACAAGGCCGATCTGGATGGCAAACGCAAAAAGCAGCAGACCGGCAAGGCCGATGCGCGCGCGCAATGTCGGCGCAAGCCACGACGTCAGGACCGAAATCAGCATCATCATCGCCGTAACCGCACCGCTGACCAACGGCGCATTGGCAGCGAGGTTCAGGCCTTCGAGCGCTTGCAGAATGAACGGCTGTCCAAAGACAAACGGCAGATGACTAAAGCCATACATGAACGCCGCAAGACCGAAGAGCCAAAACAGGACCGGGTTCCTCATCGATCCACGGAGCGCGTGCAGTCTTTCCAACTCGTTTCCGGCTGGCTGCCTGCTCTTGGGCTCATGGAAAAAAAGAACGACGCCCAACGACAAAAGGAACGCAATCGCCGAGGTATAGTACGTCAGCCGCAAGTCCCATAACGCCATCGCGCCACCGATAACGGCAGACACGGCAAGCGCCACGAAAGTGAAGCGCCAGGCCCTCAGT
>JBCBBB010000172.1:0-4234 GCA_038532095.1 Pseudomonadota bacterium
CTCATGCTGCGTATCCGCAATGGGGCGATCGCACAAGCCAACGAGCTGGGCGTGGAAATCATCGATGTGCGCTTGAAGCGGACCGACCTTCCAAGCCAAAACTTGGATGCAACCTTCGCGCGGATGCGTGCTGAACGTGAACGGGAAGCCGCGGACGAGATTGCGCGCGGTAATGAGGCGGCACAGCGTGTGCGCGCTCAGGCGGATCGTACCAATATTGAGATCACGTCTGACGCAACGCGGGAAGCGGAGATCATTCGAGGTGAAGCTGACGCCCGCCGCAACGCGGTCTTTGCCGAAGCTTTCGGTGCGGACGCGGAATTCTTTGAATTCTACCGTTCGCTCAATGCATATCGGAAGGCGCTGCAGGGATCGAACTCCTCTATGGTGATGTCGCCCGATAGTGAATTCTTCAACTATCTGCGCTCCGATCAGGGCGCGGCAGCCAACCGTGCCAACGCAGCAAAACAGGCACCCAGTGTCTCGGTTGGGACCACAACAGAACCTGTAACTCAGTGACAGGCCTCGACTGAATGGAATATGTGCTTCTGGCCCTCGGGCTGGTGCTGATTTTGGAGGGGCTGGTGTACGCACTGGCCCCGTCTCTTATTGAGCAATTGCTGGCTGCCTTGCGAGAACTGAGCATCGAAGCGCGCCGATTGATGGGTTTTTTCTGCATTGTGATTGGCCTGATTTTTGTCTGGTGCGCGAATTTCTTGATTGGCTAACGCGGCCGTAACACTTGCTTCACATGCACGTGACAATCATTACTGGACTTTGCGAACGGACCATGCGTTCCTAAATGCAAGAGCAGAGGCAATAGCACCGACCCAAAAAGGCCGGAAAAACCGGAGGAACATTCCATTGACAGGAAAAGTAAGCACTCTCTCATTTGATCAACGCATGCCAATGCATTTTCGAGCGCGCGCCATCTGGCTCACGCTTCTGGCAAGCGTTCTGATCCTGGCACAAGCGATCGCGGCCCATGCGCGGCCCGAAAGCTTTGCCGACCTTGCCGAAGGCGTCAGCCCGTCGGTGGTGAACATCACCACATCGACAGTCGTGTCCCAAAGCACGAACGAAGCTCCAATTGTGCCCGAAGGCTCGCCTTTCGAAGATTTCTTCCGCGAATTCCAAGACCGCAACGGTGACCGACCCCGCCGCAGCTCTGCGCTTGGCTCCGGCTTCGTGATTTCCGAAGATGGGTATGTGGTCACCAACAACCATGTCATCGAATCCGCCGATGAAATCATCATTGAGTTCTTCTCTGGCGAAGAGATGACAGCGACGCTGGTGGGCACGGACCCAAAAACAGACATCGCGCTGCTCAAGGTCGACACCGATGAACCGCTGCCTTTTGTGAGCTTCGGCGATAGTGACACGGCACGCGTTGGCGACTGGGTCGTCGCCGTGGGCAACCCACTGGGTCAGGGTTTCTCTGTCTCGGCCGGTATCGTTTCGGCGCGCAACCGCGCTCTTTCTGGCACCTATGACGACTACATTCAGACCGACGCTGCGATCAACCGTGGTAACTCTGGCGGGCCGCTCTTCAATCTGGACGGCGAAGTCGTGGGTGTGAACACGGCGATCCTGAGCCCAACCGGCGGTTCCATCGGCATCGGATTTTCCATGGCATCGAACGTTGTGACCCGCGTCGTCGATCAGTTGCGTGAATTCGGCGAAACCCGCCGCGGATGGCTCGGTGTCCGAATTCAGGATGTAACCGACGATGTGGCTGAAGCCATTGGTCTTGAGGAAGTGGCCGGCGCGCTGGTCACAGACGTGCCTGAAGGCCCAGCCTTGGAAGCCGGCATGCTCGCAGGCGACGTGATCCTGAGCTTCGATGGCGCCGATGTGGCCGATACCCGTGGTCTGGTCCGGCGTGTTGGCAATACAGAGGTTGGCAAAACCGTGCGGGTGATCGTCTTCCGTGAAGGTCAGACACAAACACTTAAGGTCACACTTGGCCGCCGCGAGGTTGCCGAAGGGGCTATCCCGGCCGCGCAGCCTGGTGGCGATGAGGAAGAAACGCCGGTGGAAGAGGTCTTCCTTGGCCTCACGCTCACGCCGCTCAATGACGAGCTGCGCGAACAGCTGGAGCTGGCCAGCGACGCTGCAGGCCTGGTGGTCAGTGACGTGGACACCCTGTCAGAAGCTTATGAAAAAGGCATGCGCGCAGGCGATGTGATCACCGAGGCGGGTCAGCAAAAACTGGCGTCTGTCTCAGACTTGGAAGATCGCATCAGCGAAGCAAAAGACGCTGGACGCAAGTCGCTCCTGCTGCTCGTTCGCCGCGCTGGGGACCCGCGTTTCGTGGCCCTGACGCTCGACGCTGACGAGTGACCTAAAGCGCCATATCACGACAAAAGGCGCGCCTAACGGGGCGCCTTTTTTTATGAGGTCGGGTAAGGAAACGGCTTTGTGTCTTTGCGCAAGTAGAGCGGGTGTTTGGCAGATCCGTCCTTGTTCAACCCCAGGCACTGGAGCGGCGTCCCGCTTGCGCCCATGGCAGCAATCACGGCCTCAAGCACGCCGTGGTGCCGCTTGTGCAGCTTGCCATAGGCCATGATGATCAAATCTGCCTGATCTGCCATGCCACGAAGGTGCGGAATGTTTTCCGGGCTGCAGGCCTGCGCCGGATCGGCTGGAATGTCTTTGGGGGATGTCGCCCGCCAATCCAGCACATTGCCCTTCAGGTACCGCGTGAACCCCCAATCCCGCGCAAACATCAGCTCTCGATGACAGGTGGGGTCAGACACATCTGCCGCAGCGACAGAGGGGTTCATGCCAACAAACAAGACGGTTTTGGCCGTGCTGCCCTGTGGCGTCCAATCGCGCGTCAACGCCTGACGGTATCGCCCACATTCTGAGAACCTTGCTCCGCCGATTACACCATCGGGCAGCTTGATCTTGACCTTCCCGCCCGGGTCATGGCGCGTCTCCGGCTCGGTCACGATGCGCCCTCAAGATTAAACACGCGGGTGGGATCCATCGATCCAGCGCGGAACTGGCCGATGGCAACGGGCTGTCCATCGCAGCTGGCCCAGCATTCTGCCCCAAACTCAATGTCATGGGCCACGACCGGCGCCGCATTGCCATTGCGCAAGCGGGCCGCTGCCTCTTGCGAGCATCGCACTTGCGGCAGATCTTCCAAACCCAGCTCCAGCGGCAAAACATGATCATCCAGCTCTGGGCTTTGTGCCATCTCAGCGACCTCGTCCATGCTCAGTCCATCCTCCGCTCGAAATGGCCCCGACCACGTGCGTCGAAGCCAGGCCACATGTCCATGACACCCGAGCGCCTCACCCAGATCGCGGGCGATGGAGCGAACATAACCGCCCTTGCCACAGACCATTTCGAGGGTGACGTGGTCGTCATCCGGCCGGTCAGTGAGCAACAGCTCCTCGACCCATAACGGCCGCGCGGCGAGCTCCATCTCTTCGCCGTCGCGCGCGCGTTTATAGGCCCGTTCGCCATCAATCTTAACGGCAGAGAATTGCGGCGGCACCTGCTCAATATCGCCCAGAAACTGCGCCAGTGCGTCTTTCACCGCATCCTCAGAAGGTCGCAGATCAGACGAGGCAATAACCTCGCCTTCGGCATCATCGGTATTTGTGCGCTGTCCAAACCGCACAGAAAACGCATAGGCCTTGAGCGCATCTGTCACATAGGGCACCGTTTTTGTCGCCTCCCCCAAAGCCACCGCCAAGACGCCCGTCGCCGCCGGATCAAGGGTGCCGGCATGCCCCGCCTTGCGGGCCTTCAATGCCCAACGCACCTTGTTCACCACGGACGTGGAGGTGACGCCGGCGGGCTTATCCACCACCAACCAACCTGAGATATCGCGGCCTTTGCGCTTGCGTGCCATCTTTGTCAAATTCCTGAATTCGCATGCGCCCGGGGGCTATCAATCCCGCCAGTTGGCGTCAATCATCCCGGCTCAATTGGATGAGACGACGCCCACAATCGGCCCCATCGGAAATCCAAGATCGTTGCGGTTGAGATCAGGCGCGTAGAGCCGAGAGATATTGCCATCGAAATACAGCGCCTGAGGCACGCCGAGATAATCGCGGAAGAGCGAGCCGAAGGCGTGAAAATTCACGGCCCCCTACGCTCTTTTGCAATTAGCTCACCGCCTATCATTTTGGCGTAGTCCGTATCCAACATATTGATACGAATCTTCGGCGGTCTCACGGGCTCGAGCCTCTGGGCCGGGCAGGCGACCGGGGATCTC
>JBCBBB010000173.1:0-3425 GCA_038532095.1 Pseudomonadota bacterium
ACGGAAGATCAAGGAAGTGATCCTGGCCAACCGGATGGTGAACACCATCGGGCGCAAGAAGATCCTTGAGATTTATTTGAACGAGATCTTTCTTGGTCAGAACTCCTACGGTGTCGCCGCAGCCGCCCAGACCTATTTTAACAAGCAGCTCGGTGAGTTGACTGTGGAAGAAGCGGCATACCTTGCCGTCCTTCCCAAGGCGCCCTCGTATTATCACCCGGTCCGGCAGGAACGACGCGCCCTGGAACGGCGCAACTTCGTTTTGGAGGAGATGCTCGAAAACGGCTATATCGACGGCGAAATCTATGAGACGGCGCGTGTGTCACCCCTGTTGACCGTACAAGCCGGGGATCGTGAAGGGTTCCGGACCGCACTGCCAGACCGCGACTATGTCAGCGAAGAAATCGGCCGTCAGGTCACACGCGAGTTTGGCGCCGATGCGTTTGAAGCAGCAGGCCTGACCGTGCGCGCGACAGTGGATGCCGAGATGCAAGCAATTGCGGCCGCTGCATTGCGCGATGCACTTGAAGCTTTTGACCGCCAAAAGGGCGAGTGGCTGGGTCCGGCGGCGGAGATTGCGCCGGAGAACCTGCAAGGCGACGTAGACGGTGAAGCGGCCTGGCGCGTAGCATTGCGCAGCACACCGAAGCTCGCCCGCGATGTGGAAGACTGGTACCCGGCGGTTGTTCTTGAGGTCGGCAGTTCCTCGGCCCGTATTGGTGTCGAAAACTGGGATGACGGCGTCGACGGCCACTGGATCACGCCGGAAGACCTGCGTTGGGTGAACGGCGCACGCGTAGCCGGTGATATCCTGAAGGTCGGCGACGTCATCCATGTCCGCTACGAAGGGGGTGAGGCATCGGACCCCGTCTTCTCGCTCCGTCAAGTTCCCGGTGTCCAGGGCGGCTTTATGGCCATGGACGTGAATACCGGGCGGGTTCTGGCGATGCAGGGCGGGTTTTCCTACCAGGTGTCCAACTTCAACCGCGCAACGCAAGGGCGCAGGCAGCCGGGATCGTCCTTCAAGCCCTTTGTTTATGCCGCAGCGCTCGACAGTGGGTTTACGCCGGCCACGATCGTGATCGATGCACCGATTGAAGTCTCCTTGCCGGGTGGCGAAGTCTGGCGTCCAAAGAACGCGTCGAACCAGTTCTATGGTCCAACGCCCTTGCGCACCGGCATTGAACGCTCGCGGAACCTGATGACCGTCCGCCTTGCAGAAGAAGTGGGTATCCACACGGTTGCGGGCTATGCGGAGCGCTTCGGAGTGTATGACCGCATGGACCCGTTCCTGGCCAACTCACTTGGAAGCCAGGAAACCTCGCTTTACCGCATGGTGTCGGCTTATGCGATGTTCGCCAATGGCGGTGAACGCGTGGAGCCCACGCTGATCGACCGAGTTCAGGACCGCTGGGGAACGACGGTCTATCGCCATGATCAACGCAGTTTCGACGAAGGTCTGACCCGAGAAGTGCTGCCGGGGGCCCTCCCGAAGATCACGTCGGACCGCAAACGTGTGATGAACCCGATCACGGCCTACCAGCTTACATCAATGATGCGCGGTGTGGTGGATCGCGGCACGGCCTCGAAAACGGTCAACCTGACGGTGCCGACGGCGGGCAAAACAGGCACGACGAATGACGCGCGCGATGTCTGGTTCGTGGGGTTCACTTCGACCATCGCGGCGGGGTGCTACATCGGTTATGACCAACCAAAGTCGCTGGGGCGTGGTGCCTCGGGTGGCGGCATGTGTGGCCCCGTGTTTCAGAAGTTCATGCAAAAGGCGGTTGAGAAATACGGCGGCGGCCGTTTTGCCATTCCGCCCGGTGGCCGCTTCATCAATATCGACCGCTTCAACGGCGCCCGCCTGCCGGACTATGCGAAAGGCGACAGCGTGGTGGCTGAATATTTCCGGGAAGGCGAGGAGCCTGTCTTCGGCATCGCCTTTGACGGTGGTTTTGCCATGGGCGCCAACCTGCCCATGTTCACGGATGCCGAACTGGGCCGCCAGCCGCAAGTCGTCGAGAACGGGCAGGGTGAGCTGGTCGAAATCCCACGACAGGCGACCGCGAACGAGATTTCCGCAGGCGGATTGTACTGACCCGACAGGCGTGTGCGTTAAGCGCTCGGCAACCGTCCACGATCCAGCCGCCAGATTTCATGTCCGATATCGCTGGGGAAGAAGCTACGGACGAGCGGATCGTGCCCGGGTATGATCAACTCGGGCGTGGAGGCCAGTCGACGAAGCGTATCAAAGCCGCGCAGCATTTCCTCAACATCGACAACAAGCGGGAAGGGCACGCGGCGCTCAAAATTCTCGTAAAAATGCGCAGCGTCCGACGCAAGGACCAGCCAACCAGCCTCTGTCCGCACACGCACCGCCTGAAGCCCGCGCGAGTGCCCCCCGATAGCATGAACCGTCACGCCGTCGGCGATCTCCGCGTCACCTTCGAAGAAGACCAGCTTGCCGCTGTAAAGCCGCATCACCGCTTCGCAGATATGGATGCCCGTGTAAGGCGCGCGCAGCGTGTCGTGGCACATGCAAGGCCCTGTGGCATAGGCCATCTCGGCGGCTTGCATGAAAAGCGTCGCATTCGGGAAAAGGTGCAAGCCACCCGCATGGTCGAAATGCAGATGGGTGACGATCAGCTTGGTGATGTCTTCGGGTGTGATGCCGAAGGGCGCAAGCGCTGGGCCGATTTCCTGACGGAGTTCAAACCCTCGCGCACGCGCCTCCGGCCCGTCGAAACCGGTATCGACAAGGATCAGTTCGTCGCCTCTGCGCAAAAGCCAGATGTAGAAATCGATCGGGTAGGGCGCGTTGTGGTTGTCATCCATGAGGAAGGCCCGCGCCCGCGTGCGGTTCGTCTGATCCGCGTATCGGATCGCAAAGACTTCCCAATTTGACATGTGCCCTCTGCGTATTGACGCAGAGCCTAGCTGGGAAAAACACAAGGAGCCAGAGAACACCGCACCGACACGTGCGCGGGAGTAAGAGAACGTGTCAGTGCGGCCAAGCAGCCCTTGGCGGTTCTAACTGCCGCCTTCGAGGGTTTCGATGACGATGTCATAGATCTCTTGCACTGGCAGGCCGCGTGCCGAATGCTCGGCAATCCATGCGGCTGCTGCCGGTGCGGCAACTTCGTTGCGAATGTCGGCAATGATGTCCTCGCGCAAGGTGAGGACTGCGATGCCGCGCTCGGACAGTGCAGGTTCCCATTCGGACATCGTGTTGTTGTTGTAGTAATCGACGTAGTGGTCCAGCGCTGCATCAACCGAGGACAAAAGCGCGTCACGATGGGCTTCGGACAAGGCTTTTAGTGCCACGCTACTGACCACCACCGGGCAATTCACCGATCCCGGGTTCAGGTTGCTGGTCCACCAAGAGCCACTTTCGATCGTGTCAAAGGACAAATGCGCGTGCG